>JADFXB010000086.1 GCA_015233935.1 Magnetococcales bacterium | reverse complement strand
TGGGGGAGCGTTTGACGGTGTTATAATTCGCATTTGAATTCAATTTTACGGTCGCGTATGGAAAATATTAAAATTCAAAAAACGCCTATGCAGGTGAGTGGGATTGCAGCCCATACCACCAAGGGTTGTTCAGGCAGGTTTGCCCGTTAAGGCGCGAAATTATGGAAAACGACCGTGGCCCTGTCATACGGGAGGATGGGAGGCATCTTCCTCGTGGGATTGGGTGGCTTTACTCAATGAGATGGCTCCTTCCATGACTTCCGCCAACTTGTTAAGAGAGGTAACCAGGCTGTAAAAAAACAGGCCGTGGTGTGCACCGATATTGCTTTGCTCCTTGAATAACTCATCCAAGGTTTCGATGATTTCGATTCCAGATGTCACCATGAGCAACAGACCGGCAATCAGGTGCAACCAAGGACTGCTGAGAATATGGTGCAAGCGATTATGGGGTTTAATGGCAGTGTTCATAGAAAACCTTTTCACGAACTGGAGGAGTTTACATTTTTATCGGTGGATTGGGTGGAGCGTTTGGCATGCAGGGCATCACTAAACGCAGAAGCCAGAATACCTGTTGGCAGGGCAATAATGCCGATTCCCAGAAAGGCAAAAATTCCAGCCAGCAAGCGTCCCAGGGGGGTAACCGGGATGACATCGCCATAACCCACCGTGGTCAAGGTTTCGATGCTCCACCATAACGCCCGGGGAATGCTGCCAAAGGCTTTGGGTTGCACATCCCCTTCCACCCAGTAAAGGCAGGTGGCGGTAAGCAGGGCCATGAGGATGGCTAAAATCAGACTGAGCAAAAGTTCAAAACCACGTATCCGAATGGCATGCTGCAAGGCGCGGGCCGCTTCGGAAAAACGTCCCAGATTGGCAGCCCGGATCAACTTGAAGGCCTGAAACAGACGTAAAACTGCCAAGTCATTGATGCCGACCCACTCAAAAATAAAATAGAGAAGAAAGGGCAGGGAGGCCAGCAAATCGCACAGGGCCACCGGAGTGAGGGCATAGCGCAGCCGTCCCCACCAGCCCTGGTATTGAGGCATCTCCGCCGCCACCCAAATTCTGGTCAAATAATCCAGGGTGAACAATGCCCCCACCCCGAATTCCAACCAGGTAAAAAAAGTGGCATGCTCCCTGTACAAGGCCTGTTCCGTTTCCAGAATTTGACTGACAACGGCCACAGCAACCGCCAGCAAAAGCAGGTGATTGACGGGAGAAAGCCCCTCCTTGTTCCAACCATGGGGGCTGACATAATTGAAAATAACGGTTCGCAAGCGCGGCATGTTCAAATCCAGTTACAACCATTTTTGCCGGTGAAACCACCAGGCCATGGTCCATCCCAACACGATAAGAAACAGGCAGAAAATGGTAAAGGCCCAGGGATTATCCGATCCTGGAATGCCACCAAGATTGACCCCCAGCAACCCGGTAAGAAACACCATGGGAAATGCGATGCCGGTTATCATGGTCAGGTTGTAAACACGACTGTTCAGCCGGTGGTCCAGCATGTTGGAGAATCCCTCCTGAAGATGTTCCAACCGTTTATTCAGATGGGTCAGTTCACGCAAGGCACGGGAAAAGCGGGTGAGGCATTCTTTCAGATGAGGGCGGCACCCTTGGTCATCCAGCCAGGCCAAGGGCAAGCGAGCCAACGTGCGCAGGGCTTGCAGTTGAGGCTCTGCATGAAAAAGAAAAAGACGGGACAAGTGGTTTCTCAACCATACAAATTGTCCATTGAGGGGCACGACATCCTGAACTTGCAGGCTGGTTTCCAGGGCATGTACCTGGCGAGTTGCATGGGAGATTGTCTGGTGCATGCCCTGCACCAGTTTATCCAGCAGCCATACCAGGGCACCGGCGGCTCCCAGCGGTTTCTGCTCTTGTTGGAGGGCATCCGCCAGGGCCGCCAGCGCGTTCACCGGCTGATGATGCAAGGTGATGATTTGTTGACCATCGCACCAAAGATTGAAAGGGATGGATTCCACATGGGGTTGATCGGTGCCAACAACCGTCTCCCACAGGCAAAGGATCACCCCTTGGCCATGCCTGGTCAGTCGGGGGTGGTGATCCAGATCAACTGCCAGGTTGGCCACCGCCGGGGAGATGGCCAACCTGTCGGACAAGGGTTGAATTTGCCAGGCAGTCATGGGTTCTTCCGGTATCTGCACATCCAGCCAGCGCGGACCATCCCCAGGCACCCACCCTTTGGGGTTTGCCGATTCCTGCAAGGGTGCTTTTTGTATTCCATCCAACATCCAGCCTGTGATGGTCAGCTCGGGCGGACTATTGCCACTTGCAATCATGATGGAAATCCTTGTTGCTCTGCCTGCCAGAAAGGTTCAACTCATTTGTTGACCAGGCAACCATGCTGGTCATAGGTCACGGTCCGCAATTGGTGGCAGCCGATGAGATCTACAACAATGGAAAAAGCCTTTTCCAGTGCAGCGGCCTCGTCGGAAAGATAGAGTGGCGAATAGGGCATGGTGGCACAGGTGAGGGAGAAATCTTCCTGTTTCAGCTCCAGTTTGACATTTTTCCGCAGAAAGTCTGCCCAGCGAAACTCGATGAAAAAGGCTTTGGCGTGGCTTGTGGGCAGAAATTTGGCTTCTTCACAGATCAACTTGGTTTTGTCTTTCAGCTCGTCCTTGGTATAGCAACCGCAATCTCGCAACCAGCGGGACAGGGTGCGGTAGGGGTCGTTCAAAATATCGCCAATGGTGGCGGGAAGCAGGCGGGGATGCAGGGGGCCTTCACCCTTGTCATCGTGCAACCAGGTCAGATTGTTTTCGATCATGTCGCGCCAGAAAATGTTCTCTTCCTTGCCGGACCAGTCTTCCAGTACATAGGCATGCACCTTTTTTTCCTCCATGGGAATATCTGCCCGCCAGACTGCCGCACTCAGATGGTGATGGTCGGTGAGGTAGAAAACATGGTCGGGACCGATCACCACCGGCACCAAATGGCCTTCCTGGCAGAGGAAATCGTGCAGTTTACCTTCCTTATAGGCTTCCTCAACCTTCTGTTTTTTGCAATCAGCGGAAATCATGCCCACGGCGAACTGGGTGGGATGGGCCTGTTGGACGGGAAGACGAAAAATATCCCCCTTTTCCAGAGAATGGTCATGATGTTTCATAAGGAGCCTCGGTGGATAGGAGTAGGAAAGGGAAGCTATTGCAAAGGCACTGACAAAGGAGTGAATGAACACATTGGCTGGGGGATACGGGGAGACATGGATTATCCCTTTCTCAGGTTGGTGTTCCAGGGGCCGTACCCGTTTGGATGAATGCATTCATGGCCATGAACTGTAACCTGTCTCTTGAGAAACTTCAATAAGTTCTTAACCAGGATCCAGCAAGGGAAAGGGGCGGTACCAGGCATAAAATAAAGTTTGGCAAGGTGGCTATTCATCTCGCCAGGAGGGGATAGCCATGTTAAGGTGCAAGGGTATGGCGGCATCCTCAGAGCAAGCCGTATTGATTATCATTTACCTGGCGTGACTGTGTTCCTGGGATGAGTGTTTTTTAACAAGTGTCGGAAAAATGTGACTTTTTTCTGACATTCAAGATGGTGATAGAGTGTATCTATTTGATTATTATATTGATGCAAAGCTGGTCCCTGATTTGCATGTAATTGAATCAGCGTATCAGAACCCTGTCCGCAAGTGACCAAACCCATCCGCAATCCAGAGTGTTACCATGAACAGTTTGACCAGTATAAAACACAAATTTGCCCTGCTTTTTCTTGGGTTGTTTTTAGCAGGGTTGAGTGGGATTGCCTGGATCGCCTTTTCGGTGACGGAAAAGGCGGTGGTGGAGAGTTCTGCACTGTCCATGCAGCGGGATTTGGATGAAAAAACGGCTCGCACCCGATTGTTTCATGACAAGGCCAAGAGTGACATGCTCATGGCTGTAGAGTATCCGGCCTTTCGCGAATACTTTGCCCTTCCTGACTCACGGGCGGGCAATCAATACAATGAGGCAAAAGTATTGCAATTTACCGAGGCCCAGCGAAAAGTGCGCGGTCTGTTGGATAACTGGGTGTTGGCATTGGAAAAACGTTATCCCATTGTGGAAACCTGCGTCATTGACAAAACTGGTCAGGAGCATTTACGCATCACCAGGGGAAAAATTGCTCCAGAGGATGATTTTTCCAGTGAAGAAAATGGTGCCGAATTTTTTGCGCCCACCATGTCTGCAAACAAGGGTGAGGTGTATGTAGCCTATCCCTATCTTTCTCCCGATGCTGGGGAGTGGGTGTTTTCTTACACCACCCCCATTGATTTGCCAGATGGTTCGCGACCTGGATTTTTCCACTTTGAAATTCCAATGGCCCAGTTTCAGAAAACTTTAGTTGAGCGTGATGGGAGTGGGGGCAAACAGGTTCAGGCCTCGGCGGGGCAGACCCGTTATTTTATTTTTGATCCCAAAGGATTGCTGGTATCCGACAGCAGCCGGGAAATTTCGCTTAAAGTGAAAGAAAAGCAGGGAGCGAATGGGGAGCATGGCCACGGTGATGAGGATGAAAAACTGGAGGATTATCTGCCTCCTGTCACCTCTATCGCTGATACGCCCGAATTTTTGGCCATGGTGGAGCGCATGCGTCAGGGTGGGCGGGGAATGGGGTCGTTTTATGGTGCAGACGGCATTCGTTATTATATGGCTTTTCAAAATTTGCCCACCTTCAATTGGAGTGTGGCGGCCATCAAGCCTTATAACCTTTTGTTGGAGGGGCAGTATTCTTTGGAGGGCATCAAACTGACAATTTTTTCCACAGCTTTGATAACCCTGCTGATTGCCATGGCCGCCGTATGGGGGGTAGCGGGGAAGATAACCCGTCCATTGAAAAAATTGACGGATGAAGCGGGAGATATTGCGGAAGGAAAGTTGCAGGTGACCATTGATGTTTCCACCTTGGCCTGTGAGACCGGGCAATTGCAACGGGCCATGGCCAGCATGGCCTATCGTCTGCAACGGACTGTGCGTTCCATTATTCTCCAGTCGGATGCGGTTGCCACCTGTGCAGGGGAGTTGGGTACGCTTCAGGGACGCATGGGTGAAGATGTTCGGGCCACCTATGAGACCATCACCCAAGTGGCGGAGTCCAACCGGCAACTGGATGATGAATTGCGCCAGATCAATCATACGGTGCGGGAGGTGAGCAACCATATTGAACTGGTCTTTAAGGAGATTGGTCAACTGGTTTCCAATGTGGAGTCGATCCAGGGCAGTGCCAAACAAACGTCCAACAATGTGGATGTGATGGCCACCGCAGCGGAGGAGATGAGTGCCAGTATAAATAGTGTTAACGGCAACCTGGGAAATGTCAACGAAGCTGTTTCCATGGTAGCGGTGGCCATTGAGGAGTTGAGTGCATCTTTGTCGGATGTTCGCAAGCGTTGCATCACGGCCAATAGCCAGACTGGGGAGGCGTCCAACCGCACCAACCAAGCCATGACCATCATGCATGAGCTGGTTGGTTCTGCCAGGGAAATCAGCAAGGTGGTAGGGTTGATCAATGCCATTGCCGGGCAGACCAATTTGTTGGCTCTTAATGCGGCCATTGAGGCGGCGGGGGCAGGGGAGGCGGGTCGTGGGTTTGCGGTGGTGGCCAACGAGGTGAAGGCGTTGGCCAAACAAACAGCGGATGCCACCAAGTTGATTGCCAGTCAGGTGTCGACGATTCAAGAGAAGGCCGGTCGTGCCTTGGGGGCGACGGGAGAGTTGGCGGAACTCATGACCTTGGTAACGGTTGCCAACAATGAAATTACCCAATCGGTGGATGAGCAGAGTCAGGCCATTCAGGAAATTGCCCGTTCGGTGACGGGGGTGTCCAGTGCAGCAGAAGGCGTGACCCAGAATGCACGGGAGTTGGAGGTGGCTGCCATGGAGGTGGCCAAATCGGCCATCCAGGTGGCCAAGGAATCCCGCGAAATCACGGAGCACAGCACCAATGTGTTGGATTTTGCCCGTACCGTGTCTACCAACAGTGCTTATGCCCAGAAATTTGTGTTGACCATTTTGGATTCCACCAAACGCACGGAGCAGGCCGCCGGTGTGGAGCAAATTCGCCAGGCATACAGTCTCATCACCTATATCAACGCATCCACCAATTATCTGCGTCATCTAAGCGATGTCATCCAGGAGACTGCCGAGAATTTGCGTCAGGCCCAATCTGGTTTGGACATAGGGGGTGAACCCTTTGATTCCAAGGCGGTAAAGGTTGCCCATTTGCGCTGGCTGGGACGGTTGGAGGATGTGATTCATGGTCGTTTGAAGATGGTGGCAGAGCAGGTGGCCGATGGCCATCAATGTGACTTTGGCAAGTGGTATGATAATGAAGGAACCCGGTTGTTTGGTTCGATGCCCATTTTTCATGAACTGGGTGCGGCCCATCATGAGGTTCATGCCATGGCCAAGTCTATTGTTCATTTGGCGGGTGAGGACCAGGAAGAGGCCAAACGTCGGATGGCTGGTTTCAACGAACTGCGCCGCAGCCTTTTCCATCTTTTGGATAAACTTTATCTGGAGGTGCACTAAGGTATGGTTCCGGTGACAGCTTATCCTGTCTATGCAAAGGCATCTGTTTCTACTGCATCGCTCATGGGAGCCATCGGGGAAGGGAATGGATTGCCATATGCCCCAGACATTTCTCTGCTGGCGAGTTCTGCTCCAATCTGCCCAATGATTTCCAGCAGTCGCTGCTTCTTAATGGGCTTGCTCAAGTACAGATCGCAGCCCGCAGCCCGGCTTTGTTCAGCCTCCCCCTCCAAAGCATGCGCCGTAAGAGCGATGATGGAGAGGGGCTTCCGGTCCTGCTCACGCTCCCACTGGCGAATCAAGCGGGTGGCGGTGTAGCCGTCCATTACCGGCATTTGAACATCCATAAATACCAGGTCGAATGGCTCACATTGCACTTTCCGTACTGCCATTTCACCATTATCCGCCATAACCAGGTGGTGCGGTGTATTCTTGAGGAAAGTGCGAATCAGCATCTGGTTATCCTCTGCATCGTCCACCAATAAAATGCGCAAAGCCAGACCATTGTCCAGAACAGCAGATGCATCCACCTGTGACGGAGTTGGTGGCGGCTCGGCAATGTGCAGGGGCAAGGCAACGTAAAAGATACTTCCAGAATGTGACTGTCTCTCAACCCAAATCCGACCACCCATCAGTTCCACAAGTCGGCGCGAGATGGTCAGACCCAAACCGGTACCTCCATAGCGGCGGGTGATGCTTGTATCTCCTTGGGTAAAGGCATTGAAAATAGACTGGATCTGGTTCTCCTCGATGCCAATACCTGTGTCTTCTACAACTAAATGGATTTGTTTTGGAATTTCCTTGTCCGCTTGGCATCGCAACGTCACTTGCCCGGATTCCGTAAATTTGATCGCATTACTCAACAGGTTGAACAAAACCTGGCGCAATCGTAAACAATCTCCCAACACCCACTCGGGAAGAGTCTTGTCAATGATTAAGTTCAACTCGAGTCCTTTGCCAACGGCCACCACCCGCAGCAATTCAGTAACTTCGATCGCCAGCTGACCAATACTGACCGGTTCTGTTACGATTTGCATCTGCCCGGCATCCATTTTAGCCAAATCCAAAATTTGATTGATCAATGCCAGCAGGTTGCCGCCTGCCTCCTGTAGTTTGTTTACGTAGCCCAGTTGCTCCTCGCTTAATCCAGAGTCCTGGAGCACATCTCCCATGCCGATGACAACGTTCATCGGAGTGCGGATTTCGTGACTCATGATCGTCAGGAAATCGCTCTTGGCACGGTTGGCAGACTCGGCCTGTTCTTTGGCGTGAAGCAAGTCAAGTTCAATACGCTTACGGTCTGTAATGTCGGTAGATATTCCACATAAACCAATTATATTACCCATATCATCATGTATAGGTTGCTTGATTTCCCAGTAAACACGCCAATTTGCTGTGCCTGGCGCGACTTCGATTTCCTTCTGGGTTCCAGCCCCACCTTCCAACACTCTTTTATCCACATCGCGAAGAGCAGCCACGCTTTCGGGTGGAAAAAAACGGCTATCGTCGCTGCCTATCAATTCTTTTGCAGAACAGCGGAACAGTTCAAGAGTAAATCGATTGGCGTAAATATATTTCCGTTCTTTGTTCTTAATGTAGATATACGATGGAACATTATTTAGGGCATCGGTTAGGCGTTTGGCATCTGCTAGCGCACTTTGACTCACTCGCCAACTGCGTCCCAACCACAACCCCATAAAGATAGTTACCAACAAGAATATCGTTACGAACCCACCGGTCCATAATGTTTGTTGGTTCCATATGGCCAATTGCTCATCCTCGGAGAGTCCAACATTAATATAAAAGGAGTAAGTTGGATTGCGCCGATAACTATGAAATCTTCGGATGCCGTCAATGCTGGTGGCCCCAGCCCGATAGCTGCCACGCATTGGGTTACGCGCCAATTCAGATGTAAAATCATCCGCAATACGGGTGGAGCCGATTTGCCCACCACCAGCCAATGGCGGATAGCGTACAATCAGGCGCAATCTGGAATCACGAATCGCAATTGATCCATTGTTGCCCAATTTTAAATCGGAAAAATTGTTGTATATAATTTGAAGAGATAGAGTTGCTGTGACAATGCCATTGAAGCTACCGTCGGCACCATTCAGGCGTCGGGAAATCACGAGCGACCATTGTTGTGTATCACTCAAACGGATCGGCGATGAAATGAACAGACCTACGTTTGGATCGTTGCGATGTGCGATAAAAAAATCATAATCTTTAAAATTATCCTTCGAAAAATCATCCAGAACCTTTCCAAAGATTACCTTGCCATGGATATCGACCGCGCCTAAGGCAGAAATACTTGGTATAATGGAACTGATCTGCTGTGGGTCTATTTGCCATATATCTTCTTGAATCTTGCCAATAAAATTCCTTTTTCTATAATTATAAGACATAGATGTGAGATGAAAATCTGTATTAGCGAAGATGCCAGCAACTTCCCGTTCTAAAGCCAATGCCAAATTTTGGGTAGAGATTTTGGCACTTTCAATATATGCCTGCCAACTCGTCCAGCTTGTAAACACAGCCAGGCCTGCCACCATTAAATTCAGCAGTATGACTAAGCTCCAAAGCCAGCGAAGAAATAGCTTTGATTGCATTGGATGTCCTCCTGGGGACACGTTATTATTGTGCGTTTTTTTATTCCAGTCGATATACTAGCATGAAGAATCAATCTTGAGTAGCTATAAGAACCATTTAAAATAAAATTGTCCTTAGTTTAAACCAGTCAATGCAGCGTATACATCAAATGCTGTAGCTGGCTGGTCAACAAGTTCATCTCCAGGATGGGCAGCATTTGTTCACTGCCAAGCCAGGCGGCCTTGTTGAAAAAGGTGGTATGGTTGCGAGAGGAGGTGGGATTGGGTTGGATAAAATCCGGGGGGAGACTGATATTTTCCAAAATGGCGTCCACCAGCAGGCCGACGCGAAAGTCCAACAAGCGACAAACCAATACCTTTTGTCCATAAATCGTCAAAAGATCAGGAAGATGCAGCAAGTGACCCAGATGGAAGGTGGGAAGCTGTAAACCGCGTAAATCCATGGTCCCGGCATAACATTGATGATCCCCTTGCTGCCGTTGATAAACCACGGGCGAATGGAGAACTTCCTGGATAAACTCGCTGGGAAGGGCAACCTTTTGCTGTCCTAACCGACAAACGGTCAGCTCGTAAGGTGGGGAGGCGATAAAGGGCGATGGGCTGCCATGAATGTTGGCCTGCTTATTCATTATGGATACGATCCCTTAGGGGAGGAAACGTATTTTCCGTTAAATAATGCATAACGGAAACCCACAAACGGGGACGGCAGGCCAGGCCTGCCGTCCCTTAATCCGAATGACGACATGCAGAGGGGGGGGAGAGTAGTCATCATTCGAATTGTTTGTCGCCGCTGGAACAAAATTGTGTCCAGGCGACGTTGCGGAAAATCCTTTTTCCACTCCCTCCTAAAATCACGAAGGGAGACTCCTGATTAACAAAGTAAATTGCAATTGGTGTGCCATTCAAGTAATTCGTTGATATGACAGGAATATTGTCGGTTACAAGACGTTTTCACGCTTGTCAATTAACATTGACGAAGGTGAGTATGCGGGGATATTTCATGAAGTATTTCGCAGAATTATGAACCGGCAACTTTATTTGTCTGTCATCTAAAGTTGCCGGGGCGTCCAGCCATCAGAGGGGTGAGGTTTATGGGGTTTCTTCCTTTTCACCATCAAAACGCACCATGCCCACAAAGGGCAACTCCCGGTGGCGTTCGGCATAGTCGATGCCATAGCCCACCACAAAGGTATTGGGAATGGTGAATCCTACCAAATCCGCCTCAAAACGAACGGTTCGACGTTGGGGTTTATCCAACAAGACACAGGTGAGAACCTTGGCCGCCCCCTTTTGCATGAGATAATCCACGGTAAAGGCCAAGGTGTTGCCGGAATCCAGAATATCGTCCACCAACAAAACTTGGCGTCCTCGAATATCCTCCCGACAATCCATGAGGATGGTCACCTTGCCACTGGATTCGGTGGCATTGCCATAGGAGGAAAGCACCAAAAAGTCCAGCCGTGGCTCCACCCCATGACGGGAGAGGGCACGCACCAAATCGGCGGTGAAAATAAAAGCCCCCTTGAACAAACCAATCACCACCGTCTCTCCTTCCAGCAACGAAGCGGCTTCCGCTGCCAGACGGTCCACGGCGATTGCCAGTTTTTCCTGGGAGATAAGGGGTTCGACGCGATAGTTCATGATTTCAATCCTGCAACAGGTAGACGGCCATGGGGGCCATCAGATTGGCAAATTTTTTCCCCAGAGCACCCCGCATGGGCTGGCCATTGGCCGCCACCGGGATTTCCTCCAGAATGCCCAATTTCATCAACTGACACAAGCCTTTAAAGTCATCCAGAGTACACATGTGAATATTGGGGGTCTCATACCAGGCATGGGGCAACACCTCGTTGACGGGCATCCGGCCTTGAACCACCAAGCTCATACGATTTTTCCAATAGCCGAAATTGGGAAAGGAGACAATTCCTTTTTTGCCCACCCGCAACATTTCCTCAATCACCAGACGGGGTTTATAAACCGCCTGCAAGGTGTAGGAGAGGATCACATAGTCAAAGGAGTCGTCCTTGTAGTAGTCGCTCAACCCTTGGTCGATGTCCGCCTGCTGCACCGACAATCCCCTGGCCATACAGGATTGAATCCCATCATGGCTGATTTCCACCCCAAACCCCTTCACCTGCTTGCGTTGGGCGAGGGTTTCCAACAACAGTCCGTCGCCACAGCCCAGGTCCAGAATCCGGCTGCCCGGCTCCACCAATTGGAGGATAATCTCCTGGTCAAAGCGTAAATCCATGGGACTCACCCTCCCCTCTGACAATATTCCAGATAAAGCCGGTTAAGAAAGGTGGCCAGGGTCTGCTTATAGTGGGGGATATCCAGCAAAAAGGAATCATGCCCATGGGGAGAGGAAAACTCCTGGAAGGTGACATCCTTGTGATGCCAGTTGAGAATGCGCACCATCTCTTTGGACCGCCGGGTATCAAATCGCCAGTCGGTATCAAAACTGGTGACCAGAAAGCGGGCGGTAACCTCCTTCAACCGGCGGGCGGTGGTCTCCGGGTCGGAGAAGGGGTCAAAATAGTCCATGGCTTTGGTGATGTAGAGATAGGTGTTGGCATCAAAACGTTTGACAAAGGAGGACCCCTGATAGTGCAGATAACTCTCGATGGCAAAATCATTCTCGAAGCCATAGGAGAGTTTTTCCCGATCCTGCAAACGACGGCCAAATTTTTGGTGGAGTCCCTCTTCCGACAAGTAGGTGATGTGGGCCATCATGCGTGCCAGGGCGAGACCATTTTCCGGCAGGGAGGTGCTGTCATAGTCGCCGCCGTTAAAATGGGGATCCATCAGGATGGCCTGCCGGGCCACGGCGTTAAAGGCGATGTTTTGTGCCGACAAACGAGGAGTGGCGGCAATAATGAGACTGGATTTCACCATCTGGGGATAATCCAACGCCCACTGCAAGGCCAGCATGCCTCCCATGGAGCCGCCCGCAACCGACAGGAGCTGTTTGATCCCCAGGGCATCCACCAAAGCCTTTTGCACCCTGGCCATATCGCCGATGGTGATCAAAGGAAAGCGCAGTCCAAAGGGTTTGCCGGTTGCCGGATCCGTGGAAGAGGGACCGGTGGTACCATAACACCCGCCCAGATTGTTGCTACAGACAATGAAAAATTTATTGGTGTCAAAGGGTTTGCCAGGACCGATACAGGTTTCCCACCAGCCAGGTTTGCGGCTTTCCCCGCTGTGGTAGCCAGCGGCATGGGCACTGCCTGACAGGGCGTGGCAGACAAGAATCACATTGTTTTTCTTTTCATTCAGTTTGCCATAGGTCTCATAGGCCACACGAACGGGCGACAGGGTGGCCCCGCAGTCCAATGGCAATGGATCATCCTGAAACAAGGTGATGTGCTGGGTCTCAACGACACCTACAGAATCGGCGGGGATGGATGCGGCCTTTTTCATGGGTCCTCTTTAACTGCCCTTGAAGATGAAGGCAGGGAAAGAGAGACGGCGGGAGAATCATGGTGTGAGTACCATAGGAGTTCCACATGCTCATCTTTCCCGTACCTTAGGTATTACGGGGTGGAGTTGGCACCGAACAAGTTTGGCCTGTATAAAATAAACACAGGCCAGACCCCAGGTTGCCACAGCGTCATCGGGCCACGTCCCTCGGCTGTTCTGGATGAATACGCCTTTTAATTTCTCATATGGGATGCAGGAGTCAAGGAAGAAGTTTCTTTTTTACCTAAAAAATTTTTATCCCCCCACAGTCCAATTCTTCCTGTTTCTATGGCTTGCAATTTGCATACCTCCTTGTCAACAAACGGTGTCTTTCAGAAAGGATCGACCCTTGGCAGCGGTTACCGTTCCAAATTTTCTTATAAAATTCAAAGTCAGAAGCGACCTGTTCATGGCCGTCGCCATCATCGGCATCCTGGCGGTGATGATTCTGCCCATGCCAACCTTTTTGCTGGACCTGCTGCTCTCCGTCAATATCGCCTTGGGTATTGTCATCCTTCTGACAACCTTGTATGTGCATCGCCCATTGGATTTCAACGCCTTCCCCAGCGTGCTGCTCATCACCACCATGCTGCGCCTCTCCCTCAATATTGCCACCACCCGTGTCATTCTACTGCACGGCCATGAAGGGGAGCACGCCGCCGGAGAAGTGATCCGCGCCTTCGGCCAATTCGTGGTGGGCGGTAACATGGTGGTGGGGGTGATCGTCTTCAGCATTTTGGTGATCATCAACTTTGTGGTCATCACCAAAGGTGCCGGGCGCATCGCCGAAGTGGCCGCCCGCTTCACCTTGGATAAAATGCCCGGCAAACAGATGGCCATCGACGCCGATCTCAACTCCGGCCTCATCACCGAAGCAGACGCCAAAAGACGCCGCAAAGATATCGAAGCCGAATCCGAATTCTACGGGGCCATGGACGGTGCCTCCAAATTTGTCCGTGGCGATGCCGTGGCTGGCATCCTGATTACCTTCATCAATATCATCGGCGGATTCGTCATTGGCGTGGCCATGGGAGATTTAACCGCCGGCGAATCGGCCCGCATCTACACCCTGCTGACCGTGGGTGACGGTCTGGTGGCGCAAATTCCCGCCCTGGTGATCTCCACCGCCGCCGGTTTTCTGGTCACCCGCGCCTCCGGTGACGAAGATATGGCCACCCAGGTGGCCGGTCAACTGGGGGCCAATCCCAAGATTATCCTCATGGGATCCCTGGTTCTGGGCCTGTTCGCCTTAATCCCCGGCATGCCCACCCTGGCCTTTGCCTCCCTGGCAGTGGTTATGGGGGCTACCTCCTACTTTCTGTTTCGCAAGGAAGAGGTCATGGCGGTTGAAAAAGCCGCCCTGGAAGCCAAAGCAGCCTCCACCGCCGTGGAAGTGGAAGAACCCATTGAAAACTTCATCACCATGGACCTTTTGCGCCTGGATGTGGGCTATGGCCTCATCTCCCTGGTGGACGAAAGCCAACACGGTGACCTGTTAAGCAAGATTAAATCCATTCGCCGTCAGTTTGCCATGGATATGGGATTTATCGTCCCCCCCATTCATATCAAGGACAATCTGCAATTTCGCCCCGGCGAATACGCCTTCATCATCAAAGGGGTGGAGGTGGGACGGGGTGAATTAAAAACCGGTGCCCTGCTGGCCATGGAAGGTGGCGGCGTCATGGGTACCATCCCTGGCACCCCCACCGTGGAACCCGCCTTCGGCCTGCCTGCCTTGTGGATCTCCCCCAATGATCGGGATCGGGCGGAAATGATGGGCTATACCGTGGTGGATGGCTCCACCGTGCTGGCAACCCACGTGACCG
>JADFXB010000085.1 GCA_015233935.1 Magnetococcales bacterium | reverse complement strand
GATAAACAATATTTGGCGTACCTGGTTAAAACGGATCACTTCCTTATGGGCAACTTCCGTGCGACCCGGTTGCTGGCAGATTTGTTTTACCTGATTGAGAATGGTAGTCAATTCCTCTTGGCAAATCTCTACTGCTTGCAACAGAGCATGGGGTAGATCCTTGTTTTTTGGTAAGATCAAGGAAGTCGTCATGGGAGGTGAAGCAGAGTTATCTGTTTGACCTTGCAGTAGTCGTTCCAGGTATTGCAGTCTTGCCAAGTAAGTTTGTTTCACCTCTCCCACGTTAAAGATGGGTTTGCCTGCATCGAACTTGGCCAGGGATGCCAGTAATTCCTGGGCAGCTTCTCCCACCAAACCGCCTAACTGCAAGGTGTTGTTTACACCATAAGTAAGGTCTTGAATCTGGTTTGACAATTTGGCCATGGCTTTTTGGACTTGACCGGAGGCTTGGACAATGGCCAAGGCCTCTTGAGCCATGGCTTCCGTGCGTTGGTTGCTGCGGGAAGCCCCCTCTGCCACCTGATGGGAAGCGGTCGCACCTTCAAAGGCAGCTTGTGCGGCTTCCCTGGTTTCTTGGGCTGCCTCTTGCGCTGCCTGTGCCATACTGATCACCGATTGTTTGATCCCCTCTGCCTGGAAAAGTACCTCCGCCATGGAGCCACTCACTTGGCCAATGGTGTGGGTGATTTCGGTGGTGGACCGTGTTTGTTCCTCCACTGCCATGAGAATTTCCTGGTTGAGTTCGGTCACGTTGCCGACAACGGTTGAAGCCTGGTTTGTGGCGGCCTGAGCCGACTCCACTTGTTTCTGGATGGCTTCCACGCGTTGGGTAATCTGTTGGGTAGCATCGGCAGTTTGGCGAGCCAACTCCTTGACTTCATTGGCCACCACGGCAAAACCTTTGCCGGACTCGCCAGCACCGGCGGCTTCAATGGCAGCATTGAGGGCCAACATGTTGGTTTGGCTGGCGATGTCTTGGATAGAGGATACAACCTCACCAATCTCTTGGGCGGTCAAGGCCAGGGCACGAATGGTTTCACCGGCTTGTCGAGAGTGGTGATCAGCGGTTTTTGCCTGCATTGTTGTGGTTTGGCATCGGCTGCGCACCTCTGCCAGGGTGCCGCTCATTTCTTCTGCAGCAACCGACATGGTGGATATGGAGCCGTTGACATACGCCACATTTTGAAGAACCTGCGCCACACTGTCTGTCATGGCGGTGGTGGAAGTGGCTACTTGTTCCACATTGTGACTGGCACGGTTGGAGGAGGCTGCAATGGTACTGACATTGGCAGAAAGCTCTTCCGCTGCTGCCGCTACCGACTGGGCATCTTCCGCGACCCCCTGAATGTTGCCTTGCAGGGAGTCAACGGAGCGGTCCAGGGAAAGGATTGCTTGCTGGGCCATCTTGGCTTGTTCATCGGTTTGATGGGCAGAGCGTTCCATATCCTGGTTGCATTTACCCTGTTCTTGTAGTGCTGCAAGGGTAGTATGAGCCTGCAAGGAGACTTGACGGATGATGCCAGAGAGGGTGGTGGCCAATTGCTGGATATGGCCGGCAATACCCACGCCGGTCAGATCGATGATCAACTGGCCGGAGGAAAGTCTCTCAATGCTTGCCAGGATGTGGGAGGGTTCTCCACCCAAAGTTCTTAACAGCCAGCGGGTTGTAATCCACAAAAGCAAGGCGACACCACCCAGGGAGAAAAAGAAGATGGCGAGCAATGTCCAACGAGTGCGGGTGATGACCTCTCTGGCGTTTTCTTCGTAGCGGGCGTTGCGGTCATTGGTATAGGCTACCACTTGATCGATGGCTGCCCGATGGCGGTCGTATATCTGGGCTAATTGTTTCAGTAAGGCCAAGCCTGTTTGTTTGTCCTTGGCTTTGAAGGCGGTAAGATAATTGCCCAAGGCCAAGTCCATGAACTGTTGGGCGGGTTCATGGGCCTGCTTTAGAAAGATCTCTTGAAGACGTGGTTCCAGGGATTCCTGCAACCAAAAGGCGTGGCGATCATCGTATTCTTTTTTGAGGGTGGTTAATCTCTCGCCCAGGTTATTGAGTGTGGCCATATCTTCTGCATAGCTGATTTGCAGGACCACCAGGTAGGATTCGAGGACATATTCTGGGGGTGGCAAGATATCGGCAATCAGATCTTTGCCCTGGACGATGCGCAGATATAAGCTTCCATTGACCTTCAACTCTTCCAGGGCGGACCAGGAGACCCAGCCAAACAGGAGAAAGCCCAAGATGACGCTTATCAGCAGACCAAATAAACGTTGGCGAACCAATAGATTTTTCATCGATAATATTCCTCCAGGATTGGAGCTGAAATTTGCTTGCTCCAACACTCTGCAATATGTGTTCCATGGCAGGGAGATGTACTGTAGGTAGGTTTTGTAAGGAGTTTCAATCAGGCGTTGGATGCAGAGAAAACTGGTTTGCTGCTTTTTTGTCGTTGACTGCTATGATATTGCACATGAGTGCTTGTTATTTAAGCAGAAGTTAGGAGAGCTGATTTTAAATCGGGGGCAGCCATTATTGGCTATTATTGGGGCTGGGCTTTTTTCATGAAGACGGCACCATCCTTGGTGTGGAAAATCACCTTGCGGCTTAACTCACCGCCTACATCCATGGCAACAATGGGAATACGCTCTTCAGACAGTAAATCTTTGGCGGCCTGAATGTTGCGCTCTCCCACATTCAACAGACCGCTGGCACTCTGAATCACCGCAGCCCCACCAAACACCTTGGCCCGCAAATTATCCCGCCGACACCCCAAATCCATCATGGCCTGCACCAACTTGCTTACCGCAATATTGCCAAACTTGGGGGAAGGAAGACCATCACCGTTCCATAACGGTAACTTGTAATGATTCATCCCCCCCGCCTGCAAGGTGGGATCCCACAGACAAACGGCAATACATGACCCCAATACCGTGGTCAAAATATGCTCACCACTCTTGGCCACGATGGCACCAGGCAAGAGAAAGTGCTGATTGTCCGGACGGCCTGTCAACATGGATTAAAAAACCTCGGCAGAATCATCACTACTAAAGAGAAATTCATTGCCATCCAACGAAAAAGCGTCCGCATCCATATCCGTCTCCACCACCGGTAACGAAACGGAAAAAGTGGTCCCCTGCTCTTTCTGACTGGCAACCGAAATCGTCCCTTCCATCAAATCCAACAGGGCCTTGGTAATGCTCAAACCTAAACCATGCCCCTTGTAACTTTTGGTGGTCCCCGTCTCAAACTGACGAAACCGATCAAACAACAAATGCACATGCTCAGGATCCACCCCAATCCCCGTATCCACCACCGTCATATGCAAAGTATTCTCCAATACCGACAAGGTGACCTCAATGCTTCCTCCTTGACGATTGAAGCTGATGGCATTGGAGAGCAGATTGGAAAAGATGATCTGGAATTTTTCCGAGTCGGTCTTGTAAAGCAACCGCTCCCCATGCACCTCACTCTCGGCTGAACGCTCTACGGTGATGGTAAGCTCTTTTTCCGCCAGTAAATGCTGGAACGATTGGATGGTGCTGGAAATTACCGTCTCCACGTCGGTAATGGAAAATTGCAGCTCCGCCTCACCCGACTCCAATTCCGCTGCAATAAAAATATTGCGTAATTGAAAGTCCAAATTGAACGATTCGGCATGGATGAGATGTCCAATAGTACGAACCATGTCGGCATCATCGGCCACTGAAGAGGTCAACTGCTGGGCAAGACCCTGAATGGAGGTGAGGGGGTTGTTGATTTCATTTTTGATGTTGGAAAGAAAACTGGATTTGACATGCTCCGACTCTTCCAACTTTTTATTGACCTCCTCCAACTTGCGGGTCACAATTTTCAGGTCGTAGAGGGCCTGTTTCGTGAAGTCGAATCTTTTTTTCAGCTCCGCAATGAGGTCATCATCACTTAAGGGCATCATCGGTCGATTCTCCAGGCTGTGAGGTCCGAAGCGATGGTTGAAAGGATAAGGTTTTTTGACTTGCAAAATTGGCAATGTAGCATGATTCTCGTGCCATTTCCACTGTTGGATATGGAAAAAATGATGCCTGAATAAGGAATTAAAAATGTTAACCATGGATGAGCAACAGGAAATCGCCAGGATATGGATGGCAGAAAGCCACCTGTCACCCCGGCAACGGGCCGCCCATTTTTTATCTGCGGTCCTGCTCCGCCGTTTTCCACCGCTACCGGAATGGGTGGAGGAGCGGTTGCAAATGGCCAGTATGGAATTGTTGAAACAATGGTGCCTGCGGGTCTTTCAGGTGCAGCAGTTGGAAAAGGTGTTTGATAAATAGGAAAGTGGTTTAAATGCATAATTATTCGGAATATAAATTCTCATTGTTTTTACAGTGTTTTTTATGGGTTATTCTATAATATTAAGTAAAAATTAAGAATTCTCGAGATAAAATCAAAATTTGATTTAATATAGTATTATACTATGAAAAAATTGAATAATAAATGCAAAAATAATTTTATATAGTTTTATCAGAGTAAGGAGATTACAGGTGGAGCTTATCTCTCATCATTCCCATGTCTATCCTGTGTATTCCAGAAATTTGTTCTGGCTGGTATGGGTATTGTTTATGTTAGGGGGATGTTCTGCCGAACAGAACGAAGAGTATCATCCTCGCTATGCCGAACAACCCCATGAACCCGAGTTGGTTTATCTCTTTGGGGTTCATCCCCTGCATAATCCAGAACGCCTGTTTGAAATTTATCAACCACTTGTTTCCCTGATCAATCAGCAATTGCAAGGAGTCAGGCTGGAGTTGGAAGCCTCCCGCAATTATGCCGCCTATGAGGAAAAACTCTTTAGTGGTCGCTTTCATCTTGCCCTGCCCAATCCTTATCAGACTATTCGCTCCCTGGACTCTGGGTATCGGGTTTTTGGCAAAATGGGGGATGATGACAATTTTCGGGGCATCATTTTGGTAAGGAAAGACAGTAAGATCAATAATGTTATGGAGTTGAAAGGCAAAGCGGTCAGTTATCCTGCCCCAACCGCACTGGCGGCCACTATGCTTCCCCAATGGTTTTTTCACAGCCACGGTCTCGATATTCGCAAGGATATGGAAAACCGCTATGTGGGTTCCCAAGAATCTTCCATCATGAATGTCTATTTGGGGCAAACTGCGGCTGGGGCTACCTGGCCACTGCCCTGGCGTGCCTTTAGCAAAGAACGACCACAATTAGCCCAGCAATTGGAAGTCAAATGGCAAACCCATACTTTGCCCAATAACGGGCTGGTAGTACTTGATGATATTCCACAACAACTCGTTGAACAAATAGGAAAAATATTTTTTAAGTTGCACACCCACGCTGAAGGGAAAGCCATCCTGGCCCCCATGGCCCTAAGTCAATTTGAGGCGGCGGATAATGCCACCTATCAGCCCGTCAGGGAGTTTCTCACCCGATTCGAGAAGGAAGTGCGTCCTATTCGGGAGGAACCATGATTTACAATTTTTTCCGGTTTATCACCTCCTCCTTGCGCCGGAAATTAATCTTTGGGGTGGCTGTGGTGCATGCCATTCTCATGACCTCGTTTGTATTTGACCTGGTGGAGAGGCAAAAGAGTTTTTTGCACAGTCAAAGTGAAAAACAGTCCATAAGTCTGAGCCAAACTTTGGCGGCCAACAGTATTTCCTGGGTATTATCCAACGATGTTGTTGGTCTGGAGGAAATTCTCCATTCCCTCACCTATTATCCCGAATTGCGTTATGCCATGGTTCTTTCTCCTTCTGGCAAGGTGTTGGGTCATAGTCAAAGCCAATATACGGGAAAATATGTGGTGGATGATGTGAGTATGAAAATTTTACATGGGGAGAAGCAAGTCAATGTTCTGGTGTCCAATCAGCATATTATCGATGTGGCGACATCCATTATGCGGGGAGGGCGGATCATTGGCTGGGCACGGATTGCCTTGAGCCAGCAGGAAAACCACCATGCGCTTGCTGTTGTTATTCGTGATGGCCTCATCTATACGGTGGTGGCTATTCTGGTTGGGATCCTGTTTGCCATCATTATGGCTCTGGGCATGACCAACAGACTTTACCAACTGCTGGAGGTGGCAGATGCCACCCGTAAAGGTCGTCGGGATTTGCGGGCTCCTGGTCAGCTCCCAGATGAATTAGGGCAGTTGGCATTGGGATTTAATGGTATGCTGGATACCTTGGTGGCAGAAGAAAAAGATGTTGTCACGACCCATCAAAAATTACATAACTATTTACAGCAGTCCAAAGAAGAGTTGGAACGGCAAGTCAAAGAACAAACCATTGAGCTTCGCGCCTCGCTGGAAGAGACAGAACGCTTCAATCGACTGGCCGTGGATCGGGAGCGGCGTATTCTGGAGTTGAAGGAATGGGTCAATGATTTGGCTAGGCAGTTAAATCAGGCTCCACCCTTTCAGTCACCTCATCAGGTTCAGGATAGTAACATATCTCTATTGCCAATCTCTCCTGCAAAGGGGATGCCTGTACTGTTGTTGGAAGAGGAGCTTCCTTTTTCACAATTATTAGACTTTCATCAGCTTAAACAACTTCTTGACCATTTTTGCCAAGTGGTTGGGATTGCTTCTGCCATTATCGATTTGCAAGGAAGGATTATCATTGCCGCTCGTTGGCAACGCTTGTGTACGGATTTCCACAGAAAAAATAAAAATACCTGTGCACGATGTATCGAAAGTGATACCGATTTGGCTCTACGTCTGCAAGAGGGTGAAAAATTTGCTTTTTATAATTGCAGAAATGGTCTTACTGATGCCGCCTCACCTATTATTGTTAATGGTCGCCATGTGGCCAATGTTTTTATCGGCCAGTTTTTGCAGCAGCCGGCTGACATGGAATACTTTCTCAATCAGGCGCGAGAAGAAGGTTTTCCCGAAGAGGAGTATCTGAATGCTGTGCGGGCTGTACCGGTAGTCGACAAATCCAACCTAGCCGCCATTTTGGGATTTCTCACCGGGTTTGCCCAGTTGGTAGCATGGCTTACTCTGGAGCGCAAAAAGGCGATGGATACCGAGGCGGTCATGCGTCAGGAACGTGCCGCAGCCTTAAGTCTGGCCGAAGATGCCCAGCAGGCCAGGGAGGAAAAAGTACGTTACCAAGAGAAACTGGAAATGATGGTGGAAGAGCGCACCGCTCAACTGAGTCGATCGCAACGGCTCTTGCAACTGGTTTTGGATACCATCCCCGTGGGAGTTTTTTGGAAAAATCGGCAAGGGTACTACCTGGGAGGAAATGCCCGTTGGATGATTGATGCGGGGCTGCCCATGAACAGTAAGTTCCACGGGGTAGATGATTATCAGCTTCCCTGGAAGAAGTTTGCAGAGCGTTACCAAGCGGATGACCGCCAAGTCATTGAAAGTGGACAGGCCAGACTCAATTTTGAAGAACGCTCCATTTTGCTCGATGGCAGTCCGGCATGGGTTCGTACCAGTAAACTGCCACTTACCGATGAAAAGGATAGCATTATTGGTGTGTTGGGTATTTACGAGGACATTACCGAACAAAAGGCGTGGCAGGAAGCTTTGGTGCTTTCCAAAGAGAAGGCTGAAACTGCCAGTCGGGCCAAAAGCGAATTCCTTGCTGCCATGAGTCATGAAATCCGCACCCCCATGAATGTGGTAATCGGTATGGGGGATTTATTGTTGGAAACCAAGTTGGATGATGAGCAGCGTTCCTTTGTGATCAAACAGCAAAAGGCTGGCAACAATTTGCTGGAGCTGATCAATCAAATTCTCGATTTGGCCAAAATTGAGGCAGGTCAAATGTTATTGAAGGAAGAGCCGGTTCATTTGGCTGAGTTGGTCCAAGAACTCATCGATTTGCTGAAATGGGTAGCGGAAGGAAAAGGATTGCAGCTTAGCTGTATTGTGGACCCCTTATTGCCAACTTGGTTGCTGGCGGATCGTTTTCGTTTGCGGCAGGTGTTGTTCAATCTGTTGGGAAATGCCATCAAATTTACCGAACACGGTCGAGTTTCTCTTGGATGTAAAAAAATTTCCGAAGAGCGGTTTCAATTGACGGTTGAAGATACTGGCATTGGCATTGGGGGGCACCAACTGGAAGAAATTTTTCAGCCTTTTACCCAAGCAGATTCCAGTGTGACACGTCGCTATGGTGGGACGGGATTGGGATTGGCCATCTCCCGACAGGTGGTGGAACTGATGGGTGGAGAAATTTGGGTGGAAAGTCAACCTGGCAAGGGGAGTGTATTTCATACCCTCTTACCCTTGCGTCCCGCCAGTGTGGAGTTGAAAGTTTCCGGTGGGGAAACGGTGCAAGAGGGGGACTCACTTGATCAACCCATATCCTTACGTATTTTATTGGTGGAAGATTCGGAGGACAATCAGCTTTTGATTCGGACATTCCTGCGTAAGACCAAACATCAGCTGACTGTGGCGGGCGATGGTCTGGAGGCCATAAATCTGGTGGAAAAAGAGCTGTTTGATTTGGTATTGATGGATGTACAAATGCCAATCATGGATGGTTATTCTGCCACGCGTGCCATTCGTGCACGGGAAGAATCCCTGCAATTACCCCGCGTTCCCATTATTGCTCTCACTGCACATGCCCTGGAGGGAGAGGCTGCCCGGAGCAGAGAGGCAGGGTGTGATTACTATCTTTCCAAGCCGATTAAAAAACAAAAGCTCTCTGAGGTCATAGAGAAATTTGGCAAGGGTGACCAACCCTCACAGGCATAATAGACAAAAGATCCCCAGCCCAGGGCTGGGGATCCTCATTTCAGGACTCTGCCACTTTGCGTCGTTGGAAAAGAATGTAAATTCCCACCACCAAGAGGGCAAAAACCATCCCACCCACCACAAACTGGGGCAGGTGGGATTTGATCCAATCCTGGTTTTCGCCAATGGCATAGCCCACCAGGGTGAGAATCAGGTTCCAAAGGGTGGCACCCACCAGGGTATAGAGGGTGAAGGGCAAGAGACGCATGCGACCGATACCAGCGGGTACCGAGATCAAATGGCGCAGACCAGGGATGAAACGACCGGTGAAGATGGAAATTTCCCCATGTTTCTGCAAAAAAGATTCGGTATTCACCAGATGGTGGGGTTTGACAAAACAGTAATTGCCGTAGCGCAGCAGGAAGGGGCGTCCCACCAGCAGGGCGACCCAATAGCTGAACAGGGAACCCACAATACTGCCCAGGCTGGAGGAGACCACCACCAGCCAGAGTTCCAGTTTACCCTGGGAGGCCAGATAGCCCGCCGGGGTCATCACCAGTTCGGAAGGGACCGGCAGGACGGTGCTTTCGGCGGCCATCAGCCAGAAGATGGCCCAATAGTCCAACTGTCCCATGAGTTCCAACAAGAATTGGGTAAAGGCTTCGCTCATTTTAGTTGGCCAACTGTCCCAAATCCCGCACCGCACCCCGAGAGGCAGAGGTGGTCAAGGCGGCGTAGGCGCGCAGGGCCTGGGAGACCGGGCGCACCCGATCCGAGGGGCGGTAGGCATCGGTTCCCCCCAGGGATTCAATCTTTTTACGCCGTTTGGCCAGGGTGTCCTCATTGACTTCCAGGGTGATGGTGCGATTGGGAATGTGAATGGAGATGATATCCCCTTCTTCCACCAGGGCGATGACGCCCCCTTCTGCCGCTTCCGGTGAGACGTGGCCGATGGACAGGCCCGAGGTTCCACCGGAAAAACGACCATCGGTGATCAAGGCGCATTGTTTGCCCAGGTTTTTGGATTTAAGAAAACTGGTGGGATAGAGCATTTCCTGCATGCCTGGACCACCCCGTGGTCCTTCGTAGCGGATCACCACCACATCCCCTGCATGAATCTGATCATTGAGAATGGCATCGCAAGCGGCATCCTGGCTGGAAAAGACCCGTGCAGGTCCCCGGAAGGTCCAGATGGAAGCATCCACGCCAGCAGTTTTGACGATGCAACCATCTACCGCCAGATTACCCCGCAGAACCGCCAGGCCGCCATCGGGAGAGTAGGCGTGTTCCACTGACCGAATGCAACCCTGTTGACGGTCCAGATCCGCGCTCTCCCAGCGGTTGGATTGGCTGTAGGGCTGAATGGTGGGGATGCCACCAGGGGCGGCCAGGAACATTTGCCGAATTTCTTCTGTCGCAGCAGGAGAGGAGATGTCAGCGGCAGCCAGTCGCTCTGCCAGGGTTCCCCCTTCCACCACATGGCAGGAGCCATCCACCATTCCTGCCCGTTGGAGAATGCCCAAAATGGCGGAAATGCCGCCTGCCCGGTGCACATCCTCCATATGATAAATTTCCGAGGAGGGGGCCACCTTGCACAAACAGGGTATTTTGCGGGAAAGTCTTTCGATATCATCCAGGGTGAAGTCCACATGACCTTCTTCCGCAGCCGCCAACAGATGGAGGATGGTGTTGGTGGAACCTCCCATGGCAATGTCCAGGGTCATGGCATTTTCAAAGGCATGTTTATTGGCGATGGCGCGGGGCAATACCGACTTGTCCTCCTCCTGGTAGTAGCGGCGGCATAAATCCACCGCCATTCTGCCCGCCTTCTGGAACAAGGCTTTCCGGTCGGCATGGGTGGCCAGCAGGGTTCCGTTGCCGGGCAGGGCAAGACCCAGGGCTTCCATCAGGCAGTTCATGGAGTTGGCGGTAAAGAGACCGGCGCAGGAGCCGCAGGTGGGGCAGGCGGAACGTTCGATGCGGTTAAGATCATCCTGGCTCACCGATGGATTACCCGCTGCCACCATGGAGTCGATGAGATCCAGCTTGCGTTGATGGCCGGAAAGCAATACCTTGCCAGCTTCCATGGGACCACCAGAGACAAAAATGGCAGGAATGTTGAGTCTCAAGGCTGCCATCATCATGCCGGGGGTGATCTTGTCGCAGTTGGAAAGACAGACCATGGCGTCGGCCATATGGGCGTTGACCATGTATTCCACGCTGTCGGCAATTAATTCCCTGGAGGGCAGGGAGTAGAGCATGCCACCATGGCCCATGGCGATGCCATCATCGATGGCGATGGTGTTAAATTCACGGGCAATGGCACCGGCATTCCAAATCTCTTCTGCAATAACCTTGCCCACCTCTTGCAGATGGACGTGGCCTGGTACAAACTGGGTGAAGGAGTTGACCACTGCAATGATGGGTTTGCCAAAATCATCCTCCTTGACTCCGGTTGCACGCCATAGGGCACGCGCCCCGGCCATGTTGCGTCCGTGGGTGGAGGTATGGGAACGGTAGACGGGCATGTCGATATCCTTGATAATAGGCAATCAGGACGGTGACCTTTATTGAAGGGGCCACCGGTTTTCATTCAACCACGCATTATCCGGCAAAACAGGAAAGCGGTCATGGGACAAAATATCACCATTCATCCAGACAATCCGCAACCCCGTCTCTTGAAGCAGGCGGCCACTATTTTGGAGGAGGGAGGGGTTATTGTCTACCCCACCGATACCACCTACGGCTTGGGCTGCGCTCTTTCCAACCTGAAAGCGGTGGAGCGCATCATCCATATTAAAAAGTTACCGGCCAATCATCAACTTTCCATTTTGTGTGCCGATCTGTCTGAGATCTCCCGTTATGCCAGGGTGGACAATCAAACCTATCGTTGGCTGAAGCGTCACCTGCCGGGGCCTTACACCTTTGTGCTGGAAGCCTCCCGTGAAGTGCCCAAGACCATCCTGCCCAAACGCAAGACCATTGGTTTGCGTATTCCCAACCATCCCATTTGTCTGGGATTGCTGAAAGAATTGGGACAACCCATTCTTTCCACCTCTTTGAAATTGCCAGGACAGGATGGCATTCTCACCGATCCTGAAGAGATCAAACAAAAAATGGGGGATCTGGTGGATTTGGTGATCGATGGCGGTCCCTGTCCGGCCATCGCCTCCACCGTTGTAGACCTCACCGGCGATATCCCCGAAGTCCTGCGTGAAGGGGCGGGGGATCCTTCCGTCTTTACTGTGCGGGAAGTCGAATAATTTGTAGAAAATCTAAGGAATCTACTTGAGAATCGGGAAGAAAATGGGCCATAATACCCGGCTTCCCGATCCCTCAAGGGATCTAACCCATTTCAACACGCCAGTTGCCACGCCCCCGGTGCCTTGCAGAATCTTGGAATTCAAAAAGGTTTGGGCGTTAACTACCCTGCAAATGGCGGTAGCGAAACAACCGAAAATCGAGAAGGAAAGGCCATGGCCAAGTTTTCAATCAAGGAACTGCTGGACTCGGGCTTCCATTTTGGTCACCAGACCAAACGTTGGAATCCCAAAATGGGCAAATTCATCTTCACCTCCCGTAATGGCGTGCACATCATCGATCTGCGTCAGAGCGTGGTCATGCTGCGGGATGCCTACAACATTGTGCGCAATGCGGTGGCCAACGGTGGCAAGGTGATGTTTGTCGGCACCAAGCGGCAGGCGGTGGACATCGTGTTGGCGGAAGCCAAACGTTGCGGTGGAGCCTATGTCAACCATCGCTGGTTGGGTGGCACCCTCACCAACTGGCGCACCATTCAGGGATCCATTCGTCGTTATCGGGATATCGACCGCATGGAAGCCGATGGCACCTTCGACAAACTGCCTAAAAAAGAAGTTTTGGACCTGGTTCGTCAACGGGAAAAACTGGAACTCTCCCTGGGTGGTATCAAGGATTTGGAACGGCTTCCCGATGTTCTGGTGGTGGTGGACACCAACAAAGAGTCCATCGCTGTCAAAGAAGCCAACAAGCTGGGCATTCCCGTGGTGGCATTGGTGGATACCAACTGTGATCCCGATCCCATCAATTATGTGGTCCCCGGCAACGATGATGCCATCCGTTCCCTTACCCTCTTCCTGAGCAAGATGGCCGATGCCGTTTTGGAAGGTTCGGAAAATCAGGCTCCTGCTTCCCAGCAGAAGTCCCACCGCGCCACCGGCGGCTCCGCCCGCGATGTGGAAGAAATGATGCAAGCCGCTGAAGAGTGATCTTCCCGGTTGGAAATATCAGGATCTTTACAGGATTGTCGAGAAAGGCACACGATCATGGCAGTAACCGCTGAAATGGTAAAAAACCTCCGTGAGAAGACCGGCGCGGGGATGATGGATTGCAAAAAAGCCCTGTCCGAAACCAATGGTGACATGGAAGCCGCCACCGATTGGTTGCGCAAGAAAGGTCTCTCCTCCGCCGCCAAAAAATCCAGCCGGGTGGCTGCAGAGGGTAAGGTGATGGCCCGGGCAGTAGGGGGCAAAGGGGTGTTGGTGGAAGTCAACTCGGAAACCGACTTCTCCGCCAAAAATGAAAAATTTGTCGGCTTTGTGGAGCAGGTCTCCCAATTGGCCCTGGACAAGTTGCCCGATTCCATGGACGCCTTCAAAGCGTTGGATTTTCCTGGTACCGGACGCTCCGTCTCCGGCGAATTGGAACAGCTCATCGCCACCATTGGTGAAAACTTGGTGCTGCGTCGCTATGCCTCCTTGCAGGTTGGGCAAGGTGTGGTGGCCAGCTACATCCACATGGGTGGTAAAATTGGCGTCCTGGTGGGACTGGAATCTGCCGCCAGTGCCGATGCCCTCTTGGAACTGGGCAAAAAGGTGGCCATGCATGTGGCTGCTTCCGCTCCTTCCTACCTGGATCGCAGCTCGGTGGACACCTCTGCCCTGGATCGGGAACGCAGCATTCTCGCCGATCAGGCGCGGGCTTCCGGCAAACCGGAAAACATCATTGAAAAAATGGTGGAAGGTCGCCTCAACAAGTTTTACAGTGAAGTCTGTCTGCTGGAACAGCCCTTTGTCATGGACCAGGAAGTCTCAGTGGAAAAAGCGGTCAAGGCCGCTGCCAAGGATTTGGGCAGCGATGTCAAAGTGACCGGCTTTGCCCGCTTTGTCCTGGGCGAAGGGGTGGAGAAAGTGGAAAAAAACTTTGCAGAGGAAGTTGCACAGCAACTTGGATGAAAATAGCAGGAGCCTTATGGACCCCACAAAAGCCAAACGAGTCTTGTTAAAACTGTCGGGAGAGGCCCTCATGGGGTCTCGCTCCGGCGGTATCGATGCGGATTTTATCGCCAGCCTGGCAGCCGAGATTGCTCTCGTCTGCCAGGGTGGGGTTCAACTGGCCCTGGTGGTGGGGGGAGGCAACATTTTTCGCGGTGTCGCCGGAACCGCCCAGGGAATGGAACGAACCAAGGCCGATCAAATGGGCATGCTGGCCACTGTGATGAACGGTCTGGCATTACAAAATGCCCTGGAAAACGCCGGAGTGGATGCCAGGGTCATGTCAGGACTGGCCATGCCGCAAGTGGCAGAAACCTTCGTTCGTAGCGAAGCGGTGCATCATTTGCAAGCAGGCCGGGTGGTCATCTTCGTGGCAGGAACCGGCAATCCCTTCTTTACCACTGATACTGCTGCCGCCTTGCGCGCCGCTGAAATCGGGGCCGATCTGCTAATTAAAGCCACCAAGGTGGATGGCGTTTACGATTCCGATCCTGGTAAAAATCCCCACGCCAAACGCTTCGACCGCTTAACCTATTCGGAAGTCCTGGCCAGGCAGT
>JADFXB010000084.1 GCA_015233935.1 Magnetococcales bacterium | reverse complement strand
CCCTCTTTTCTACCATTTTATCCATCTGGAGATTCTCCCAGCCAGAATGCAATAACTACTGCCAATAAGAACCAAACAATTGGCACTGGGAATCTCGGCGCTCCATTGACCCGCATCAAGGGTCAATATGTCTCTCTCTCATCCCAGCCTCAGTCCCCTCTCTTGTCCAGTCTCATCGAGACCTACGCGGAAGAGAAGAAGCGCGAAGGTTCCTGGACTCCCAAGACCGAACAGGAAGCCCGAGCCATTTTTGATCTCCTGCTCCGCATCGTTGGGGATCTCCCCGTCGCCTCCATCGGGTATGAAACGGCGCGTAACTACAAAAGCACTCTCCAGAAACTCCCTTCCAGCATCAATATTCGGCCAGACACCAGGGGGAAGTCCATCAAGGAGATTCTCTCGGCCCATCTTGCCCTTCCGAAAATGGCTGTTAGGACGATCAATAAGCACCTGGTGATCGTGGGGTCGCTCTTCGAGTGGATGAAGCGGCATGGCCATGTGAAGGAGAATTTCTTTAGCGGGATGGGATTGCAAGACCGTCGTCAACCCCAAGAGATGCGCGATGCCTTTGATGCTGACGACCTGGAGAAGATGTTCAGCACCGAATTCTACACCCAGCGCAAGATGTCCCACCCACATCAATATTGGGTGCCTCTCATCGGACTTTACACCGGTGCCCGGATCGAGGAAATCTGCCAACTCAAGGTGGATGATATTCACGAGATTGATGGCGTATTGGTGTTTGATATCAATGATGAGGGGGACGACAAGAAATTGAAGACCTCGTCCAGTCGGCGCATCATTCCCGTGCATTCAAGGCTTGCAGCCCACGGCCTGTTCCGCTACTGTGAAATGTTGAAGCAGAAGGGATTTGAACAACTTTTCCCTGAACTGAGACGGACCCGGGATGGCTACAGCCAAGCGGTGTCGAAGTGGTTCTCCCGGTACAAGAAACAATGCGGGATCGAGAGCACCAAGAAGACGTTTCACAGCTTCCGCCATACTGTGGCCGATGCCCTCAAGCAGAAGGGAGTGGCCGCTGAGAAGATCGGAGCCTTGCTTGGCCATGCTGATCCGTCGATGACCACGGGGAGATATGGGAAGGCGTATGGTGCGAAGGTGATGCAAGATGTCGTGGAGATGTTGGAGTTTGGAGTGTGAGATTCGGCGTGCCGGCGGGGTTCAGACGGAGGCGCTGATGGTGGCCAGGGCAATACTTGGCATTCGTGGGAGAAGTCAGGCAACTTAGTCGTAATGGAATATGATTATATTTTTTTACTGCAGGATCCTTGCTCTTTGGGCGACAAATCCAGGAAGAAATCAATGGGACCACGGCATCAATTGTCTAAAAAAATTCTGGGCTGCGTAATTGTCTGCTTTACCCTCCTTGTTCCTTGTTCCTCGTGGGCGGTTGAGCCAACTGTTGCTTGTGGTAGTGACCACTCCCTGGCCCTTAAGGATGATGGCACCGTTTGGGCCTGGGGATATAATAATTACGGTCAATTGGGCAACGGTTCAACATCCAATAACTTCACCCCTGTTCAGGTAAACAGCCTCATTGATGTGGTTGCCATATGTGGCGGTAGTTACCACTCACTGGCCCTTAAGGAGGATGGCACTGTTTGGGCTTGGGGATATGGCGGCGTAGGTCAATTGGGCAACGGTTCAACATCCAATAGTTCAACACCTGTCCAGGTAAGCAACCTCATCGATGTGGTTGCCATATCTTGCGGTGCTTACCACTCCCTGGCCCTTAAGGAGGATGGCACCTTTTGGGCTTGGGGATATAATGATTACGGTCAATTGGGCAACGGCTCCAAATCCAATAGTTCAACCCCTATCCATATAAGCAGCCTCATGGTTGCCAGCATATCTGGCGGTGGCAACCACTCCCTGGCCCTTAAGGAGGATGGCACCGCTTGGGCTTGGGGATATAATAATTACGGTCAATTGGGCAACGGCTCCAAATCCAATAGTTCCACCCCTGTCCAGGTAAACAGCCTCACCGATGTGGTCGCCATCAACGGCGGTGGTTCGCGCTCACTGGCCCTTAAGGAGGATGGCACTGTTTGGGCTTGGGGATATGGCGGCTCAGGTCAATTGGGCAACGGCTCCACATCCGATAGCTCCACTCCAGTCCAGGTAAGCAGTCTCACCGATATAGTCGCCATACACTGCAGTGGATATTTTTCCCTGGCCCTTAAGGAGGATGGCACCGTTTGGGCTTGGGGAAATGGTGATTACGGTCGATTGGGCAATGGCTCTACATCCAATCAGTCCACTCCTGTCCAGGTAAGCAGCCTCACTGATGTGGTCGCCATCAACGGCGGTGGAAGAAACTCCCTGGCCCTTAAAAAGGATGGCACCGTTTGGGCTTGGGGAGAGGGTCAACACGGTAATTTAGGCAACGGCTCCACATCCAACAGCTCCACCCCTGTCCAGGTGTCAGATTTGAATTTAGGAAGCAGCGTCGATCTTCAAACCCCAGACAATGAGGGCGACCTAGATCTTAAAAAGATCGCCGACTATACCTCTGACTATAGTGCACTCACAAAAATTTGGCATAAACAATCGGCAATGGCTTTCTCGGAAAGGACGGAGTTTTTAAAAGGAGTCATGAATGCTACACCTACGGTGGCCCAGACAGCTACCTATACCAATTCCGCCTTGAGATGGTCCTATGCCAGTATTAAAGCCTTGGCGGGAGATGCAGCTATTGATTTTGCTGTAGAGTCCACATGCCATCTGTTAAAAATGCAAATGCTAACCTATATCCCCGACCAGGAAACGGTTGATATAATCGCGGAAACTCTTTGTGTTATCCCAGAAATCGCGGTGGCGTTAGCCACCCCTGACCCTTTGGCAAAGTTGGCAAACATGACGAGTTTGGTTGCAAAAACCCTGTTCAATGATGTCTTTGTAATGTATGAACAGTTAAGCTACTACAGTGTTATTTTCAGACTCAACGAAGGGATCATTGCCCAGAATTATCTTGATTTGTATTATAAATGCGAAGGGGATGATATTGAAATAAGAAGCAAACTCGGATTATCAAGAGGTGCTAGCATTGAGAAAGTGTATTATGCCATTGGCGAAAAGGTTATGGCCGATGGCAAGTATTCTCCAGATTTTGTTACAGAACTGATCGTGAACAACCATTCCTTGGTGGAAGAATTGTACAATTCCACCCATTGAAATGATGGTGTTCACCTGCGATCACAATATCCTTGAGCAATGTGATCAGGATGCCAAGAATGAACAGTGGAAATGAGGGCGCCAATCCCGTAACCGTTCACCCCAGTAATACGTCTCAGTCTGCCTTGAGGATCGGCGCACCTTCCTGTGGCAGGAGTCAGGGGGCGGGCTAACCCGGCCAGGATTTCCTCAACAAATCCTGAGGCTCAAGGCAAACCGGTGGTAAAGTCAGACCGCATGACTGTTGGTCTCACCAAGAAAATCGGCATCCGTGGTAGAGTGCAGGGGTCGTTTTCATGCCTGCATGCTACCACGGATTGGAGGGGCTCGCCAACTTGACAGTGCCGTCGGTGATGGTGATCATCGTATGGCTGCTCCGGTGCTTGAGACGAGCACGGCCAAAAATACGGCTATGGGATGCGACCCTGACAGTCTCCTTCCCTGTATCCTTGGATGGCGTTCGTGAAGGTTACTGGCTGGCCGTTCAGTGCTCCAATGGCGGTGAAATTGCCGGAAAAACTCTGGGCGTTGAAGGTCATACTGCCTGAGGCGCGAAATTTGTACGCCCCTTCGCAGGTGAGGGAAAAACGGAACACCCCATTGACGTAGCTCTTGTCTCCGTAAGTGCATGCCGTTGCGCCTGGGTTGGAAATGGCGCTGATCAGCCCCGAAGGGTTGTTGGCGTCCTGCGCTGTGATGCACTGACGGTGGACGAAGGGGGGGGGGTTCCAGCCGCTGTCCGCCGCCACGTGGGTGTTCATGGACATGGCCCACAGACCGGGCAAGGGTTGTGTGCCGGTAGCCTGAGTTACAACGGGTTGTTGGGCAGAGGAAACGGCGTTGTTGGTTCTGGAAGTGCTCATGGTGATGGTTTGATAGGCCACTCCTGCTTCGGGTTGCTGATTTGTGATCTGTGTGCTCCCCTTGTCGTCTTTCCATTTGTAGATGCGTTGGGTGTTTTCCGTGGATTGGCCGTAGGCGCTGCCGGAGAGCAAGACCCAAGTTGCCAGAACAACAAGGATGAGTTGTCGGCATGAGTTCTTGTGTGGATAGGTCATAATCGTTTCCTTTCGATTTTGCGATGAAATTCGTCGTTCGGCATTGTCAAGTTGTCGAGCGTCGAGGCAAAAAGCCCTCTTCGCCCCTGGTGCGAGAGTACACTGGCTTCATACTCAGGCGCAAATCCAGGGATAGACCGGCCTTCCCACCCCCCATCGTGTCCCAGTCAAGTCTATGCAATACCTTGATTAGATGGCAGCAATCTCCCTAGATGACTCGGTAGCAGTAAGGTAGCGGGTTCTAGAGATTATTGGCGACAGGGGTTGCCGTTTACAATAAAAACTCCTAATCAGCAATAGCTCATATCATTACATCAGCATCATTTGGGCGACAATTCATTTATAGCTTTTATGGCATTTTCCTTAAGGATTATTAGAATTTTTATTAACTCTTCCCTTTGTTCATCGTCTAACTTACCTGCATCAAAACTATCAAACTTATTATTCGACGCATTCAGGAACCTAGTAAAAACATTGAATTTATCTTTTCTTTTGTCATCGTCAGCAGCAGCATTCTTTGTTATATCATCCCGCCCAATATCATTTTTTTTGTAACTTCTCCATAAAACAGACTGTTTCTTAGCGTCGCCTATTCTGGCTATCGCAACAAGAATTCTTTTCTGGACAACCCGCCCACCGTCTATTTCCTTAATGATAGAATCAGGAAGGCTCAATATTTTTAGTGTTTCACTAACTGTCGATTCAGCCTTTCCAAGAAAATCAGCAATCTTTTGGTTATTATATCCTGCTTCTTTTTTAAGGCGTTCCATCGCCCTTGCCTCTTCCAGTGGAGTCAAGTCTTCTCTTAATAAATTTTCAACAAGAGCAATTTCTGCTGGTTCACCAGTTGTGGTCAGTGCAGGAATAGTTGTGCGCCCTGCCAGTTTCGCTGCTTGGTATCTGCGCTCACCTGCAACAATAATGTATTTCCCATTTCCACCATCTCGAACAATAATTGGCTGTATTATCCCGTGTTTTTCAATTGATTTTGATAAATCATTCAGTGCATTTTTGTCCATAATCTTCCTTGGTTGATTTACATCAGGATCAATATCAGCCAGGGGGATTTCGGTGAGTGTACGTTTGGTCTCAGTCATAATGATGCCCTCAATTTGTTGTCAGTGATGGAAACGAATCATAACATTATTAACTCATTTAAAAATTGTCAATATAAAAAATGGCACCTTAGGTCACAAGCAGCATTGCGAGTTCTGCGTGCAGAACTTTTGCAGATAACATAATGTTTTCAATGTGTTTTTTTGCACATCATTCGCCTCAATCTTGATCAAGACTGAGACGATCGTTTAATGGTTTAACCCCCTGGGCGAAAGGGAAATTGGGAATTCGTCAGCGATGGGACTGTAATGGTTTAAAGGTTTAACCTAGGATGGATGGGCAACGGCGAAATCGTCCATCCACCCCAAGCTGCTAAACGATTAAACCTTTCACCTCACCATCAACTGGATGGCATCGTCATACATCACCGTCACCAGCGCCTTCACTCGATCCGATGCAATGCGTTCTTCCTCCTTCTGCATGGCCTCAAACGCACGCATCGCATCAGACTCAAACTGCTCCCGGTGCATGACCGAGAACGCCTTGTTGATCGCCATGTCAATCGCCAAACCGATCCCAACCCCGATGATGGAGGATGCAACACCGGAGATGGGAATGGCGATGACTGGGATTCGGGTAACCAGTGGCGCAACGGCAGCAGATGCAACCTTGCTTCCGATCAACATCAGTCCGGGTCCCATCAGCGCCCCACCTCCTCCCTTCTCATACCCGGCCATGGAGACCTTGCTGGATTGGGTCTCCCAGTCGAGATTGACCGTCAGATTGGGAGAAGATGCACCTGGCTGGAGATGCGTGGTGTTTGATGCAACCAACTCCTGCAACCGATCAGCATGTGAGATGAGCTCATCTCGGAACGCCAAACGGACATGCTCCTGAACATCATCAAGAGCTGACTGAAAAAACGGCCCATTGAGTTCCGGTTGCAGCACAATCTGTTGAAATTGCCGTTGCACCACCTTTTCCATTTCTTTGGCCACATCATCCAAAGGGGAATCTTGTAACGTGATGAGGAGATGAAGATATCGAACAACGCCACCCATCAACAATTTGTAGGTGGTCCCATACTCGAAGAACCAATCCCCGAATAGCGGAATCCTCTCCTTCATCTTCTGGAATACTGGCTCCATTGAACGATGAATCTTTTCGTCGATGCTTCCGATCAGATTGGTTTGGGATGCTTCCAATCGAGCAACTTCATCTCTAACAACTTCTGAATATCTGTCTTCACCCATCAGTACCCGGACCACCTCACCATCACGATTTCTGAAGATAAGTTGAACGGTGGGGCTGACCTGGTGTTGTGGTGGTGAGGGTGCATGGTCGATATTGGTCTGCCGTTGCATGAGTTGAGAAAGAACCATGGGATGATATTGATAGGTTAGAACGGCAAAACCGATGATCATGAGGATGAGAAACAGATGATCCCGCCGTTTATAATAATCATTTCCTCCCATTGATCCTGATTGATGACAAGTACTGCATGATAATGGCAAAGTATGATTCAGCATTTGTTTAGTCTCTGGATGAGGTTTTTGATAGACTGCGCATGCCATACACCGCCTCTTGGAGTCGGTATCCCCCTCGCATTGAAAATCATGGCGATGGTTGCATACGGCATTCTTCCTGACTGAAGAATATCCTTCACGAGAGGGGCGATTGACTTGGCAAACTGATCAGCATTCTGCCGATTGGTTTCTGCTCCTTGGATGCATGCAGACTTCTGGACAATCACCATGGCTTCGTTTGAGAATCCCAACTTCTTCCCTCTGGCTTTGGCGGCAGCAAGGCTTGCCTTCGTCCGCATAGAGATCATCTCCCGTTCATGCTCGGCCACAGCGGCCAGGATATGAATGGTCAGTCGATTGGCATGAGGCATATCTACAGCGACGAAATCCACGCTCGACTCCATCAAGCCGGAGATGAATGCGACATTCCGGGAGAGACGGTCCAACTTGGCGATGATCAGAATGGCTTTCTTGCGACGACACAGCTCAAGGGCCTTCATCAACTCTGGACGATCAGCTTTTTTTCCTGATTCCACCTCCACGAATTCATTGATGAGTTGCATGTCACTGGTTTGTAGGAAGGAACTGACTGCCTGACGTTGTGCATCAAGACCAAGACCTGATTTGCCTTGACGCTCCGTGCTGACACGATAGTAAGCGACACATGATTTAGGCATGTTTTTGGCTCTCCAAGTGGCTGAAAGACAAACTGTTACCGACGGTTAAGTGTTTGTACGGGTCGAGCATAAAAATCTTTTGCCTTCGCCAGAGATGGAATGAATCGCAAAAACGGGGGTTTCCTAGTGATTTCCCCCAATAGGGGTATGGGGATAGGGTCCGGGGAAACTTCCCAGGAAGGGGCCAAGGAAGCGCAGGGAAGGGGTGGTTTGGGGCGGGTAGTCGGGGGGGATGGGGTGGGTAAGGGAGTCAACGGCTGAATCGCATGATTAAAGAATGCCACCCCGAAGGATGGCGTTCTTCGATTCAGCTCTCATCCTCCTCATCGGAGTCAGGACGCTGGAACTTGGCGATCAACTGGACCATATGGTCCCGGGTGACTCGTTCATGGATGTCTTTGAGCTGCTTGAGCTCGTCGCGGACCCATTGCGGGGCTTTACCCCATTTGGCGATGTCACGAGAACCCCATTGCTGCTGATCAGATTCCACCGCTGGATTGAACAGTCCATCGGCTTCCAGTTCAATGGCAATCTTGCGAAGCCTGTTGACCAGGAAGTGAAGCCCATCAGTGGGGCCTTTGGCGTAAGCCCGGATGAACTCCTCAAAGAGGATGCCCTTCTCATCGAGCAGTTGGCGCACCTCTTGTTCGGCCTCTGAGAAATTCGACTCCTCTTTCTCGTCCCTGAGTTGGGCGGCGAGTTTGGCTATGGAATCGAGACCAGCGACCGAAGGCAGGTCTTTGATGAGTGATGCAATCTGCTGAACGACTTCATCATGGGGGTTGGATAAACTCTCGTTCGGGTCATTGTTCGATGGAAGGAGTTCCCTTGCTAACTTCGGGGATTGTCTTGCGGTGCTCATCAGTGCCTCCTCTATAATGAATTCAGATGAACAAGGATAAATGGTATCGCTACCACTCAATCCTTGTTTGTTTAATTATAATATCTATATGAAATCATTGATAACGTGGATTGATCATGATGAAGAGCAGAGTAGAGATAGATATAATTTAAATTAGATGATGGCAAGACAGCTTCATTTTGCCGTTACATGTGCAATATATTAAAAACAATGATGATCTGTGAAGATGCCGATGATTAGCGAGGGGGAAGATGTGCTGATCTCGATTAAAAACGATCATTTTAAATATATATAAGTTTCGCAGCCAAATCCATCTTAAATGATTAAACCTTAAAAACCAATTCCTTGCTCTGATTTCTACGACAGAGTATACGGCAGATTTTGACCATTAAACGATTAAACCTTTAAATTATATTTCAATTTTGGAAAATCACCTTTTCACCCCTCCCCTCGACAGATTTTTGACCATTTAAACGATTAAACCTTTAAATCAAATTTTTTTAAAAAAATCCATCTCCATCCTTCGGCTGATTTTTTTAAAATTAAATGATTTAACCTTTAAATTAAAAATTATTTTTTTATATGTTAAAAATTTAATCCAAAAGGAGAGAGTCCAAGATCCCCCATCGATCGTTTAATCGTCAACCCCCCCCCACGAAGGAGTGAAGTCCCAAGATTCCCCCATCGATCGTTTAATCGTCAAAAACTCCTCCCGAAGGAGTGAAGTCCCAAGATCCCCATCGATCGTTTAATCGTTTAATGCACCCAAACCCAAAAAAATCCCCCCCAAGAATGGGGGGGGTAGAGTACCTGCGTGTTTTTGGCTTCGTCAGTTAAACATTCTTTAAAATATGTCTCCATTTTCGAGGTGCATTCTGTCTGTAAATGTCATCCTACCATCTACTTTATTAAAAACAGGTGATCCACCAACACTGGGAGTCACAGGTGCTCCACCAACACTGCGAGTCTCCTGTGATTTAAGAAAACCTGGAAAGTCCTGTGATCCACCAACACTGGGAGTTTCCTGTGATTTAAGAAAACCTGGAAAGTCCTGTGATCCACCAACACTGGGAGTTTCCTGTGATTTAAGAAAACCTGGAAAGTCCTTTGATCCACCAACACTGGGAGTTGCAGGTGATCCACTAAAACTAGGAGTCACATGTGCAGACAAGGTTGAGTGAATGTCTGAGTTATTTTCACGCTTCCGAATGCCCATGTAGTGTATCTTTGGCTTTGGCTTCTTGTCGAAATCGAGTGATGTCATCCTCTCACCAAATTTTTTCTGGCTTAAGAAGGGTTCACCTTGGTTGGTGCAGTACGTCTTGTATGCCGTGTACAAATCAGTTGCACCTACTTCGTAGCTTACGCCCCTCTCACACTCGTCCTTAATGAAGCTTGCAACCACATCCTCTTCGTTGCGGTAATTTTGGACAGCATCTTTTACAGTAGCAGGAGGGTTGAGACCTTCTTCTTTCCATAGTTTACAACCCTCAATCGCCCAACGGAGAATCCCCGGTAGCTCACCCTCGAGCTTTTCAGGCAAATCTTGGTCCACCTCATGATCTGGGATGGTTACTGTGAAAGGTATAAGACACACTCTCCGCCAGATCCCGTGGTCGGTGCCGACGATTGTAGGTTTGTGGTTTCCGTACATCCAGAGCTTTGCGGAAGTGTGGAAGTCAAACAATTCACGGTACAGGAACCTACCAGACATCTTATCACCCCCTGTGATGTTTTTAATTTTTGCCTCGTCGAGTCGGAGATTTTGCTGAACCTCATCCAACACTGCCAGTCGAGCGCCATAGAGACGAGCAATGTCGTTGGGGATTCCACCAATGCTTTTGGCACTCAGAGTGTTCGCAGAAAGCTTAATCCCATATGGTCCAACCAGCTTCTCGAGTATTGTGAGAAAGGTACTCTTACCATTTCTTCCACTTCCGTAGAGGAAGAAGAATACCTGTTCTTTCACTGACCCAGTGAGCGTGTACCCGACTGCCCTTTGGAGGAACGAGACCATATCGGGGTTTCCACCCATTATCCGTAGAACAAAATCATCCCATATAGGACACATCTCCTTTCCGTCGAAAGCGATGCTGATCATGCGCGTGATCAGGTGTTCAGGATTGGAATCCACGAACTCCATTGAGTCAAGATCAAAGGTGCCGTTTGAAAAGGTCAGAAGCATGGGTTTTTTGTCCAGTTCTATTCTTTCTACACAAACATTGTCTTCCAATCTGGCCATTTTGAGGACGCCAACCAGGTAATTGTGAATGCATTTCGCCTGAATCTTGTGCCATAGATCATTATTTTTTGCTGCTAACGCCATGTCCATAATAGCTTCCATATAGCATTTTACACGTTTTTCAGTATTCACATCATTATCGAATTGCCAGTGGGTTTTCTCCCATGTCAACCACTTCTCATCATCACGGCAATATAGGAGTTCTCCATTTTGGGCTTTGATGAATTTTTTAGCCATTCCATGGCAGGTAAGGTTATCTTCAATATGAACTGCTGGTTGCCCGGCGGGGATTGGATTTGTAACACTGACTCTTGCTGTTTGCTCTTTGATGCCAAGCCACTCCTTCACTTTGCCTACCACCTTATCTCCCATAGACTTAGAAAGACTTGTCCAACCAGTGGCCGGCTTATCTTGCGATAAGGTCTCGTAGGTAGACTTCACATCTGAACGGCGAGACTCATACTCCTCGTCATGTGCTGCCCAAGCTGCCATGGCGACGATTAGTTCAGCGTCTTCGAGAGAAACTCCGCTTCTGGCCAGTCCACCAGCCAAATTAAGAGCGGCCTGGTGTCTCCCCCCCTGCGATGGCCAATGCCGAGCGAGCAGTGTTACAGCTGCCAATCTGTTGCAGAGTGCGAGGAGTTCATCGTATCCAATTTCAAGGGCATGGTTTACTTCCCCATCAAAGCTGATCATCCCCCCCTCTGCGTGGATGCTTGGAGGGAAAACAGTCTGCCCCCCATCACCCCTCAGTTCAAGGAGGGGTTTCCCTTCTGCAACTTTGAACTGTTTTGTTGTTGAAGGTGCATCAACTGAGTACAGCCAGTGAGACTGTCTCTTTAGTCTGTGCCCAAAGGTCATCGTTTTGGGCAGAAAGTACGGTGCTAAGGCTAACGCTTCTGGAGTGTCCAAATCGACATCCATGAGCCCCCCTGACTTGGAGCCGAGAAGGACTCCCACGTTCATGTCTTGTGAGCAGAACACGTCATCGACTTGTTCCTGACCGATCTCGAAATTATTCCAATCATTTAGTGCTTTTCCACTCTTCATATCCCAAGGTACTTTCCCTCTTGGTTTCACCGGAAGAGGAGAAGCACCCCAAGCGATATAACTCTTGACGGACTTTTGGATAGTTGCTAACTGGTCATTTTCAACTGCATTTTCAATGTTATTCAATTTTGTTTCCCTTAAATCTGAGATGTTAGGTTAATGTTCTCTTGTTACAGGCATGCGACGCATAAGCGCGACGATCTGTAACAGCGTGAACGAACTTTAAATATGTTCGAGCAGGGCAATGTGCCCCACCAGAGTAGGGAAGGCTTATGTCCGAGGTAGGGCAATGTGCCCCAATTGGAGTAGGGGAAGGCTTATGTCCGAGGAGGGCTATGTGCCCCATTTGGAGTAGGGGAAGGCTTATGTCCGAGTAAGGCTATGTGCCCCATCAGGAGTAGGGAAGAAAATTCTTGGCTGCGTGAGCCATTTGGTAGGTTGGCTTATGATGCCAATGCTGACCTTGAGATGACGGTCAGGTAGGTGCGACGGTTCAGCATGCTGATACAGCTCTATTAACCTCCTTTCAGTCTTGAGCGATAAAGTCCCCTCGGGATGCTTGCGTACTATGGAGGGGTCTGAAGGAGGATTGACATCTTATAACCCAAGAAGCACCATGTCAACCTTTTTTTGTGGGAGTGGCCAGATTGAGACCGGCGTCCCCTACCAAGCCCAAACTCGCCGTTAAATCCCCCTGGATCATTTAATCCTTTAAAATTCCCCGGACTTCTGCTCCACCCTGACTGCCGAACCAACTCCAATCATCCCTTGCCTCTCCAGGCGATAGGCTTACCGTCCCCAAATAGGGTGTTTTTGTACCAATATTTACCATTATATAGTATCATGGATTATCTTGTCTCAACATGGAGAGACTCCCATGCAGAAGAACAGCGCAACCTCTATTTGCAAATTCTGGATCGGCTTTTCCCATGATCTGGCTGCCCCCCCGCTCAGTGGTTTTTAAAACGCTTCTGATCCTTTGGACCATTCCAGTTCCTTCCACACCTAGCCGGAAACGAAGCCATGCAACGTCGCCACGTCTGGTTGTCCGCCCTGTTCATAGTCCTGAGCGTAGGTCTAATCGCCACGCTGTGGCGGCTGGTGCTGGAAGAAACCATCGATCCCTTGCTCTTCGGGCTCGCCCATGATGCCAGCCGTGTTGTGGAGAACCTGGAATTCATCTCTCTCTCCATGATCTTCGTGATCTTGGCGTTGGTTCCGGCGGGGTTCTTCGCTGACCGCACCTTGAAACAGCAAGAAAAGGCCGAAGAAGGCTTGCGTATTGCCGCAGCGGTGATCAAACACGCAAGTGAGGGCATCCTCATCACCGATGCCGATAATCGCATCCTTTCCATCAATCCTGCCTTCACCGTCATCTCCGGCTACAACCCCGACGATGTGGTCGGTCGCACTCCGGCTATCCTGACATCGGGCCGTCACGATTCATACTTCTATGCGGGGATGTGGGAGCATATCCACGTCAAAGGGCGATGGGCGGGTGAGATCTGGAATAAGCGCAAGAACGGGGAAATTTACGCCCAGTGGCTGTCCATCTTCACCCTGACCGATGAGCAGAAGCGGGTGGTGCGGTATGTGGGTTTTTTCAGCGATATTACTGAACGCAAGCAGCGGGAGGAAAAGATCGCCTGGCAAGCCACCCACGACTCCTTGACCGGGCTCGCCAATCGCAAGCACTTCCTCGAACGGTTGGACAAGGGGGTGCTCACCGCACGCCTGGATGGCAGCGCCTTGGCCGTGCTGTTCATTGACCTGGACGGTTTCAAGTCGGTCAACGACACCCATGGCCATGAGATGGGCGACCTGCTGCTGAAACATGTGGCGGAACTGTTGCGTCAGGCGGTCCGCCGGGAGGATCTGGTGGCACGTTTTGGCGGGGACGAGTTTGTGATCTTACTGCGCATTGCGTCGGTGGAAGATGCGGAACGTGTGGCGAACAAGGTCATTGATCTGTTTGCCAAGCCCCTGTCGCTTGCTACGCAGGAGTTACATGTGGGTTCCAGCATTGGCGTCGCTGTTTTTCCTCAGGATGGTGGCGAAGGGGAGGCCCTGCTGCGCCGTGCCGATGAAGGCATGTATGCCGCCAAGCGGGCGGGGAAGAATACCTGGCGGCGATAATTGGCAGCCGGGACCTGGCCGCACAGGCTACCCAAAAATGTCCGGTTGGCAAGCATTTCGTCTTTTATCGTGCACTTGCATCGGATCATATTGAAATCGTTTGCATCCTGCATGAACGCTTGGATGTGGAGCGGCATGTTGACGATGAGTGACTGAAGGCATCCTGTCTGGGCCTCTGCTCCACCCTTGCCTACCGAAACCAGCCCATTCATCCTCTGTCTCGACGCAATTCAAATTTTTGATTTTCACCTTCGCGGAAGGCAGCCCACCTTCCCGGGTCCTTGCCGCTCATCCCCCTGCCGCCGTTTCTGCGCCCAGTGTGGCCGAGTCCAGGGCGGGGATGTAGACCATGAAGGTGCTGCCCAGCCCGGTAGTGCTTTCCACATGAACGCATCCCCCCCAGTTCCGAACCGCGCCATGGACCATTGCCAAGCCAAGTCCAACTCCCTTATTGACATCTTTGGTGGTGAAAAAGGGTTCAAAGATCCGCTCCAGGATGTTGGGAGCAATCCCTGGCCCGGTGTCCTGCACCGTGATCACCAGGTATGACCCGACCGACACCCCCAATGGCCCAGCCTGCCGTTCCTCCAATCTAGTCTGGCGCAACCCCACGGTCAGTCGTCCCTCCTCCTCTCCCATGGCCTGGGCGGCGTTGTTGCAGAGGTTCAGCACCACCTGATGCAGTTGTTTGGGATGGATGTGGGTCCTCAGGTCGCAGTCGGGAATCTCCA
>JADFXB010000083.1 GCA_015233935.1 Magnetococcales bacterium | reverse complement strand
AGGAGCATCCTGGACGGCAACGATCCCCCCGAGGGTTCACCGATGGCATTTCTCTCAAGTTGACGGGCATCGGAGAAGGCAGTGCCGTGCCTCAGGTGAGTCTGTTTGTGGATACTGGAGGAATTTCCCAGCCTAGTCTTTTCCCTCCTGAGAACCAAGTTTATTTGGAACAGGCAAAGGAGAGGATCTGCAACGCCATCAACGCCGCAGCCAACGATGAGAATATCACAGCGTGTCTGCCGGAAAGTCTGCTGGGGTATTTTGACCCCCTGGGGCGTGGGCTGAGGGATGGAGAGTGGATCGAATTTGATCCAGGTAACGTCCAACGTCCAGCCCGCCTGGATCGATCCACTCGCCGTAAGCTGATTTTCGCCTCTTCTCAAACCCAGGAGTTGACCGAAGAAATTGGCTTGCGTGGCTCGGTTCCGGAAGCGGATCAGGAGCGCATGACTTTCACCCTCCAGATGCTGTCTGGTCCGCGAGTGAACGCCCCCATCGTATCCCAGCATCAGGATGCCATCATTCAGGCATTTAACGGCTACCGGAAAGGAACGCGCATCCTGATTCAGGGTGTTGGCCGTTACAATCGTAGTAATCGCCTCCAAAAGATCGACGAGATCGAGCATGTCAGCATTTTGGATCCATTGGATGTGTCGGCACGGTTGGAGGAGTTCCGTTCCCTACGGGATGGATGGTTGGACAGCAAGGGGCGCGCTCCAAGGAAGGATGGATTGGATTGGCTGGCCGACGCCTTCGACCGTCATTACCCCGAGGATCTGCCCTTGCCCTACCTCTATCCCACGGGCGAAGGGGGAATTCAGGCCGAGTGGACCTTGGGGGAACATGAAATTTCCCTGGAAGTAAATCTGGAGGCCAAACGAGCCGAATGGCAAGACCTGAACATGACGACGGATGAGGAACAGGACAAGGACTTGAACCTGACAGAAGCGGGTGACTGGAACTGGATGGTGGAACAGATTCGCACCCTGGCAGAGGAAGGTGGCGCATGACTCCCGAAACGTTGCTTCTTCGTCAGGTCCATCCCAGCTTCGTTCAGGATGGGCGGGTGACATCCCAGGCCTTCCGTCCCACACTCAAGGATGAAAACCTGCTCTCGTTCTACGACGGCGACATGATCAAACCAGAACCGGCCTGGGAGCATTACACGCGTCGTCCCGACTGCCACTCCGTGGGGGTGATGGGGGTCACAGTGGCGGAATGTGCAGATCTGGACTTATTGGCTCGGCCCGATCCTGATTCGTTTCCAGAACACACGGTGATCGACTTCTCCGCCTATTCCAAGAGCCAGATTGAGAAAAAGGCCAAGCAGCTGCGCGCCAAGGCCGCCGCCCGGGACTGGCTCTACCGCACCGCCGTCAACCAGTGAGGATGAGGAGAATGAACAAAAAGCCTTATCCCAAGTACAAGGACAGCGGCGTTCAGTGGCTCGGAAAGGTGCCGGAACATTGGGAGGTGAAACGGCTGAAAATGGCTGCTCAACTTTCTGACCATAAAGTTGAAGCCGATGAAGAAAATCCTTTGCCATACATTGGCCTTGAGAATATTGAATCCTGGACTGGAAAACTCCTTCTAATCGATCCAGATGTTGTGCCAACAGGGGTGGCCAATAGCTTTCAGGAGGGTCGAACACTCTTTGGCAAGCTAAGGCCATATTTGGCTAAGGCGTGCAACCCTGATTTTTCAGGCTTGTGCTCCACTGAGCTTCTGGTGATTGAAGGGAGAGACTTTGACCGACGAGCCTTGCTCTATTGGTTGCTTGCAGATGGATTCGTGAATTTGGTCGATTCATCGACTTACGGTTCAAAAATGCCTCGGGCAAACTGGGATTTTATCGGCAATTGCCGACTGCCAATCCCACCGCTCACCGAACAAACCGCCATCGCCGATTTCCTGGATGAGCAGACCGGGAAGATTGATCGGTTGATCGCCAAAAAGCGGGAGTTGATCGCCCGGTTGAAGGAAAAGCGCACGGCGTTGATCTCCCGCACCGTCACCCGTGGCTTGCCGCCGGAGGTTGCCAGGGTATTCGGATTGGAGCCGCATACCCGGTTCAAGGATTCTGGTGTTGAGTGGCTGGGGGAGATCCCTGAAGGATGGGAAGCGCTGCCTCTACGAAGAGTCGTGCAATCAGTCAAAACTGGAGGAACTCCTGATGGGGCTGATGAGCACTATTTCGAAGAATATGGTTTTAAGTGGTTTACTCCTGCGGATTTTTCAGAACATTTGATCCTTGAAGGTTCAGTCAGATCTCTTTCTGAAACAGGAAAAAGTGCTGTAAAGATCTTTCCACCTATGGCGGTGCTGCTCGTAGGTATTGGTGCAACCATTGGGAAAGTTGGGTTGACCTTAGATGTCTGTTCATGCAATCAGCAAATAAATGCGATTGTATGCAATGAACAACTCAGCTCATTCTTTTTAGCTTACTATTTAAAAACATTGAGAGAATATATTGTGAAATGCGGAAAGTTTACAACTTTACCAATTATTAATCAAGATGAAACAAAAAACTTGCTGATTTGTGTGCCATCGATTGATGAGCAATCTATCATTGCCACCTATTTGGACCGAGAAACCGCTAAACTGGACCTCCTGACCGAGAAAGTAGAAACCGCCATCACCCGATTGCAAGAGTACCGCACCGCCCTGATCACCGCCGCCGTCACCGGCAAGATTGATGTGAGACATTAAGGCCCGCCATGCCAAATTCTTTTCACGGAACCATTGAAGAACTCAAAGCCGCCGTCGAATCCATCGGCATTCCAGGTGAGTGGCAATCCGATGGCCAGGGCAAGCACACCTTCCGTTCGCGCAACAAGGGCGTGATGAACTGGTGGGAGTCCAAAGGGACTCTCCAGATCCAGGGGCCTGCCCAGGGCAAACAGGAGTTAGAACATTCCCTGAATGCAGTACTCTCCGGCCTAGGGGCTGTTGCACTCCAAGTAGGGGGTCACAGCCAAGCAGTTAAAAAGGGGCAAATCTTCATCGTTCACGGCCACGATGTGAACGCCCGTGATCAGTTGGAGCTCGCCCTGAGACGGCTGGGGCTGGAACCCTTCATTCTGATGAACTCATCCGGGGAGGGAAAAACCATCATCGAGGCGCTGGAAGGGCACATCGGGAGGGACTATGCTTCCGATTTCGGGATCGTCCTGATGACCCCCGACGATGTGGGCTACGCCAAGCAGGATGGCGAAGGAAAAGCCGAACCCAGGGCGCGGCAGAATGTCCTCCTCGAAACCGGCATGCTCCTTTCCTCACTGACCAGAGAACGCATGGCGCTCATTGTTAAAGGTCACCTTGAGCTTCCCTCTGATCTCCAGGGGATCATTCGGTTGGGCTACAATGACCATATCCGTGAGATCGTGCCGAAACTTTGCCACCGGTTGAAAGATGTTGGCTTTGATATCGATGCTGCTGCCGTTTCAGCTGCATCGGCATAAAAAGGATATCATCTATGGATCTCCTGATTGATGACCGATTGGATAGGATAATTTGTAATGCTATTAATGCGGTCCTCTCCGGTGATATCAAAGCTTGGGAGCATGTGGCATGAACGAGTATGCCATCGACAGCTTCGAAGAGTACCTCCGTATCGTCCGGGATGAGGTAGGCCGCAAACAACGCAATGGCAAACGAATCCGCCACTATTTTCGGGGACAAAGCAGACGGGTGGATCAAGGCTATGATCTGAAGCCGTCCATAGGCCGTTATGATCGTTTGCAGGGACTTGGCACCGAAGAGCGTCAGACCCTGGAACGCGACGTACTGGAGACCTTCAGCAACCATCTGCTCACCTACGTCAATCACCTGCCTCGTAACGACTGGGAAGCGCTGGCCATCGCCCAGCATCACGGCTTACCCACCCGATTCATGGACTGGACTACCAATCCCCTGGTTGCTTTCTATTTTGCCACACGCGAGACCAAGAAGGATGCCGGTGGCAAAGTCCTTGATAGCGCCGTGTACGTTCTGATCAGCGAACCAGCCAAGTACAGCGACTTGAAACGCTGTCGGCATGATGGATTCGACGAAGAGGACGGATCCTCCGGATCTGGCGCTGTGCATGGTTGCAGTGCCGGAAATGAGGATGGATCAGGATCCGGCGCAGGTTCAGGGTCTGGCGCTGGATATGGAGATGGTTCCGGATCGGGTGCGGGCTTCGGATCCGGTGCTGGTGACGGTTTCGGGTCTGGGGAAGGCTATGGAGCCTTCCTGGATGACGAACCGGAAAGCGCGGATGTAGAAGAAGTCCAGAAGAAAAAGAAACAAAACATCGTCAAAGTCAATCCAAATCATTCACCCTTTGACATCACGGCCAATGTCATTTATGACCCTCCTCATGTTTCTCCTCGCATCCGCGCCCAGGATGGGGTGCTTTTGGCTTGCCATCGGCCCATGGCGTCTCTGGAAGAACAGGACTACCTGGAAATTGTGATCAGGCATACAGCCCACGACGACATCCGCCGTCGTCTGGACCAATACGGCGTGTTCGACAAACAACTGTTCCCGGACCTGGATGGCATAGCCAAATGGTTGAAGTACCGGGTATTCGAAATCAACGGCAGCATGTAGGAAAAGCCATGGCCCACACCATCGACAATGCCTTCGAATCCACCGTGGAAGAGATACTGCTGGCTGGGGGCTGGGATAGGAGAGACGCTGCATGACTGCGGAGCTTATCCAACTGTCGGACATTGTGAGCCGCCAGAATTGGGAAGAAGAGGACGACCTTGAGTTCAAGTCTGCCCGTGGTGGTCTGCCCCACAGCCTGTGGGAAACCTACAGCGCCATGGCCAATACCCAAGGCGGCATCATTCTGCTCGGTGTTGAGGATAACGGAGCCATCAGCGGGATTGAAGATGTCTCGAAATTGCAAAAGAGCCTTTGGGATACCATCAACAATCATGGCAAGGTCAGCGCCAACCTTTTGAGCAGCAATGATGTGACGACGCTGGCCAGTGGCGACCGCAACGTCATGGCCATTCGTGTTCCCCGAGCCAGTCGCCATCAAAAACCGGTCTTTCTTGGACAAAATCCGCTGACAGGCACCTATCGGCGCAACTTTGAAGGGGATTACAAGTGCTCCGAGCAGGAGGTGGGACGCATGCTGGCGGACCGCTCCGAAGATCCTGCCGACAGCCGCATTCTGGACCATTTCACGCTGGAGGATCTTGATTCCCACAGTTTGCAGCAATACCGGAAACGCTTTGCTGCCCATAAGCCCGATCATCCATGGTTAGATGAGGATGAAAGAGGATTTTTGCAAAAACTGGGTGGATGGCGAAAAGATCGTGCCAGAGCATGTGAAGGGTTGACCCTGGCGGGGTTGTTGATGTTTGGCCGTGATGATGCGATTCGAGAGGCCATGCCGACCTACCATGTCGATTTTCGGGAAAAACTCTCTACGGATCCTGATGTTCGCTGGACTGACCGGTTGACTGTCGATGGCACCTGGGCAGGCAATCTGTTTCAGTTTTATTTGAAGACATTTCAAAGGCTTTGTTCGGATCTAAAAATACCCTTCCAATTGGATGCCAATCTGTTCCGCAAAGGAGAAACCGAAGTCCATGAAGCCATCCGAGAAGCTCTGGTCAATGCCCTGATTCATGCAGACTATCAGGGACAGGGGGGCATCGTTGTCGAAAAATATGTGGATCGATTCGAGTTTTCCAATCCCGGAACGTCTCTGGTCTCCTTCGAACAGATGTTGAGTGGTAGCGTTAGCGAATGCCGAAACAAGGCTTTGCAAACCATGTTCATGATGATGGGTGCTGCCGAAAAGGCGGGATCCGGAATCGACAAGATCCGACGTGGCTGGTCATCCCAACATTGGCGCTCTCCCATATTTCACGAACAGATGCAACCGGATCGCATGATCTGGCGTTTGCCCATGGTCAGTCTGATTCCTCAAGAGTCTCTGGAGCGGTTGCAACTTCGGTTTGGTATACCTTTCAACACGTTCAACGAACACGAGATTCAGGCTCTTGTGACTGCCGATGTGGAAGGAAGTGTGGACAATGCACGTATGCGTCAAATCACCCTGCTGCATACTGCTGATGTAACAAAATTGTTGCAAAATTTGGTTGTCAGAGGCGCACTGGTCCAGGAGGGCAGTGGCCGTTGGAGCCAGTACCGGTTGCCTCCCGCCAGCGACTCAATACAGCGTTCTGGGAACTCCGTACATGTGGCTACCGACTTCGTACATATGGCTGCTGACTCCGTACATATGGTCGCCGACTCCGTACATATGGTCGCCGACTCCGTACATATCGAGAAAACGTCTGGCGAAGAGTGGCAGGGACTTGAGCAATTGGCCGCTCCAGCCCGGCTGAGCAAAAAAATGTCGCCCCAGCAGATGGAAAAGTTGATTATTGAGCTTTGCCGAGGCCGATGGCTTTCACGCAGAGCACTGGGAGAGTTGTTGAATCGCAACCCAGATGGGTTGCGCTCTCGATTTCTGACATCCATGGTTGAGCATGGTTTATTGAGGCTTCGCCATCCGGACAAACCAAACCGTCAGGATCAAGCCTACAGAACAGCGAGTGATGATCCATGAGCCAAACCAACGAAAACGCTTTTGAATCAAATGTGGAGGAAATGCTGCTGGCCGGGGGTTGGAAAAGAGGAACCAACGCCGAATGGGACCAGGACAAGGCGCTGTTTCCCGTCCAGATCTACACATTCATTGAAGCCACCCAACCCAAACTGTGGCAGGAGATGCTCACCCTGCACGGAGCCGGGCTGAAATCCATGTTGCTCACCGCACTGGTCAAGGAGCTGGGGATCAAGGGCTCCCTCTATGTGCTGCGTCACGGCTTTAAATTTTACGGTCAGACCTTCCGGCTGGCCTATTTCAGACCCGCTCATGGCCTGAATCCTGACGCTCTGGCCATCTATGAGCAAAACCGACTCACCGTTACCCGGCAGGTGCCCTGTCACCCGGATGATCACAGTACCATCGACCTGCTGTTTGCCGTCAACGGCCTGCCCGTGGCGACTTGTGAGCTGAAAAACCCGGGTACCGGGCAGTCATGGCGCAACGCCATCAAACAGTATAAGCAAGATCGTAATCCACGGGCCCCGCTGTTTGATTTCAAAAAACGGGCCTTGGTCCACTTCGCCGCCGATCCTGATGAAGTCCACATGGCCACCCGGCTTTCCGGGCCTAAGACTTTTTTCCTGCCCTTCAATCGGGGCAGTGAGCCGGGTGGCATCCAGTGCGGTGCGGGCAACCCGCAGCACCCGTCCGGTTACCGCACGGGCTACCTGTGGCAGGAGGTGCTAGAGCGGGACAGCTTCCTCGATATCCTCGGGCACTTCCTTTTTGTCGAGAAGAAAGAGGAAAAACAGGCGGATGGCCAAGGGGGGCAGCGAATAATCACCAAGGAGACCATGATCTTCCCCCGTTTTCATCAATTGAGCGCAGTGCGCGAACTGATCCAGTCCGCCCGGGAGGAAGGCTCGGGACAAAATTATCTGATTCAACACTCGGCGGGAAGCGGCAAGACCAACTCCATCTCCTGGCTTTCTCACCGCTTGGCCAGTCTGCATAGCGCCGATGACCACAAGATTTATGATTGCGTCATCGTCATTACCGATCGGCAGGTGCTCGACCGCCAATTGCAGGACGCCATCTACCAGATCGAACACACCCAAGGAGTGGTCAAGGCCATTGACCGGGACTCCAGGCAGCTGGCTGCGGCTCTCATTGACGGCACCAAGATCGTGGTGACCACCTTGCAGAAGTTCCCCTTCGTCCTAAAAGGGCTGTTGCATGCCGCCGGAGCAGACCGGGTGGACAGCCCAACCGAAGAGGAACGTGCCAAAGCTCGCGCCTGGGAAGAGGAGATTGGCAAACGCCGTTATGCCGTCATCGTGGACGAGGCTCATTCATCCCAGACCGGTGAGACTGCCCGGGAGTTGAAGGAGATCCTGGGAGCCAACACCGATGCGACCAATTCTGAGGAAGAACCCGACTGGGAAGATCGCCTCAATCAGGTGATGCAGTCCCGAGGGCGGCAACCCAATCTGAGCTTCTTTGCCTTCACAGCCACGCCCAAAGGTAAGACGCTGGAGCTGTTTGGACGTCCCGGAACCACCGGAGCGCCGCAGCCGTTCCACCTCTACAGCATGCGGCAGGCCATCGAGGAGGGCTTTATCCTGGATGTGGTGAAGAACTACACCACCTACAAGACCTACTTCAAACTGGTCAAAGCGGTTGAGGATGACCCCAACCTTCCCAAGAAGAAAGCCGCCCGGGCGCTGGCCAAATTTCTGGTGATGCACCCCACCAACATCGCCCAGAAGATCGAAGTGATCGTGGAGCACTTCAGGGGGCATGTCATGCACCATCTTGGCGGCCGCGCCAAGGCGATGGTGGTGACCACCTCTCGGATCCAGGCGGTCAAGTACCTGCTGGCGTTCCAGAAGTACATCAAGGAGCGCGGATACGACGATATACGCCCGTTGGTGGCCTTTAGCGGTACGGTCAAGGATCCGGATACTGGTCTGGAGTATACCGAGCCGGGTATGAATACGGACGTGATCAACGGCAAGCCTATTGGGGAAGGCCAACTGCCGGAACGGTTCGCCTCTTCGGATTACCAAGTGCTCCTGGTGGCCAACAAGTACCAAACCGGTTTTGATCAGCCCTTGTTGATGGCTATGTACGTGGACAAGCGTTTGGATGGCGTGCAAGCCGTGCAGACCCTATCACGCCTCAACCGCATGGTGCCCGGCAAGGAAGCGCCCTTCGTCCTCGATTTCATCAACGAGGCGGAGGACATCTACCGAGCCTTCAAGCCCTATTACGATACCACCAGCCTTCAGGAAAGTTCCGACCCATCTCAGCTCGAAAAGATCAAGCACGAATTGGATGAGATGCAGGTTTACTACTGGAACGAAGTGGAGGCGTTTGCTTGGGTGTTCTACCGAGGCCCTGGAAAACACTCCTCGTCGGATCACGCTCATCTCCAAAAGCACCTTCAACCTGCCGTGGATCGTTTCAAAGCCCTGGCGGAAGATGAAGAGCGATGCACTTTCCGGGACAAACTCAGCGGCTACGTGCGTGTTTATGCCTTCCTGAGCCAGGTCATCCCCTATGCGGATCCCGATCTGGAAATGCTCTATAGCTTCGGCAGATTTCTGGTTCCGCATCTGGAAATGGACCAGGACAGCACGACGGTCAAACTCGTCGATGAAGTGGGCCTCCAGTATTACCGCATGGAGCGGATTTTTTCTGGCAGCATTGACCTCGGCGCAGGTGAATCCTATGGCGTGAAGAGCCCCACCGATGTAGGCACAGGCAATGCGAAAGAGGACAAGGCTCCGCTTTCGGAGATCATTGATGTCCTGAATGAGCGTTTTGGCACCAACTTCACCGAGGAGGACCGGCTGTTCTTCGAGCAGATTCGTGAGAAGGCGACCAAAGATCCCCATGTGGTCAAGATGCGCCAAGCCAACCCCTTCGACAAATTCCAACTCGGCCTGCGCAAGATGGTCGAGGACATGATGATCCAGCGCATGAGTGAGAACGACAAGATCGTTACTCGCTACATGGATGACAAGGCCTTCGAGAATGCAGCGTTTGCCGTGCTTTCCAAGGTGATTTATGAGTCCATTCCTGCGGATGGCAACTGATGATGAATTCCGGTGGGGGCAAATTGATGTCATTCTCTGATATGGCCCATGTGGAACGCCTCCGAGAGGCTCTGTGGCGGGATGCTCCTTTTGGCAATGCAGCAGTGATGGTTGGCACTGGATTCAGCCGGAATGCAAATCCGGTTTCAGCCAGCCGTCGCGAGATGCCAACCTGGGCGGACACTGCCCGTGAAATGGCCAACCGCCTTTACGTCAAACCAGAACAAGCTGACCAGCATGACCGCGCGATGAAAGAGGCCGGCGCGACCAGCGGGTTCCTGAGATTGGCTCAAGAGTTCGAGGTAGCCTTCGGGCGAACCGCCTTGAATGGATTGATTCGCGACATGGTGCCCGACGAGGAATACGTCCCTGGAGATTTGCACCAGCTTTTACTTGATCTGCCTTGGGCAGAGGTGTTGACCACCAACTGGGATACCCTTCTCGAACGGGGCCGGTCAGATGTTTTCAATCGCAACTACCACGTGGTGAGAACGCTTTCTGAAATTCCTGGGAGCAAGCGTCCACGTATTGTCAAATTGCACGGGACGTTGCCCGCTTACGATCCTTTCATTTTCACCGAAGAGGACTACCGTACATACCCAGCAAGGTTCGCCCCGTTCGTGAACCTTGTCCGCCAGTCCATGATGGAGAACGTTTTCTGCTTGCTGGGTTTTTCTGGGGATGATCCAAACTTTCTGCATTGGTCAGGATGGGTTCGAGATCATCTGGACGTGTTGACCCAGAAAATTTATCTGGTGGGCTGGTTGGACCTTTCTCCACACCGGCGACGAATGCTGGAAGAACGTCATGTGATTCCTATCGATATGGCCCATTTGCCGGCTGGTAAAAGCTGGTCACCGAGCCTGCGTCATCGGTATGCGACTGAATGGTTTCTCCACATGCTGCACCAGGGGAGGCCGTTGCCACCGTATTTCTGGCCAGGACAGGGAGACCCACCACCCCAACCACCTTCATACCTGAAAATTCCAACCTCTTCTGCCACATCCCGCCCAATGAATGAGGTGATTTCCCCTGCAACGCCTCGCGCAGCTGAAAGCGATACGCGCCTTGCTGAAATGAGAAAAACGATTGATGTATGGACCCACAATCGTTCCTGTTATCCCGGTTGGCTGATCGCCCCAGGACACGTGCGCCATACCGTTTGGCTTTATACTGAAAGGTGGATATCGGAGGTGACCCACCGTCACCCCAGCATGATGCCCTGGGAACGGCTCTTTGCGCTTGCGGAGTTGGTCTGGCGCTTGGAAATAGCATTGGCGCCGATTTTTGATGCAGTCGTACAGGAAATTGTTCCCATCCTGGGATCAGTAAATGTCCAGAACCAAGTTTGCCTTGACTCCCAAGGTACGATGATTGAATGGCCCAATCCGGACTGGACCCGTGCGCGTCATTGCTGGCGGGAATTGGCATTGGCTGTGGTGCGATCTGCTCGTGATGACGCAGATCTGAAAACGGCCTCCGATTGGCTTGACAAGTTGGACCCATTTGTCGGCGACGATCCTGAATATGGAAACAAAGTTATCTACGAACGTTGCTTGGTTTCCTTGAGCAGACTGGACCATGAGGAGTTGGAAAATCTTCTGAAGAAGTGGAATACAGGTCGGAGTGATCCGTTCTGGGATATCCGTAAAGCTGCTTTGTTCGCGGAAACCAACAGTGCTGATCAGGCGCTAGCTTTTGTGCGTTCATCCATCAAGTCAATTCGGCGTAACACTAGGAGAGGCGACGTTGACCTGCCAAACCTCTCCCGGGAGGGATGGGCACTTTTTCCTCTTAGTGCATTGAAGTTTGGGTCAAGGCATTCCCTGAGTGGGGAAGACGACTTGGCTCCACATGAGCGAGATGAGGCCATACATCAAAGATGGAAAGAGTTGGCGGTTCATCACTGCGATGCGCAAGCTGATTATTATGCTTTGCTCGGTGAACTGGAAAAGGAACCTCCCGCATCCCCAACCACAGGCCCTCATGAAGAGCGAATGTTTGACTTTGGGGAGATACGTCAACAATATTACTTTGCGAGTTGGGGAATTGAAAACTCAAGTCTGCTTCCAACTTTCCAGATGAAGCGCCTGACTGAATTGGCGGGGTTACCTTCGAAAGCTGATTCAGTAGTCATTGCAGGGAAAGCATTGAATCTTTGCGCTCTGCGGCTTGTCAAGCAACATCCAGAAATTTCTGTTCTGCTGGGGTGGCGTTTGGCAAGTTATTATGATAACGAGTATTTCAAAAAACTTTTTACGCGTACCACAATTGCCCGATTGGATGTCAAATTTATTGAGGCAATAGCAAGTGACTTGCAGAAGCTTGCAGACTATTCATATGCAAGATGCAGCTGTCAAGATGGCAGAAACCCAACCTACTGGGTCACCCGTCTGCGAGTCGCCGTTGAACTGCTTTCAATGCTTACCCCTCGACTACCAGTTGGAATTATCAATACCCTTTTGGAGCGGGCGTGTGGATACTATAAATCAGATCTGTTTCGTCGGCATCCCTGGTTGACAACCGAGTTGGGCCATCTTTTTAAACGAGCCCTCAAAGCCCTCCCGGTATCAGAACGTTTACGGCATGTTCCAACCTTAGCTGCATTACCAATTCCAGGGCGTTGTGGCTTCAGCGTGGCTGATGAGAATGATTGGCCAGACCCTTTCCACCACTGGCCTACAATGTCCTTGAATGCAGCACCATCTGTTGATATTGAAAAACCAGTTCAGGAGCTTCTGTCGGCAATGGCAGAAGGAGAAACACGAGAACGAGCAACTTTGAGATTGGTCCATCTCTATGAATTGGGACTTCTATCCACTCATCAGCAGGGGAAATTCGCTGATGCCCTTTGGGATCGGCAGTTGCTTGCGGATAACGGGATGCCTGCACATACCACAATTTTTGATTGGGCGTTCCTTAGCATGCCAGAGCCAGAGGATGGGTACGCCGAAAGAGCCTTCCGGTCAGCCTACCTGGAACCAAGGCCCACAGCCCAAAAGGAGATTCAAAAGAGCCTTGTAATGTTGGGCAGAGCCGTTGGCCAGGAGCAGAGAACGGAACGTGGCTTCAGGTTGTCACAAAAAGATGAGTTCCACATCAGTGAACTGATCAGATCTTGGTTTTCCTCTGGGCTTGATTTCCCATCTTCGTCCGAATTTATGGGCGGCGCCAGGATGGCACAAATGAGGAACGACGACCTCGAAGCTATAGGTTCCCTTATTTCTGCATTCACACTTCCTGAAGAAACCGCAATAGGTTTGCTGAATGCTGTTCAGCCAGGAGTCCAGGACTATCCAGAGGTGTTCTATCTGTTTCCTGGTCTGATGCGATCCATTCCTGAGCAGGTTAAACAGGCACAATTCTCTCTGACGCAGCTCATGGCCTCTGATTCTGAGAATCAGGCCCGTATTGCCACCGGTGTTCTTTTTCAGTGGAGTCGAAGCGTCAAGCGTTTTCCAACTTGTTTACCAGCGCCACCACTCGATCTGATCCGAGAGGTTGGCACGATTATTCGGGTGCGGAGAAGAGCGACACTCCTTCCTGCGATCACTTTTGCCATATGGATTTTCCAAAAAGGTTTTGACGAATGGCGGACTCTACTTGCCAGCGATTGCATCCACGGATTGCGCTTCCTGATGGAGGAAACTTGCTACGACCGATTCGATAGTCAGTCGGTGACCGATGATTTGCCATTTCTCAGATATCAATGCGTAAAACTATCTCTTGCGATGAGTCAAACAACATCATTCAAGGATGTTGAGCCCATCAAGAACTGGCTAGGCAATGCATCGAATGACCCAATGGCGGAAGTACGTAATGCTGTTCAAGAATAGGTCTCGGAGGAAAATTGGTGGTCTGGCTATGCGGCTTCCCGGTAGTAGGCTCGGATGATCCCCCCCGAAGGCCTACTTAGCTCCAGATCGGCCCGTTATCCTGGGGGTGAAGTCCACCTAGTGCACAGGACGTTGTCCCTACCAGAAACCTCATTCCACCCAAATTTGGCCCTACCGCCCAGCCGTTTGGCGATATGGCCGCAGGATTTTTCTGGACACTAAGGCGGATTTTCACGAAAATCAGAGGGAAGGTTGAGGTTCCATTGGACGCTACGGCTCAAATCTTCCTGAAGAGGACCAGAAGAATTGAAACCTCATGCTTTGAATGCGCTCTTTGACAAGCCGCAACCGGAGTTGGATGAGGCAGCTTTCCGCAGGTACTGTTGATGAAGCCTGTCGGATGCGGGATGGTGATGACATTTACTCAAGGGTATTGGGATTCTCCATTCTACCGACGCAGAGACGCTGAATTTATACTTACATATGTTGCCGACCAAGCAAAAGTCAAACCTCGATCCGTATTTTCTACTCGTTTCCAGAAGGAAAGTTCGAGAAGACACGAAAAGACCTTGAAGATCATATTGTTGAGCACACCACACATCATTTGGCAACCAAAACACCTTCAAACTCTTCTTTGTGCTGCGACGCAGCAAAGCCTGGAGAATGAGTTTGACGGCGTATCACTTGCTCCACCATTTTGATTTTCAGAGGTTTTATGTTAGACGCCGCCCTTCGGGGCGGTTTTTTTTGTGATAAAATAACTCTGATATTTTAAATGGTTGCGCGGGAGGGTTCGGAAATGCGCTTGGTTACACTTTTGACTTGTGCGAGTTGCTAAAGGCGGATATTATTCTCTCTCCGGCCCCATTCTCCAAAACCTGTGGACTCGCTATGGGTGGGTCCGGAAATTACGGACCCACTTAACGGTATGATATTGGGAGAATATCATTGACTCCTGATGCTGGACCATTTCGATGTGAAACTTGGTTGCGGAGAATGGGGGGAGGATTCGAACTTGGGTCCGGGTTGGATCTATGATAAAGAAGAATTTTCCCAATAATGTGAGCCGATGTTCGTCCGAAAATCATTAAATAAAATATAGAAGTATTGTTATGAGTAATAA
>JADFXB010000082.1 GCA_015233935.1 Magnetococcales bacterium | reverse complement strand
TGAAGGCCGTTGGGACAAGGCGTTGACTGTCCTCAAACGCATGGAAAAATTGACGGGAACCCCCGATCCCCGTCGCGAGGCCCATTTGTTGGTCCGCTTGGGACAGGATGCCATCAGCCGGGGCAAGTCGCAAAAAGAAGCCTCCGAAGAGGATGAAAGCGAAATCACCGACTATCTGCGCCGTGCCATCAAGGTTTTCCCCGGCTGCGTGGAAGCCTATCGTCTCTTGGGCGAACACTATATGACGGCAGGCAAACCCAAGTCGGCGATCAAGATATTGACCGACTTGATGAAGGCGCGCCCCAGCCACTTTTTTTTGCTGGTGGATGCCCTGCAGCGCGCCCATACGTTGCAAAACGATGAAAAGGGCTTCGAAAAGTGCATGAACCAGGCGGTGGCCATGCCGGTCTCTTCTTCCAAGCTCCTGTTGCGCTGGGCACAACATCTGGCCCAGCAAGGACGTGTGGAAGAGGCGCAGGCGGTCCTGGTAACCGGCATCACCCGCCATCCCGGTAACCCGGATCTCAACCGCCATTATGCAGAATTGTTGGTGCGGGAAGGTCGTTGTGAGGATGCCATCGTCTCGGTGCAGCATTGCCTGGACCACATCATCGCCAAACAGCACCAGTTTCAGTGCAGCCGCTGCGGCTTTCGTTCCCTGGATATTTTCTGGAAGTGTCCCCAGTGTCACCATTGGGATACCATGGAGCCATTGTAGGGCGGAGGGTTGCTTGAGCGAAATTTTGGGGCTGTTTGTATCCGCTTTTCTGGCAGCCACCCTGTTGCCATTGAGTTCAGAGGCGGTACTCTTGGCCCTCCTCTGGCAGGGAGAAATTCCCTGGCCCCACTTATGGGGGGCAGCCACCCTGGGCAATGTGCTGGGTTCCTGCCTGAACGGAGTGTTGGGGCGGTATTGCCAGGATTGGAGCATACAAAGGGGTTTCGTTACCCAGCAACGACTGGAACAAGCCCAAGAGTGGTTTACCCGCCATGGACGCTGGAGCCTGCTCCTGGCCTGGCTGCCAGTGGTGGGAGATCCCTTAACCTTTGTCGCTGGCATGTTGCGTACCCCCTGGCCATGGTTTCTCTCCCTGGTCTTTTTGGGCAAGGGGGGACGTTATTTGTTTCTCATTCTGGCCTTGCCATGATCTGCCGACGCCATGAAAAATATTCGTAATAATTCTTTTGACCAGGATGAGCCGGATTTTGAATCGGATGAGGTGTCCATTGCGCCGAAGAAAAAGCGATTTTTCCTGCTTACCCCGGAAGACGAACAGGAAAAACGCCAATATCGGAATTTAATGATTTTTGTTGCTCTTATGCTGATTCTTATCATTGCCAGCGTCTTTTTCAAGCCAAACTTGAAAGAAGTCTATCTCACACCCAAAGAGCCTACAGAACTTGAGAAAAAAAACTCTGAACAAGGAAAAAAGGCCTCCGCTGGTGATAAAAAAGGGATGGAACTTGATGCAGGCAAGGAAGGCGGCAGTGGAAAAGAAGGCGGCAATGAAGGAGGCAAAGAGGGGACTTCTTCCAACAATGGGGAGAGTGGTGCAGGGAAAACTGGCAGCAATGAAGAAAACAATGGCAGTGGAAAGTTCACCACCTCCACCGGTAGTTCCTCCCCACAATCGGTGGCTGATTCTCCCGCTGGTGCAGGAGAGGGTGACCAGACAGCGATGCAAACCCCATCTGGCCCTACCGTCTTTTTACGGGATGATCGTATCAGCAAGGATAAGTTTAACGAGCGCAAAATTTTCGCCAACCTGGTCAACACCTCTGGCAAACCTTTGAACAAGGTGATCGTCGTGGTCAAATTTTTGGACCACGATAAGAGCATCATCCATGAGCGAATGGTCAACGCCCTGGTGGTGAACGGTGGATTATTCGGCGACAAGGCAGAAGCCCTGCCCGATGGGGAGGACCGGAAAATCAGTATCCACCTGGATGATCTGCCCAAGGGTTGGAACGGCACCTATGAAATTGAGATAAAAACCTATGAATGATGCAGCAGCCTTGATCCTCGCCTCCACCTCTCCCTATCGGAAGCAGTTGCTGGGACGACTAGGTTTACCCTTTGCGGTGGTGGCCCCCCAGGTGGAAGAGACCCCTTTGCCAGGGGAGGAGGCTGAACAACTGGCCAGGCGTTTGTCGGAGGCAAAAGCTCAGGAGGTGGCCATGCGTCATCCCCAGGCTTGGGTGATTGGTTCGGATCAAGTGGCGGAGCTGGACGGTCGTATCTTTGGCAAACCCGGTTCGGCAGCCGGGGCCGTGGAACAATTGCAAACCCTCTCAGGCAGACAGGTACGCTTTTGGACCGGCTTGTGTTTATGCAACCACTCCCGCCAGATCACTCTTCTTGAAATGGCCACCTTTGATGTGCGTTTTCGCCCATTGAGCCAGAAGGAGATTGTCACCTATGTGGAGCGGGATCAACCGTTTAACTGTGCAGGCAGTTTTCGTTCGGAAGGGTTGGGGATTGCCTTGTTTGAGGAAATGATCGGTCCGGATCCTTCCATTCTCATGGGCTTGCCCCTTATCCGACTCTGTCATCTGCTCTCTCAGGTGGGAATGCCGGTTCTTGACCCATAAAAAAATGATGGCAAGTGGGTGAAAGGCATTGTAAAAGGTTGTCATACACTTATTTTTGGATAAAGATGCAAGGTGCTCTCTCTGGTGACCGACAGGGACGAAACAGGTGCCCATGAGGGATTCATGAATCAGGCATTTTTCCGACTTCTCTCGCTCTTCTTGATGGTGACCATCATGTCCGGGACGATCTCTAACACCAAGGCCGATTCGGGAAAGCAGCTTCCCGGCTATTTTGTCTCTACCGAATGGTTGGTCAACCATTTGGCCGATGAGCAATTGCGTATCGTCCAGGTGGGAGGGGATGGCTTTTATTTTCAAAGCCATATTCCGGGTGCGGTCCTCTTGCCCAATAACGAACTGGTGACCACCCGGGACGGGGTACCTGGCATGCGCCCGGAACCTGGTCAAATGGCCTTTGTTTTTGGTCGTCTGGGCATTGGCAATCGCACCAAGGTGGTGGCTTACGATGCCAGCGGCGGCATGGATGCGGCGCGGTTAATCTGGACGCTGCACTCTTTGGGACATCAACAAGGAGCCGTGCTGGACGGGGGATTTCCCATTTGGTTGAAAGAGGAGCGTGTGGTGACCAATCGGGTATCTCAACCGGAACCCGCCACCTTCATCCCCCAGGCCATCCCGGAATTTGAAGTCAACTGGCACCAGGTGGAGGCCATCAGCGAAAACAAGCAACCCGGCATCCTGCTGGATACCCGCACCTGGCGGGAATATGTGGGTATCACCCTTGGTTCACCCCGTGGTCATATTGGGGGGGCGGTCCATATGGACTGGATCGACTCTCTCGTCTCTCCCAAAGAACCCTTGCTGAAACCTTTGCCGGAACTGGAAGCCATGCTGGCCCAGGTGGGTCTCACCGACAAGCGGCAGCAGGTGGTGGTCTATTGCCAGACGGCCCACCGGGCCTCCCAAACCTGGATTTTGTTGCGTCATTTGGGTTACACCAATGTGCGCCTCTACGATGGCTCCATTGCCGAGTGGCGCATGCTGGACCTGCCACAAGTCATGGGAGAGTCTCCCCGCTGACGTTTTGGCCATCTGAAGTATTCAAAATGGAAACAACACCACCAACCCTTTGGGTTGGCTATGGCCTTTGTTGATGGATTCCCATGAAGCCCACCACAGTCTTTCTGTATCTGGTATTGCTTTTCCCCTCCCTGCTCTGGGGACAATCCCTGATGGTTTGGGAGGCAGAGGTTCCCACCCTGGAGTTGGTTGCCTCCTCCACCCAATTTGTCAACGATGAGTTGGGGCAGATTGCCAAGGAGGCGACCGATACCTCCTCTGACGGACAACGGCGCACCCTGTTAAAATTGCGGCTGGAAATGTTGCGGGAGTTGGGAGAGATCTTGACCCGGATGAAGGGGATGGCGGTATCCCCATCGGCCATTTTGGCGGAAGAGAAGGAGTTGTCCAAGGAGATTGCCCGTCAGAACGCCCTTCCCGCCCCCACCGGGCCGGACAAGCCCAGTCAGGAGGGGATCAACGAATTGGGAGAAAAGCTGGAAAAGGCCTCCCACGAACTGGAAAGCCTCACCCGGGAAAACAAGGAACGGCAGGAAATGTTGCAACAACTGCCCCAATTGTTGCAAAAAGCCCGTGAAGAGCGGAAGGCCGCCCAAGAGGATGTGATCAAATTTCAGGAACTCTCCAGCAAGGCGGACGGGGCCACCCGCAAACTGTTGCAAGCCCAGGTGAACAACGCCCGCATGCGCGGGGTGGTGGCGGATGCCCGTATCAAGCTGTTCGAGGGGGAGCACGACTACGAAAAACGTTTCATTACCGTGCGTGACAGCCGGTTGGAGGTGGCCCGTCTGCGCCATCACCATTTGGAACAGGCCTTTCAACTCTACCAAAAGGCCATGGAAAAAGAGTTGACGGCGGCTTTGAAGAATGTGGAAAACACCTTGACCGTCAAGGAAAAGGCCGCTGCCCAAGCCTCCTCTCCCATGGATAAATTTGTCGCCAGTTGGGAGGCGGAAGTTGCCCGCATTCAGAAAAATATTGCGGATATCAAAATTTTACGTAACGAAGTCACCACCATTATCGCCGAACAGGATCGTCAGCTCAAAACAGAAAACGATGAGTTGAAAAATCTGGAAAATTTGGCCCGGCAATATGGCAATCGGGTGGTGGCTTCAGGCATGTTGCAAGAGACCTTCCGCCGCATCGGCGTGCGCCGTTTGACCCTCAAGGACAGCATCTCCCAGGAGGTTCGGGAGCGCATTACCACCCTGCACAATCGGGGTTTTGCCATCGATGCCCAACTGTTTGGTCTGCGAGAGCGGTGGCGCAGTGAGATGAGCGGGGTCATGGAGCAATTGCAAGAGGGACAAAAACGGGGCTTCGAGAAAAAGGCGGAAGCCCTGTTGGAAATTTATCGCCATGCCCTGCTGGAAGAAAAGCGGTTGTTGATTGAGATCGACTCGGAACAACAACGCCTGGAAATGTTGCCCATGGAGCGCACCAGGGTGTTGGATGATATGGAAGCTTTTGTCTTTTCAAGGGTCTTTTGGGTACGGGATGCCCAACCTTTGGGGCTGGAGGTGGGGCAAACCCTCTTTCGTGAACTGTTTGCGGTGGAAAATCCCTATTCGTTGATCAACTGGTGGGCGATTGCCCTCTCCACCGAAACCTCCTCCAAACTGTCCAAGGTGTTCAGTTCGGTCCTGGCCATGGCCTATGGTCTGTTCTTTATCCTGCTGCTGCCTGGCCTGTTGATTCATGCCCGTGGTCGTTTGCGCCGGTTTTATGAAGGTCAACGGGAGATGGTGGCCAACCGTCGTCTGCCCCTGATCAAGCGTCTGGCACCGGTGTTGGCCGCCGAGGCCGGGGTGGTGTTGACCCCGGTTTATCTGGTGGCTGCCACCTTTGCCATCGACAGCTTGTCGTTGCCTGCCGCCATCGGTACGTTGATTCAGCAGGTGATGTTGCACTTTGCCTTTTTCTGGTTTTTGTGGCTGACCAACCGGTTAATTTTTGGTCCGCCGGGTGTGGCCCATCATTTATTGGCCATGCCGGAGTCTTTGGCGAATAATCTCCATGCTTCGATCCGTATTGTCCTGATGGCCTACCTGGTCTGCCTGTTGCCCTGGATGATCTTCCGGGTGGAACCTTTTGTTTTTGAAAGTGTTCCCCGCATTGGCTTTACCTTGTTTGAAGTGGCGGTGGCTCTCGCCATCCATCTCTTGATTCGCCCCACCGCTCCTTTGATCACCCTGGCCATTGGCAGCCGTGAAACGGCAAAAGGCAACAGCAACTTTTTTGCCCGCCATTGGGGGGCCATCCATGTATTGATCTCCCTGTTCATGGTTACCGTCATCGGACTGGACATGGTGGGTTATCGCTTTGGGGCCATGCATTTGGCCAGCAACGGTCTGCTTACCCTGGTGACCATCTTTGTCATGACGGCTCTGCACAAGATTGCCGCCAACATGCTGGAGATGATTTTACTGCACCGCCGTCGCATACCGGCCACGGCAGCTCCTGGCAGCCAGGTGACTGAATCCCGTTCGGAAGTGATACAACAAATTCGCACTTCCATGCGATTTCTTTTTATCATGGCCGGTGTACTCTTGCTGGCCAACTATTGGGGGGTGAACCAACGGGCATTGGATACCCTGAATGGTTACACCCTTTACAGCACCACAGCAGGGGACAAGCTGGAAGTGGTCACCCTGGCTGACTTTTTCAAATTTGTGGTCAGCCTGGTGGTAACCTATTGGCTGCTCAAACATTTGCCAAGGCTTTACGAGTTATTGCTGTTTCCCCGCATGAATCTGGATGATGGTCTGCGTTATGCGTTGGTGACCATCTCCCGTTATTTTATCTTTTTGGTGGGATTTTTCATGGCCCTGGCCTTTTTGCGCCTGGATCTTTCCAAGGTGGGATGGTTGGCGGCAGCCATCAGTGTGGGGATCGGTTTTGGTTTGCAGGAAATTGTGGCCAACTTTATCAGTGGCATCATTCTCTTGATTGAACGTCCCATTCGGGTGGGGGATACCATTACGGTGGGTACGGCCAGCGGCAAGGTCACCCGCATCAACATTCGCTCCACCACCATCCTCAATCAGGACGCCCAGGAGTTGTTGATTCCCAACCGGAATTTAATCACCAAGGAGGTGACCAACTGGACTTTGGGCAACACCCATATCCGTTTGAAAATTCCCATTGGGGTGGCCTATGGTTCTGATGTAGATCATGTTCGGCAGACACTGCTGGATCTGGCCTATGCCCAGCCGGAAATATTATTGGATCCCGCCCCGGAGGCCATCTTTTTACTGCATGGACCCAGTTCCCTGGACTTTGAGTTGCGGGTGTTCATTCCCAACCCTACGTTGCGCACAAAAATGCTGGATCGTTTGAACACCTTGATCAACAAAACCTTCGCGGCCCAGGGAATCGAAATTCCCTTCAACCAACAGGAGTTGCGCATTCGCTCCTGGCCCTTCTTCACCCCGCCGACGGAGCCTCCGGCAGCGGAGGAAAAAAAGGGTTGATCCCTCAATGCTTGATGGGGGTGCTGCGGTCGAAAAAGATGCTTTTGCCGAAGACACCAATGGGGATGCCCATGACCACTTCTGCATGGATGATCCCCAAATCCCTGGCCGTCGCCCCAACCCGTTGCTGCACCCGATTGTCTATGTTGAGCAGGCTGGCGGTTTTGGCGGCAGAGGAGAGGGCAACCCCGATGTCCATCATGCGCATGATGCAATGGGGACCGCTGTAGCCCATATCCTTGTTGGTTTCGCTGCGATGTTTGACAAATTCGGCACAAGTGGGAAAGCCACAGCCCCCACAATCGTAACCAGCGGTATTGAAGGTACGTAATCCCACCAAAAGCAGGGCGTGGCAGGCGGCACAGTTGGCGGCATCCCGCTTCCAATAGGCTTCGTTGGTGCTGTTGGGGGCGTAGTCCAGCATGCGCTGGGCGATGCGATCCAACGTTTCCTTGTCTTCGACGATGACAATTTCAAGAAAATCCTTACCTCCCGCCTTGGGGGCGGTGCGCATGGCAGCGGCCATCATGTGGGCGGCTGTGCGGCTGGCGGAGCGAAAGGGGTCTTCCATTGTGGACATGTAACTCTCCCAAAAAATTAAACAGTTGGTTTGACTTCTTTGCCCCAAACGGCAAAAACCAGGGTTCCGACGATACCAAAGGCAAAGGCGGTGAGCAGGTTGACCTCCGGTCCCATTTGCCACAACCAGGCCCCGGCAAAGGCAGCCACCGCCACCACCGTATCCCTCACCAGATAATAGACCCCAAACACCGCCGCCTTGCGCCCTTCCGGGGCCAAATCCAGAATCAACGCTTTGCGGGTGGGTTCGCCAAACTCTTTCAGACCACGGATGATAAAGGCCACCACCAGCCAGGCGAAAGATTGGGAATAGAGCAGAATCAGGGGAAAGATGGTAAAGAAAATGAAGGTGGTGACCACGAAGGGTTTTTTCTCCCCCTTATCCGCCAACCAGGCCACCGGAATATAGATTAACACAGCCGTGGCCATTTCAATGGTGGTGAGCACCCCGAATTGCACGGCGGACACCGGTTCAGCAATGCTCTTCATGCACCAGATGACCACAAAAGCGTAAGGGATTTGCTCACAAAAACGCACCAATACATCGGAGACCAACAGCCGTCGCAAATCCCCACTGAGCAGGGCCAGCAACTGCCAGGGGGACTCCTCTTCCTGCTTTTTTCCCTGCTCATCGTCGGGGATCCAACGTTGTTGAATGGGGATGGCGATGAGGGCCAGGACCATGGCCACGGCAAAGGCCAGGCGCACCCCGTCCCGTTCTCCCAGAAAGGCGATGCAACTGCCACCGATGATGGGTCCCAGGGCCATGGGGAAGCGTTTGACCAATGAGTGCATGGTCACCCCCATGGTACGCTTGGAGGTGGGCAGCAATTTGGCAATCAATCCCATGCTGGCGGGCATGGAGAGGGAACTCCAGGAGAGATAAAAGACCGCCCCTGCCAGAACCACCTCCCAGGTGGGTGCCCAGATGGCCAGGGCATAACCGGCCATGGCCACCAGGTTGATCCACAACAGGGAGCGTTTGAGACCATAACGGTCGGCCAGATGCCCCCCCACCAGGGCATAGATGGCGGAGAGCAGGTTGTCCATGGCCCCTAATAGACCGACGGACCAGGCCCCTCCGCCCAAGGCCATGAGATAAATGGGAAGAAAGCGTTCCGCCATGCGCTCTCCCAGGCCCATGAGCACCACCATGAGCAGGAGTCCGACCGTACCGGCCTGCAATCCCAGAAAGCGGCGGAGAGCTTGGATATCCATGATCATGAATTGCCTTTGGCCACTTCCAGGGAGCACCAGGCATAGAGGGCGTCGTAGAGTTGGAATTGCATTTCCAAATTTTTCTGATCATCGGGAAAACGCAAGGCATAGCCCACCGCCAGGGCTTCCAGGCCACGGGCAATGGGATCTTGATCATAGCGGCGGGTATCGGCCCCGTTGACAATTTTCGCCATGCGCAGCAGGGGAGCATCGGTAAGCCCCCACTCCCGAATCAGCACATCGAAGGTGCATAAATCTCCATCATGATCATAGGCCGCTCCTGGCGAATCATAAGAGATGGCCCCTTCCCGCTGTGCCGTCTCCAGCACCCGGCTTTTGGGGACAAAGATGAGTTCTGCCTGGGAATCCAAAAAGCGGCGAATCAACCATGGACAGGCGACCCGGTCCACATGGACATGAGAGCGTGTGACCCATTTCATCAGCTTTCCCTCCTTCAGGGGGATAGGTTGGGAATGAATTAATGAAGAGGTTATAACAGATTTGTAGAGTTCATTTCAATATCTATTTTTCTCCCTGAACAGGAAGTTTTCCTTCGGGTGTTCCAGCAAAGGGGAAAATCCAGGCCGGGTCAAAGGGGGTGTTTGCAGGAAAGAGAACGTGTCATGGCAGGGTCGGCATGGACTGGGCAGCGGACAGCAACTTGGCATTGGGTTTGGGTGGGTTTTCAAGAAGTTTCAGGACGCGCAGGCTGTCGCGTTTGGCAAGCTGAATTCGTTCGGCTTGTTCAATCACGTTTTTTTTTGCTGCCTTTAAGGCACTTTGCAAAACGAAGGTCGCCAAGTCGGTATCCGCCAATGCCACGGCCCGCATCAATATGGCCTTATCCTCAGGCCGAATGGGCAGGGACACCCGGTCGTTTCTTTCAATCATGGATCTCGGCATGGCCACCTCCTATAAATGCTATCCTTTCAAAACCTACCAAAGTGCCGATGGTGCGTCAATCGGCGTATCCTTTCAGCGCGGCTTGCAAAGTTTTGGCACTACTTGGCAAGATTTAATGAAAAGATTGCATCACCTATAGAGAGTTTCTGTCCACCTTATTTTTTCTCTCCTAATCCTCCTGGACTGGCGGCAGTCCGGGCATTAGCGTGCCGAGGGCGTGATTGCCGTTCGCTGTTGATCGGCCCGCTGAATCTCACCCAGCACCACCTTGACGATGTTGTCCGCAGTGAATTTCGGAATAAAATTGTCCGCTCCCATCTGTTCGGCCTTTTCCTGATTGGAACGGTTGCTGAGGGAACTGTGAATGGACAGATAGACCTTGGCCAGGCTGGGGTTCTCCTTGATCTTGCGGGTTAAGGTAAAACCATCCATGATCGGCATTTCAATGTCCGTGAAAATCATGGTGTAGGGACAGGGACTGCCGGTGCCAACCGATGACTCCAATAGTTGCAAAGCGGCGGGGGCATTGTCCACAACGGTACTGCGAATGCCCATCTGCTCCAGGGTGTGTTTGATCAATCGGCAGGCCGCCTTGGAGTCGTCCACCGCCAGGATGTGGTGTTCCTGCCGCACCAGGGATTTGGACTGGCTCACCAAATCATCGGACACCCGTGAGTCTATACCGATGATTTCGTCAAGCATCTTCTCCACATCGAGAATCTGAATCGGTTGTCCCTCATGATAGGTGATGGCAGTCAGAAATCCAGAGTCGTATAACACCCCGCTGGGTTTGATGATCTCATCCCAATTCTTGGTAATGAGAATGTTGGGTTGGGAAACCAGGAACCCCTGAATTGAGGTGCTGTATTCGCATACCAGCACATAACTTACCACCTCGCGATATCTGGTGGGTTCCATGCCGAGGAATTGAGAAACGTCTATCAAGGCAATGGGATGCCCCCGGAAATCAATTTCGCCCTTGATGGTGGGATGGCTGTGGGGAATTTTGGTAATCTGTTTTGGTGTTTCCAGGATTTCGATAATTTTGAATACATTGAGGCCATAAAGCTGACCATCGGTCAACCAGAAGGTCAACATCTCCATCTCGTTGCTGAAAGCCAAGCGGCTACGCTTGTCCACCTCGGCCATTAATTTATCGTTTTCCATGATCATCTTCCTTCACCAAAAATATAAGACGGACAGAAAACACGAACTCCCCAGATTTTTTCCGTCGTCCATCCACTGTATGGGAAGCCATGGCACCCCGTAATGAGATGTCCCTCCATTACGGGGTGCCATCGCAAGAACTACGTTTAACAGGTCATGGCACCGATCACCACCCGCTCGTCATCCACCGACACCTTGATGATAATACAGGTACATCCAGGTCCCCCCCGTCGGAGGGATGACAGGCTGGGAATCCTTAACCGAATTCCCAGCCTTATGGTGTGATTGTTACCGGGGCGGGTAATCAGAACTTTTCAAAAGCCTCGTCCGATGCGCCATCACCCCCCATGGTAATGGATACCCCTTTGCCACCAGGACCGGGCAAAGATTTTACCTGATGCTTAACCGGAGTATGAACAACCCGGGCGGCATGGGTGGTCTGAGGCATATGGGCCACCGTCTTCGACTTGGCTTTTTGGGGAGTGCGACGGGTTTGACCACCCTCCTGGCCGATATTGAAGAAGCTGATGGCATTGGCCAGGGTGTCTGCCTGGGAGGTCAACTCTTCGGAAGTGGATGCCATTTCTTCGGATGCGCCGGCATTCTGCTGGACTATTTGGTCGAGTTGCTGGATAGATTGATTGATCTGGGCGGCTCCGGCATTTTGTTCACGGCTGGCAGCGGCGATTTCCTGGACGAGTTCAGAAGTTTTGCGGATGTCCGGCACCAGTTTGGCGATAATAGCCCCTGCCTTTTCGGCCACAGTCACGCTGGATGAGGAGAGTTTGCTGATCTCGCCAGCGGCGGTCTGACTACGTTCCGCCAATTTCCTCACCTCTGCCGCGACAACAGCGAATCCCTTGCCATGTTCGCCAGCGCGAGCGGCCTCAATGGCGGCATTCAAGGCCAGCAGATTGGTCTGGCGAGCGATTTCCTCAATAATGGAGATCTTGGAGGCGATCTCTTTCATCGCTGTTACAGCCTCGTTAACCGAACGCCCACCCTCCTCGGCATCATTGGCGGCTTGACGAGCGATCTTCTCAGTTTGTTGAGCATTGTCTGTATTTTGCTGAATATTGCTTGTCATTTCCTCCATGGATGCAGATGTTTCCTCCACGGATGCCGCCTGTTCGGTGGCCCCTTGGGACAACTGCTGGGCCGCAGAAGAAAGCTGGCCACTGCCCGCAGCGACATTATCCGAAGCAGTACGAACGTTGCCTATCACCTCGCGCAGTTTTTCCACCATATTTTTAACAGCCAGGAAGATGCCTGTCGCATTGTCAGAAGAGTCCAACCGAATACTCAAATCCCCTGCAGCAACTTTGGTGGTCAATTCACTGATGGTCTTTGGCTCACCACCTACCTGCCGAATGATCAAGCGAACCACATATAACCCCATCCCCATGCTTAAGATGATGGCCACCAGAATGGCCACGTAAATAAACGTGAAGGTATTGCTGATGGTTGCCTGATTGGCTTCCTGACGCTTACCCATCAACTCGTTTTCTTCATTGCTGAAGTCGGCCATGATTTGGCGGAATTTGTCGAAGTACTGTTTGCCACGGCCTTCTCCGACCAATCTTGCCATATCATCCATGGTTTTGGATTGGCCAATTTTGCGTCGCAATGCGATCTCTGGCTCGACGATTTCCTTTTTCCACGCATTGATGGTGGTCTCCATATCTCCCAGGAGTTGCACCTGGGCTGGATTGTCTTCCACCGTCTTCTTCAGGCTGGATGTCAATTCCGAGAATTTTTTACTGCCATTGTTGTAAGGTGCCAGAAAATCTTCCTTGCCCGCCAATAAATAACCCCGCGCACCGGTCTCCATATCCACGGCAGACATCAGGATGTTGTTGGCTTGGCCAATGACCTGGTAGGTATGCACGACCCAGTTGACGGATTTCTTTATCTCCTCAATGTTTTGCGTCCCAGCCAGGTTCATCTCCTTCTGGCGTTTGTCCAGCAAAGAGGACTCCCGGTCGATAAAAGTTTGCACCTGCCCCCTGAACTTGTCGAAATAGACCTTGCCCCGGCCCTCCCCCACCAGTTTGGCCATGTCATTCATGGTTTCGGCGTTGCCAATCTCACGACGAAGATTGATGGTCGGCGTGGTATCCTTTTCCTGCCACTCCCGCAGAATTTTTTCCACCTCAGCCAACCGGCTGACCTGTTTGGGGTTATCATTAACCGTGTTTTTTAGAGATTCAATTTTTGCATAGGTTGCTTTCTCGCCGCCCTTGTAGGGATCAAGAAACTCCTCTTTGCCAGCCAGCAGGTAGCCTCGCATCCCGGTTTCCATGTCCACCGCAGAACCGATAATGGATGCCGCTTGGCCGATGACTTTGTAGGTATGTTCCACTCTTTCGTTGGTTCTGTTGATGCTATTGATGTTTTGAACCACTACCACGCAGAGTAGTATCAACAATGCCAATGGGATCGTGATACCAATCAGAATCTGTGTTCTTAGCCTCAGATTTTCCATCTTAAGTATTCCCCCTCATCAAAATGGTTTGTAAAGTTATGCTAAAAAATGGGCACCCTTTGCACCCAAGTTGCCACACTTGTCTCTCCACCCGACTCGGGTGAAGTGGACACCATCACCAAGGATTGTTCGCGGCATGACACCCTCCTTACTGTTGCATACATTGAAAGCGCACCATTGTGGCCATTTTACGTGTAAGCGGAGTCTTCCTTCAGTGCGGCCTGCAAGGTTTTGGCAAAAAATTGGCAAGGCTTAATAAAAATGTTTTAGCACCCATAGAGAGTTCCTGTCCACATGATTTTTCTCCCCTGATCCTCCTGGACTGGCGGCAGTCCAGGAATTAGAATGAATAATCATTTTTTTGAAAAATCAAAGGAAAGAAACCTGCCATGTCCTTACGCTCCCTGAAATTTACCGAAGGTTCCTGGGTTTTAAATGAGACCCATTTTTCGGACCTTAATTTGTTGGTGGGGTTGTCTGGGGTGGGAAAGACCAGGGTGCTACGTGCCATTGAAATTCTGCGTGATATTGGACTGGGAAGAGAACTACATTTAGATAATATATCCTGGGAGATAGTATTTAATATTGACGACCATATCTACAAATGGACTGGAGTTAGAAACGCAAGCTGGATTTTCTTGGAAGAATATATTTCAATTGACGACAAGCTAGTTATTGAGAGAGATCATAACAAACAGATATTTTACTTTAATAACAAAAGCCTGCCAAAATTAAAGTGGACCGAGAGTTCTGTCACACTATTAAGTGGCGAAGATGAGATTATGCAATTACAGAACACTCTACATTCGATAATTAGCGAACCGATTTTCTCTCCACTTTTATGGCTAGTAAATACTAACACTAAGCTTAATCCAGAGGCAAATTCCCTAGACGAGCTTCAATCTAATCACAAATCAAGTCTGATTGAAAAGGGATTCGCATTACAAAACATATTTCATTCTCATTTTGAGGAGATCAAACAGAGCTTTATAGAAATCTTCCCATTTGTCAATGATTTAAGAATTGAAGAGATTTCATCACCTCACAAACCAGAGCCGATGCTAACAATATTAATAAAGGATAAAGCTAACAAAAATAAATGGATTGATGGTTTCTCCATTTCTTCTGGCATGCTTCGTACTCTCAAACTTTTGTTGGAATTGGCGTTGGCTCCCAAAGGAACCATTTTTTTGATCGATGAATTTGAAAACAGTCTGGGCATCAATTGCTTGCCTCAAGTGGCTGATATGATTGAGGACAGACAAGGTGAAATTCAGTTTATCCTTACCAGCCACCACCCTTATGTAATCAATAACATTCCCTGGTCCTCCTGGAAAGTAGTCACCCGCCAGGGCAATACTG
>JADFXB010000081.1 GCA_015233935.1 Magnetococcales bacterium | reverse complement strand
TTCTTGGGACGTACCCAATTTCCAGAATTGTCGGCGGTATCGTTGCCATTCTCATTCGACTTTTAACAATCCACTGAGTTTGGTAGGGTGTCACGCAAATTCCCACCTCCCCCAACGGTGGACTCCATTCCATCCTTCCCCCTGTCAACCACACCCCGCCAGGATGAAATATTGGCAAGCCTCCCCGTGGGGGCCATCAGAAACATCCGTACCTGGCAAACACCACCCAATCTGCCAAGAATTTCAGGATCATTCAGAAAAATGCCTGTCACGTTCCTTGTGAAAAAATGGGAACGCAACTATTATGAAAGCTCTCTTCGATTGCGATCTCCCCAAAGGAGGCATTGCCCAATCGTTTCAAGGTGGGAACTTAGTATTCAATAGCTTCCAGGATGGTCTGGAATCATGGCACATTTGAATCAAAAACTTCCTGATAAGAGATGACAGATTCCCATGAATCATTCCCGCATACCCATTTTTTTTATCATGATTGTGTGTTTTGCGGGCCTTTTCTGGTTTAAGGCCGAGGCCGCGCCTGAAAAAGATCCCCGTGTGTTGGTCTATGCCACCATCAGCAAAGATCCCGCCGCCAGCTATCCCCCCCTCAAACAAATGGTGGATTATGCCGCTGCCCGTCTCGGTGGAGTAGGGATTGAAAAAGGGGAGGTGTTGTTGGCCAAAGATGAATACCAACTCGCCCAATACCTGCGGGAAAAAAAGGCGGATTGGGTCTCAGGATCCTATTATATCGCGATCATGCTGAAACAAACCACCGGGGTGGAGTGGTTGTTGCGCCGATGGAAAGATGGGATTCCTGAATACCATACCGTCTTTATCACTAAACACGATTCCGCCATTCAATCCCTGGATGCCTTGCAAGGCGGTAAAATTGCCTTTGAATCACCCGTCTCCTCCTCCGGCTTTATCGTTCCCATGATCATCCTGCTGGAAAAAAAGTGGGAGATGGAGCTGATTCCATCCTTTCGTCATCCCGCCCCGGCCCATAAAACCGCCTACGTATTTTCCAAAAGTGCCCTGAACACCGCAAGTTGGGTCTCCTCTGGAGCCGTTGATGTGGGGGCCATCAGTAACGCAGATTGGGAGCAAAAAAATACCATCCCCGCAACCGTCAAAGGCAAGCTGCGTTTGATCGGCCAATCCGATCCCTATCCCAGAATGATTGAAATGGTCCGTCCTGATCTGCCACCCGCTCTGAAACAGCAATTGAAGGAGCTGCTCAAACACGCTCATGAACAACCCGAAGGAAAGGCAGTCTTGAAAGAGTTCAGCAACACCAATCGGTTTGACGATCTGCCCGCCGATACCCTGAAAAAGATGGAAGGGGCCAACACCACCATCTCCCTTATTAAACCTTATAAACAACCATGAAACTTTTTACACGTTACTCCCTGGTTATCGTCACCTTGATCATGGTGATTGCCCTTTTGTTTGCCATATTGATGCGGCAGACCCTGGACAATGCCATCCATGAAGTATCCAGAAATCATACCGAAATCATGTCACCCATGATTCACAACCAGTTCAAGTGGCGTGTCAGTGCGTTGGCCTTAATGGTCAGAGCCAACTTGACCAACCCCCTTTACCAACGGGATATGAAGGCCATCGGTGCCCTCTTGAAATCCTTGCGACAGGAACCCGACTTTGTGGAAGCCGTGGTTTTTGATGAAGAGGGGTTGATCATCCACGACGGCACCCCCGAATTAACCTCATTCGGTTTGCCCTTCCAGGATCCAGCCTGGGCCCAGGCGGCATCGGTCAACTATCCAACCTTGATCGATCACAAAAAGAACGTTACGGCACTCATCCCGGTGCGCATGGGAGACCAATTGCTGGGTGGCGTCCGTCTGGTCTTATCCACGGAGCTTATCCACAACTTGATTGGCCAGTCGGAAGAACAAAGTCATGTGATCGCCAGCAATGAAATGCAAAAACAACTGACGGCCATGGGCTTTTTGATTTTGTTGCTCATGCCAGCCGGTATTCTGCTGGCCCTGGTCTCTGCCCGCCACTTGAGTCGTCCCCTGGTCAAGCTCATTCAGTTGGCCGAAAAGTTGCGCGATGGGGATTTGGCAACCCCCATTGTACTCGACCGCCGGGATGAACTGGGGTTGCTGGCCTCCACCCTGGATCACATGCGTACCAACATTGTCCTTTCCTATGAGAAGATTCAAAGCAGCAATCAGGAAATTATGGCGCAAAAGTTAAACGCCGTCCTGATGGAAAAAAGTGAACAAAAAAAAGAGCGGGCCTTGCAAGCCAGGGTGGCCATCAGTGCCTTGTTGCGCACCGCATTGGAAAACTGCTCCCTCGGGGAACAGCTTCATCGTGCCTTGGATATCGTTTTGGAAGTCTCCTGGGTCTCCCTCCTTTCCAGGGGAGCCATCTTTCTATTCAACCCTGAAACCAATCGTCTGAAAATGGTGGCAGAGCGCAATCTTTCGCCACCACTGCTGGAGCTTTGCGCCGAGTTGCCTTTGGGCCGGTGTTTATGTGGACTGGCCGCCCTCAATAAGGAAATTATCTTCACCAATCAGTTGAACGATGACCATCACATTCGTTTCGAGGGCATCTCCGACCACGGCCATTATTGCATTCCCATTCTTTCCAATAATGTATTGTTGGGGGTGCTCAATTTATATGTTCCTGCCCAGCATGAAAGAAACCCGGAGGAAGAGGAGTTTCTGGTCATGGTGGCCGACACCCTGGCGGGCTTGATCGTCAGAAAGCGCATGGAAGATGAGCTGCATCAGGCCAAACTGGATGCGGAAGCGGCCAATCGGGCCAAAGGCGATTTTCTCGCCAATATGAGCCATGAAATACGCACACCCATGAATGCCATTATTGGTATGTCCTATCTGTGTTTAAAAACCGATCTGCCGCCCCGTCAACGGGACTACGTGGCCAACATACACAACGCTGGAACCTCACTTCTTGCCATCATCAACGATATTTTGGATTTTTCCAAGATTGAGGCATCTCGCCTGGAGTTGGAAAATATTCATTTCGATCTATGGGAGACCGTGGCCAGGGTTTCCACCATTATTTGTCACAAGGCCCATGAAAAGGGCCTGGAAGTGTTGCTGGATGTGATCCCGTCTACGCCCTCACTATTGATGGGAGATCCGGTTCGTTTGGGGCAAATTTTGACAAACCTTCTCAACAATGCGGTCAAATTTACGGAAAAAGGGGAAATTCGCCTTCATGTCGAACCCGTAAATATCACCGGGCAACAGGCCGAGCTGCTTTTTTCCGTTCGTGACTCCGGTATTGGCATGACTCTGGAGCAGCAAAGCAAATTGTTTCAGCCTTTCACCCAGGCGGATGTGTCCACCACCCGGAAATATGGGGGCACCGGTTTGGGTTTAACCATTGCCAAGCGTCTGGTGGAAATCATGGGTGGGGCCATTTGGGTGGAGAGTATTCCAGGCCAGGGGACCACCTTCAAGTTTACCGCCCGGTTTGAGCTGTCCGATTCTGGCGTAAAAGAGTTTGTCGTTCCCCATGAACTTAAAGGTTTCAATGCCCTGGTGGTGGATGACAGCGAACCTGCCCGGCAGATATTGGCCAATCTGCTCTATACGTTTGATGCTCAAGTAGAAATGGCCGCATCGGGTCAAGAGGCGATTCAGGCGGTAGAACATGCCGATGGCAAACTGCCCTTCGATTATATCTTCATGGATTGGCGTATGCCCCAGATGGATGGTCTGGAGGCTGCACAGAAAATTCGTAATCTCCACCCAACGGGTGGGCAGCCGAAAATGATTCTGATCACCGCCTTTGACCGGGATGAGGTGCGCCAGGAAGCGGCCAGTCTGGGTATCCATCAGATACTGGTGAAACCCATCAATCGATCCAGCCTGGTGAACGCCTTGCAGGAAGTGACCACGCCGGAGCATAGGTTTAGCGCGGAGCAAATTCATCTCCCCCATGAGGAATTAAACTTTCTGGCTGGGGCACGTATTCTTCTGGCAGAAGACAATAAAATCAACCAACAAATTGCCGCCGAACTCCTTAGTAGCGTCGGTGCCACAGTGGAAATCGCCGACAATGGCCGCATTGCCACGGAAATGTTGTTTGCCAAGGGAGCCGAAGGGTACGACCTCATCTTGATGGATCTGCAAATGCCGGAAATGGATGGTTATCAGGCCGCCGTCAAAATTCGTGGTGAACCGGGCATGGAGAGGATTCCCATCATTGCCATGACCGCCCACGCCATGGTGGAGGAGCGGCAAAAGTGCCTGAACGCTGGCATGAATGATCACATTGCCAAGCCCATTGATCCCGTGGTTTTTTTCCAGACCATCGGCAAATATTATCGCCCACATGCTCCTCTTCCCATACCCACAGGTTCGCCTGTCGCCAGCAAGGAGCCATCGTTGCCTGAAGGAGTTTGGGAGATTCCTGGATTGGATGTTCAGACAGGTTTAAAAAGGGTTGCGGGCAATCAACAGCTTTACCACTCTTTGTTGCGACAGTTTGTTCAGCAACAGGCTGGTGCTGGTCAGGCCATTGGGAATCATCTGGCTCAGGGCGCGTTGGCCGATGCCCAGCGGGTGGCACATACGGTTAAGGGGTTGGCGGGCAATCTGGGGGCCAATCTTTTGTTTCTGGCCGCAACCCAGTTGGATCATGCCCTGCAAAACCAGTCTCCCGCTACGGAGATCCAAGAATTATTGGCGGGATTCAATCTCCAGCTTGGGCAGGTGGTCAAAACCCTGCAAGAGCTGTTTTTGGCGGAAGAGAGTCAGTCACCTGCCTTGGATGCAGTTTCCCAGGAAAAGTTGGCAGCCGGATTGGAGAAGTTGGAAAAGCTGCTCAGCGAAGAAGATGCCGAATCTTTGGATTGTTTTCTCGAACTGCGTTCAGGCCTGGTGACCATGATCGATGCCCAGACTTTGGCGACTCTGGAAGACGCCATGAATTCCTACGAATTTTCAACTGCACAAATGACATTGCAAACCATTTTGCGCTCCTCTAAAAATAACGCTGGCGCATGATGTCCAGGTCCAAGGAGTGATGATGTGAAAGAACAGACGATATTGGTGGTTGATGATACCCCGCAGAATATTCAGGTGGTCAATGCCATTCTCAGGGGAAGTTATAAAATCAAGGTGGCCACCAGTGGCGAACGCGCCCTGGCCATGGTCTCTGCTGAACCACCGGACCTGATTTTGTTGGATGTGGTTATGCCCGATCTTGACGGCTACATGGTATGCCAAACATTGAAGGCAAATCCCGAGACCGCCGATATTCCCATCATTTTTCTGACGGCAAAGACAGAGGTGGATGACGAAACCAAGGGATTTGCAATTGGTGCTGTGGACTACATTCACAAACCCTTTAATCCCTTTATTGTGCAGGCCCGTATTCGCACCCAGTTGGCCCTCAAAAATGCTTTGCACAAAGAGGAGGAGGCCAGACGGCAGGCCGATCATTTATTGGAAGTTCTCATGCCAAAAATGGTTGCGGATGAGTTGCGCACCACCGGCTATGTCGTTCCCAAACGGCATGAACAAGTGGCGGTGCTGTTTTGCGATGTGGTCAATTTTACCCAATATTGTGACAACCTGGAACCGGAGGATGTCCTTTCCCGCCTGGACACCTTGTTTCTCCATTTTGAAAGTTTGACCAGCCAATTTGGTATGGAAAAGATCAAGACCATTGGTGACGCCTTTATGAGTGTTACCGGATTACTGACCCCAAGTAAGAACTCTCTGTCCACAGCCATTGCCTGTGGATTGGCAATGTGTTCCAGCTTGCAGAAAACCAATCTGGATTGGGCGGTGCGGGTGGGGGTGCATGTTGGCCCGGTGGTTGCCGGTATTGTTGGACAGGCTCGCTACCAATTTGATATTTGGGGGGACACGGTGAATATGGCCGCACGTCTTGCCGGTCTGGGGGGCGTTGGTTCTGTGGCGGTGGTGGAAAGCTCCTGGCGCGAAGTCTCCAACCAGTTTGAGGGGCGGTCCTTGGGAGTTCGTCCTATCAAGGGTAAGGGGGATACCCTTGTTTATGAAATTTTGCGGTAAGGGCAAAGAGTGACGTGTTGTAACCTCCAGGATGGCTATTCATGTCTGACCCTATCCATGATTCCGACTCCATTTATCATCGTTTCTTTTCCCATCCAGAAATGGTGATAGATCTATTGATGGCATTCCTGCCTCCAGCGTTGCTGGTGGAATTGGACTTGAAGGGTCTGCGGCGGCACAATACCAAGTTCACTGCCATGCTGGGTCAACGCCGACGTAGTGACGTTATATGGGAGATCCCTACCCGGCAAGGAGGAAGTGTCTTCCTTCTATTGATCCTGGAGTTCCAATCGGATGTGGAACAGTGGATGGCCTTGCGGGTGAACGTCTACACGGGCCTTCTCTATCAGCAATTGGTGGATGAGCGGCGGTTGAATGCAAGTGATGGCTTGCCTCCTGTCTTGGCCATAAACCTCTATAACGGGGATCAGCGGTGGAATGCAGCCGCCAGCGTGCGGGATTTGATCCGCTTGCCGACCGGAACTTCCTTGTGGAATTTTCAGCCGGAAATGCAGTACTATACCATTGATGAGGGGGCCTATCCCAAAGAGGTGTTGGAAGGTTTGCCCTTTTTGAGTGCCATCCTCTGCCGCATGGAGCACCCGGCAAGCCCGGAAGAACTGGTGCGTGCTGGAAAGGATGCCGCAGAGTGGTTCGAAAAACACCCGGATGGGCCACCAGTCAAAGAGTTGTTCCGTGATTTGCTCATCGCCGGGCTTAAGAAAATGGCGATAGATCCTCTTCCCAATATTCCAGATAAGTTACAGGAGGTTGTCATGTTATCTGCTGCGCGTGTGGAAAAATGGGCAATGGATTATGAACACAAAGGCAAAGCCGATATGCTGCTTGATCTCATCCAAGACCGCTTTGGTTCGGTTCCAGATTGGGTTCGTCCCAAGCTTTTTGAAGCTGACCTGGATACTCTGAAACGGTGGAGTAAGCGAATTTTTGGTGCGGAAAAAATTGAGCAGATCTTTCAGTAACCCTTGAATAGTCCCCTTATGCTGAGACCTACCCCTATACCAAGGCCGTGGAGAGGATAAGGTGCTCTTGTGAATAATAATGGGGTGTTAGGGTAATTAACCGGCTGTAAAATAACTGGTGTTTATTGGTTGTTTCATTCAATAGGATCCTTTCTGGTTGCAATCATTCAGTGAATTTGTTCTAATATAAGTTTTCCCTGCCAGCAGGCGTTTGGCAAGTGGGTCAGGCTGTTTTTACAGGTGAGTCGATTTATGGAATCTTCCCGAACGTTTTCCCGCCGTCGTCGCCCGTTGATTGTTGGCAACTGGAAGATGAATGGTTTGATCGAATCCGCTGTGGATATGGGGGAGGCGTTGCGTCAAGGGTTTGATGAGCGCAATACCTCTTGTGAGGTGGTGGTCTGCCCTCCTTTTACCGCTCTGCATGCCTTGCACCAACAGTTGGGGGAATCTTCCGTCAAGTTGGGGGCGCAAAATGTGTTTTGCGAAGAGTTCGGCCCCTACACCGGCGAAATTTGCGGCATCATGTTACGCAATGTGGGATGTCGCTATGTCATCCTGGGCCATTCAGAACGACGCACCCTGTTTGGCGAAAATCATTCCTTGATCGTCCGTAAAACCATGTCTTCCTTCCGGGATGGTCTGCAACCCATTGTCTGCATCGGCGAATCCTTGGAACAGCGGGAGAAAGGGGAAACCCTGGTCGTCTTGCAGGAACAGTTGCTTCCTGTCCTCAAGGCGTTGGCTGATCAACGGGAACGTTGGGTCCAACTGGTGGTAGCCTATGAACCGGTATGGGCCATCGGGACCGGAAAAGTCGCCTCCACCGACCAGATTCAGGAAGTTCACTACTATCTGCGCGGCTTGCTCAAAGAGCACTTTGATGAGGACGCCAGCCAGCGGGTGCGTATTCTCTATGGTGGATCGGTCAAGCCGGACAATGCCGCCGCCATCTTCGCCCTGCCCGATGTGGATGGTGGGTTGATCGGCAGTGCTTCCTTGCAAAGCAAAGAATTTCTTGCCATAATCGATGCCCTGCCTGCTGTGGATTAAATCCTTGCTCTCGGAAGGTTTCTCATGACGTTGATCTTGACTGTTGTTCATGTGTTGGCCTGTGTGGCCCTGGTCTTCATCGTGCTTTTGCAAAAAAGTGCTGGTGATATGGGTGCAGCCTTCGGTGGCAGCTCGCAAAGCTTATTTGGTGCTCGTGGCTCCGGCAGTTTTCTTGGTAAACTGACAGCGGTTCTTGCCACCACCTTCATGCTGACCAGTCTGGCTCTCGCCTTCCTCTCCACCCAGCAAGGTCGTTCCACCTCCATCATGGAAGGCAAGGCCAACAAAGAAGCCTCTGCTCCGGCAGCTCCTGCCAAGAGCGAAGTCCCCTCACCACCCAAGGCCGTTCCCGTTCCCGCAGCAGAGCAACCGGCAGCCACCGGAACCAAACCCATTCCTTTGCCCGATGCTGCCCCCAAATCGGAAGCCCCGGCTAAAAAAGAAACAGATTCCAAGGCGGAAAAGAGCAAACCTTGATCTTTTCGCCAAGTTGACTGAAATAAAAAAAGGCCCGATTTTCATCGGGCCTTTTTTTTCAGTGCAGTTTTTTGTAGACCATGCGGTGGGGACGATCCGCTTCATCCCCAAGTCGCTTACGACGATCTGCCTCATACTCCTGGTAGTTGCCCTCAATAAAGACAGCCTGTGAATTACCTTCAAACGCCAGGATATGGGTGGCGATACGGTCCAGGAACCAACGGTCATGGGAGACCACCACCAGACTGCCTGGATATTGACCAATGGCCTCCTCCAGAGCGCGTAAGGTTTCCACGTCCAGATCGTTGGTGGGTTCGTCCAGCAACAACAGGTTGCCCCCCTCTTTGACCATGCGGGCCAAATGCACCCGGTTGCGTTCACCGCCAGAGAGTTGCTTAACTTTCTTCTGTTGGTCGGCCCCCTTGAAATTGAACCAGGACACATAACTGCGGGAGCTGACCTCACGCCCGGAAAGATCCAAACTCTCCTTACCGTCGGAGATTACCTCCCAGACATTTTTCTCCCCATCCAACAAAGTGCGGCTTTGATCCACATAGGCAATCTTGACCGTATCTCCCAAGATAAGGCTGCCGCTATCCGGTTGCTCTCCACCCGTCAACATGCGAAGCAGGGTTGTCTTACCTGCTCCATTGCCGCCGATTACCCCCAGGATGCCCCCTCTGGGTAAGGAGAAGGAAAGATTGTCGATGAGAACCCGATCTCCATACCCTTTAGTCAGATTGCGGCACTCAAAAACCACCTCCCCAAGGCGGGGACCGGGTGGAATGAACAGGCTGTTGGTCTCCCGCCTCTTTTCACGGGATTGACCCGCCAACTCCTCGTAGGCATTGATGCGGGCTTTGCTCTTGGCTTGTCTTGCCCTGGCAGAGGCGCGAACCCATTCCAACTCCTTGGCCAGCCATTTGGCTGTGGAATCCTCTTCCCGTTTTTCCTGGGCCAGACGGGCCTCCTTCTGCTCCAACCAGGAGGAATAATTGCCCTTCCAGGGAATGCCACGGCCCCGATCCAGTTCCAAAATCCAGCCCGCCACATTGTCCAGGAAGTAACGGTCATGGGTGACCGCCACCACGGTTCCCGGATAATCCTGTAGATGACGCTCCAGCCAGGCTACCGATTCGGCATCCAGATGGTTGGTGGGCTCGTCCAGCAGCAACATGTCCGGGGCGGAGAGCAGCAGGCGGCACAAGGCCACCCGTCGTTTTTCTCCACCCGATAAATGTTTCACCTCTGCATCCCAGGCAGGCAAGCGCAAGGCGTCTGCGGCCACTTCCAGTTTGCGGTCCAAGTCCCAGCCATCCACCCGGTCGATCTCTTCCTGCAGCTCACCCTGACGGGTGATGAGGGCGTCCATTTCATCATCACTCATGACTTCGCCCAGCTTCATGGACACCTCATTGAATTCATCCAGCAGGGCTTTAATGGCGGCAACGCCTAATTCCACATTACCCCGAACGTCCAGATTGTTATCCAATTCTGGTTCCTGGGGTAGAAATCCTACCGTTGCCTTTTCAGCCGCTTTGGCTTCCCCATTGAACTCCTTATCCACCCCGGCCATGATCCTTAGAAGGGAAGATTTACCGGAACCGTTCAGGCCTAATACCCCAATCTTCGCCCCTGGAAAAAAGGCCAGGGTGATGTCTTGCAGGATGACGCGTTTAGGTGGAACTACCTTGGTCACCCTTTCCATGGTAAAAACATACTGATAATTGGCCATTGCCCTCTCCGAATGTCTGTTTCGCCCCAGTGGTTTGATCTTCTCTGGTGTTTTTCAGTATGCCTTGAGAATCTTTTTCTAGCCAGGATTCTTGGTAGCATCGTGAATTTTAGATTTAGATTTAGTTTAAAGTTCAATTCAAGGTCTTAAGATTCACACAAGAATCAGTATAGAATAAAAAATCACTTTAAAATCAGTGCTCTAGAAAGTAAATTAATGTTAATTAATTGTGTGTATGGAATATTTTAAAAATAATTTTGCGAAAGTCAATTTTAGCTGGCAAAAAATTTAAAAGTCTTCTAAAATCAGATTTAAGGGGGAACTGCTGGGAATTTTAAATAAAATCCAGAAAAGGAATGTAGAAAATGATGATGCCCATGAGCAAAATGTCTGTGGCTGATAAGTTGAGAAATGCAGGGATCAGCCCGACCAGTCAAAGGGTGGAAATTGCCCACTTTTTCCTCAATCGTCGTGACCATTTGAGCGCGGATCAAATACTTGAAGGTGTTAACCGCGAGTATCCCGCTGTCTCTCGTGGAACAGTTTATAATGCCCTCAATCTCCTGGTGGAAAAAGGCCTGGTGGTTGAAGTCATCGCCGCTCCTGGTAAAGTTTTTTATGATCCAAATCCCAAGCCCCACCATCATATCTATTTTGTAGACCGGGGTACTTTGGAAGATTTGCCGGAAAGCCTTCCCTTCCCAAGTCAGATCCAACTGCCCATGGAAAAGCTGAAAGACATTCCCCTTGGCCCCAATGCCTGGGTGGAACGGGTAGATTTGGTGGTACGGGTTAGGGGATAATACGGATAGAGAAAATTTCTCTTGATGTTTGATAGGGTCCTGGTTTATACTAAGTTTAATTGCGATCCCAAAACCGATCCAAGAGTCGAGAGATTGTACGAAAACTTCATCTAAGCCGAAAAAGGATCTTGTCACTATGAGCGTACTCGTTACCAAACCTGCTCCCGACTTTACCGCCAAAGCAGTCATGCCGGATAACTCTTTTGAGGAAAAGTTTACCCTTTCCTCCTATCGGGGCAAGTATGTGGTGCTGTTTTTCTATCCCCTGGACTTCACCTTTGTTTGTCCATCGGAAATCATTGCTTTTGACCATCGTTTGAATGAGTTCAAGAGCCGTAATGTGGAAGTGATCGGGGTTTCCGTTGACTCCCACTTTTCCCATTGGGCATGGAAACAGACGGCGGTGGAAAAAGGTGGCATTGGCAACATTCAGTATCCCCTGGTTGCTGACTTAACCAAACAGATCAGTCAGGACTATGATGTGTTGGTCAACGATGCCATTGCCTTACGTGGTTCTTTTCTCATCGACAAGGCTGGTATTGTACGTCATCAGGTGATCAACGACCTGCCTTTGGGCCGCAACATTGATGAAATGCTGCGTGTGATCGATGCCTTGCAATTTACTGAAGAGCATGGTGAAGTTTGTCCGGCGGGTTGGAGCAAAGGCAAGCCTGGTATGAAGGGCAGTCTGGATGGGGTGGCCGACTATCTGGCCAACCATGCCAACAATCTGTAATCCTGTTTCTGCCTTCTAAAATCAAAAACGGCATGAAGATTTTCTCTTCATGCCGTTTTTGTTTGAGGGAATGGGAAAAGATCAGGGGGTGGCCTGTTGATTTTGGGCGGTTTTCTCCACAAAGGTGGGAAACTCTTTCCATGCCCCCTGGTAGTCTTGATAAGGCAGGCCTGCGCATTTTTGATTGAAAATTTTAATTTGCTCTTTCCCTTCGTTCAGGTGGGAGGAGGATTGGGTTTTACGCTTTTCCTGCCGTTTGTTGAACTGATTGATCTCTTCTTGTAAATCTTTTTGATCCTTGTTGAATGCACTCACCTTTTGATTCCAGGCGGTGACCTGGTGGGGGGTGTGGGAGGTGATCTCCTTACGTTCCTGTTTTAACAGCTTTTCCCGCTCCTTTAGCTGGTCAATCTTTTTTTGCAATTCTTTGGCATCGCTTTGGTTATCTTCTTTGAGGGAAGACACCTCTTCGCGACGGCTTTCCAGGGAGCTTAACAGGTTTTGGCAATAGGTGATGGTTCCGTTATGGCTTTTATCCATATCTTTGGAGGAACTTTCAATCACCAACTCCCCAGCTTCTTTATCAATGCTCCAGTTACCCAGGCGATCCAGGGCAGAGGTTCCCAAAAGAGGCATGGCATAGTTTTGTCCCACCAGGGCGGTGATATTTTTCAGGTAGCGATTGCCTAAGCGAATACTGTTCAGACGAATGACTGGAAAGGTTTTGCTGGTGCCATCCGCCATGGTGGCAGTGGTGGGTTGCATATAATCAGATTTACTTAAGGCATTGCTGGCGGTCAATTTATCCACCACGCTTTGGGGAATGAGCAGTTGGTTGGCCCCGGTATCGATGAGAAATTTTTGGGTCAGATTGTCGTTGATGGTGACTTCGATCCAATATTGTCCACGTCTGCCTTCTGCCAGCAGGGGAATTTTTTCCTCACCGGCAGGCGCGCGGGGGGATTTCATCACCGTGACCTTGCCCTCTTTGTCGGGGCAGGGAAAGTTGGTGGCATATTTTTTTCCGTCGGCACGGATACACTGATAAATCGTCTCCCCTTGGGCCAGCCACGGCCAGAAAGCCAGCAGGATGAACCAGGGGTGGCTTTTTATTCCTCGCATGCCCAACCCTTTCTTTGTGCAAGAGTTTGCTCATGCCATCCATTGTGCCAATTCCCAATCAGACAATCCAGGGGGATTCGCCAAACTCGTTGGTTAAAGAGCGGGGACCGGTGGTTTGAATCTGCATGGGACGATGTCCTTCCTGGGCCATCTTCCATAACAATTGCAAAGCATCCGGGCCATCGTCGTGTTCATCGCCTTCTCCCCAATGGCGCAATTGTCGCAACAATTCCTGGTGCTCTTGTTTCAGGCGGATCAAGCCGTTGGCCAGGTGGGGTTGCAGGCTTAAAATACGCAGGCGTTTGTCCTGGTTGGGTTTGATCCCCTTGGCGGGAACCGGAACCCCAGCCAGTGCTGAACGGCGCACCAGTTCATCCTTAAAAAATTCCTGAAACTGAACGCTTTCCACTCCCCAAATCATGCATTGATACCGTCTTTGGCAGGCGATGACACTTTGAATAATTTCGTCGGGATGCCGTCGTTGGATATCCGCCTCCACCACATCCAGGATACCGGTTGTGGGATCATAGCCTCCCACCAGGATGGCGGAGGGATCCCCATGGTTTCCTGATTTGCCCATGGAAGGGTCCACCGCACCATAAAATATCCAATGGGGATTGCTTTCTCGCCAGAAGGTGAACTGGGAGAAGGTGGCATTTTCCCGTACCGGTTGATTTTGCATCTCTGCGTCGAAGGCGTCGCGTCCGTCTCGTGCCCGAATTTTCATCAGGGTGAGGAGTGGCCGTATCTGGGGCCAGGAGACTTCCGCTCCTTCATGCATGGCTTTGGTGTTGGATTTATAAAATTTGTCTGCCGCTTCTTCGCCTTGATGGCGCAGGATTGTCTCCCAGTGTTCCCACAAATTCATATGATCCGGCCAGCGCAGGATGGCCTGGAAACGGGCGTGTTGCCAGAATGGGTTGGCCAACAGTCGTGCCAACACCGAGTCCGGGTGCAGGATAGTTCCTACCATAATGACATCCATGGAATCATCGGGTGGTCCCAATTTAAGAACCGCCTTTTGCAACCAATCTTGCAGTTGATCCCGCAAGGGGCGGGAGCGCACGGTTTCATCATTTTCCAAATCGTCGCAGATGACCAGATCGGGACGGCTGGAACGATGGCGCAGACCGCGCAAGGACATGCCAGAACCCAATGCTTGAATCTTGACGCCGTGTCGGCAGATCAACATACCTTCCTGCCACAAGGGGCCTTTGCCGCAGCACTCGGGAAAATCCAGGGCCAGGCGTTGATTGTTTTCCAGCTCGCTTTTGATGGCCTCCAGCATGGTGGTGGCCTGGGCATAGGTGTCCATGATAATGAGAATGTAACGCTTGTGTAGCAGAATGGTGCACCAAAGTGTAAAGATTTGTGTCACCAAGGTGGACTTGGCTTCTCCTCGTGGTGCAGCGATGGCCAGTTTAATCCCTTTTTTTCCCTGGTATGGTTGCAAGACCACCTGTGGCAGGCGTTGAAAAAGCCAGTCATGGAGTTTGCTGGTGGACTCTCCCAGATAGTGGGGAAAGTAGTGTTTGGCAAAAAATTTAAAATCTTCATTACAGGATTCACGCCGCAGGTGGCATTGATCCGCATGGGTATCCAGACCATTTTCCCGCCATTCCACCAATTGGCGGTAGTGGCTTCCCAACTGGTGCAAGTGATCGGAAAATTGTTTATGGGTTAAACTGGTAGGCATGAGCAAGACCTTATGGCAGTGATGTTCGCGCCGATCTTGCCGATAATTCAAAGGAAATTGGCAGGGGAAGGGATTCAGTGGTTTGGCAGAAGAGCAACCCCGGCACCATCCGTGGTGCCGGGGCCGAGCCAACGGTAACAAGACCGCCGACCCTTTGGAATTAGGAGTTTTTGGGGGCCTTGGGGGAGGAGAGTGCCCACAAATAGTCGGCCAGCCGGGCATTATGGATGTGCCCTACCAAGGCTATGCCGTTGTTTTTGTGCATGGATCGCAACATTTTCTCCAGCCAGGCAACAGGAAAATCAACTGTATTATCCACAAAGCGACGGTCTTCCACCGAGGAATTGCGTAAAATCCGTGCTTCAGGAAATCCCGCGTGGCCCATGAAGGCCTCATCCAATGAACGTTGTGCAGCCATCTACCATCCTCCGTCGATAGCAAGTTCGTTCCAGGTATGGGATAGTACATCTCCCATGGTGGGGCGGGGATGGGATCGGTTTCAGGTTGGTGGTGATTACCAGGGAAATCGAGCCATCGTTGCTTTCTATATCTGCATATTCCGTGCCATAGATTAATACGGTTTCCATAATTAATTTTAATCTAAGAAGGATACTCTGGATTTCCTCCAATT
>JADFXB010000080.1 GCA_015233935.1 Magnetococcales bacterium | reverse complement strand
GTTGAGGGCTGGCTTGGCCATCAGATAACCCAAACGGGTCAACCAGGAGTGGCGGTATTGAAGAACGTCGTATTGCAGCCGAAGGGGAGTTAACCTCTGATCTTGCTACGGCAGCGGCCCGCCAGGCGTTGCAGGCAGCCTCTCTTACCCCGGATGATCTGGACCTGATTGTTGTGGGAACCACCACCCCGGATCTTTTATTACCCTCTACGGCGGCCTTGGTGCAATACAAGTTGGGGGCTACCCGTCGCTTTATTCCTGCCTTTGATGTCAATGCCGCTTGTACCGGCTTTATGTATTGTTTATCCATTGCAGATCAAATGCTGGCTTCCGGTCCCTATCGTCGCGCCCTGGTGATTGGGGCGGAGACCTTCTCCCGGATTGTGGACTGGACCGATCGTGCCACCTGTGTCCTGTTTGGGGATGGGGCGGGGGCGGTGATTTTGGAAAAATGTTCCCCTGACGCTCCATCCCGTATTTTGTCCACCCATATTCATGCCGATGGCACCCACCATGATTTATTGAAAAGTTCGGGTGGTGCCTCCACTGGATTAGTGGCGGGCGCGGGCAACGGTCCCAGTGGGGTAGGAGCAGCTTTGATGAAGGGGAATGAGGTTTACAAACATGCGGTCACTGTTCTGGGACGCATCGTGGATGAAACCTTGCAGGCCAATGGTCTGGATCGCAGCCATGTGGACTGGTTGGTTCCCCATCAGGCCAATATTCGCATCATCCAAAGTACTGCTAAAAAATTGCACATGGATATGTCGCAAGTGGTGGTGACCGTCCATAAACATGGCAATACTTCCGCAGCGTCTGTTCCTCTTGCCCTGGATGTGGCGGTTCGGGATGGACGTATTCAGGCGGGTCAACTGGTGTTGCTGGAAGCCTTTGGTGGTGGATTCACCTGGGGATCGGCCCTGGTTCGCTGGTAATTACCACGGGACTGCATAATTTTTTTCCAATTTGCATACAGTTTGGTATATAATGGGGGGATGATTCGTGTAAATCACCCCATTCCTTATTCTCAGATCATTCCTCCCACGTTGCGCTTATTGCGGGCAACGCAATGGTGCATTGCCACTTTATTCCTCTTGATCTTGGCAGGATGTCAGTCCGGGTTGGAAGTTCCTGAATTGGTTCGGATTCGGGAGCGGGGAAAACTGATTGTGTTAACCCGCAACGCCCCCACCACCTTGTATAAAGGACCAGATCGCCGCATGGGTTTTGAACACGATCTGGTTACCGCTTTTGCCCGCCACTTGCAGGTCACTCCAGAATTTATCGCCTTGGATTCCACCGCTGAAATATACGAAGCCTTGCGCCAAGGCAAGGGGGACCTGGCTGCTGCCGGATTGTTTCGTACCGAGGAGGGATGGCAGGAATTTTTGTATGGACCTATTTATGGTGAGGTTCAGGAGCTGGTGGTTTGTCGGCGGGGCAATCGTTTGCCGGGAGGTATTTTTCAACTCAACCAGGTGCGCTTTCAAATTCCTGAAGGCAGTGATCATGCATTGCGCTTGAACGAGCTGCAACAAGATTTCCCGGATCTCAATCTGGAACAGCGGGAGAGCATGCCTTTTGAGCAGGTGTTGGAGAAAATCATGCGCAATGAGCTGGATTGCACCATTGCCGATTCCAACGTGGTGCGGGTCAATCAGCGTTATTTTCCAGATTTGGAGGCCAATTTTTCCATTGGCGACAGCCGTGCCCTCTCCTGGGTGTTGCCGAAAAAATCCCGGCAGTTGCAACAGGAGATGATGGTTTGGTTTCGGCAGATCCAGGAAAATGGCATGCTTGGGGAGATTCACGAAAGATATTATGGCTTTGGCCATCCAGAAGAATTTGATTATGTGGATGTACGCACTTTCCATCAGCGGATTGAAAACCGGTTACCCTATTTTATCAAGTTGTTCAAGAAGGCGGAAAAAAAGTATGGTGTACCCTGGCAAATATTGGCAGCGGTTTCCTATCAGGAATCCCATTGGAACCCTTGGGCGCGCAGTCCCACCGGGGTGAAGGGGGTGATGATGCTGACCAATCAGACCGCCCAGGAGTTGCGCATTACCAACCGTTTGGATCCCAGGGAAAGTGTCATGGGGGCGGGGTGGTATTTGATGGATTTGATGCGTCGTTTACCGCCGGAGGTTCCAGATTCGGATCGGCTGTGGATGGCCTTGGCGGCGTACAATGTGGGTATGGGTCATTTGGCGGATGCACGGGATTTGGCCAAACGTTTGGGGCGCAATCCCAATTCATGGGTGGAGTTGCGGGAGGTGTTGCCGTTGTTATCCATTCCTGAATATTACGAAACCCTCAAATATGGATATGCCCGTGGCAGCGAGCCGGTGCGTTTTGTCCGCAAAGTGCGTCTTTTTTACGATATTCTTGAGAAAAAAGATGAAAATATTGTGGTGAAGAACAATGCGGAACTCTTTCGTCGTGCCGCCCTTGGCCTGTCCACTCCCAGTTCTGATTGGGATGACTGGCAGGGTTTGGTGGGTGTGATGAGTGAGGGCAATGAGCGTCTCTCCCTGCGTTCTCAAACCGGCAACAAGTCCGCCGATGGCAGCCAACCGCCGGTGGCGGAACCTGGTATCAATGAACTGACCGATCCTCCCCAGGTGGACGCCATGGGCAATGGCGACGAAACCCCACCTCCAATTCCGCATCCTCCCAAACTGCGCCTTAATCAGCCGTAAACATGGTATTTGGCCGGGATATCCCTTGAGCTTCCCGCAAATGTTGACAGAACAGAGACCGTGAAAGAACTGTTGCAACAAGGCCCCGCCATCAGCCGTTCAAAGTGTGATGACAGCTTTTCGGTTCAACGTTGGAAGAAACCCGCCCGTTGAGTGGGTGATTTAAAAAAAGGGGGAAGACATCATGTCTTCCCCCTTTTTGTTCGTGCTTCATTATCAAGAGTGCAATCACTTAATCCGCATACCCGGTTGTGCCCCTTGATCGGGGGAGAGGAGGAAGAGTTCTTTGCCGCCGGGACCAGCAGCCAAAACCATGCCTTCGGAAAGACCAAATTTCATCTTGCGGGGTTGCAAATTGGCGACAACCACGGTCAGACGGCCTATCAGAGTGGCGGGATCATAGGCACTCTTGATGCCCGCAAAGACGGTACGTTGGCCCAGTCCACCCAGATCCAGGGTCAATTTTAACAGTTTGTCGGCACCTTCCACCCCTTCAGCCTGGATAATTTTGGCCACCCGTAAATCCATTTGACCAAAAATATCAATGGAAATGGGCGCAGCCAAGGGATCCACCGCCACTTGAGGAGCCGGGGTGGAGGAGGGGGCGACAGGGGGAGGGGAGGAGGGGGCCATGTCCCCTTTGGAACGCTCCACCAATTGTTCCACCTTTTTGCTGTCCACCCGCTGCATCAAATGTTGGAAGGGCTGAATGCGATGGCCCACCAGGGGTGTCTCTCTGCCCTCCCAGGTCAATCCCTCCGGCAGGGCCATGAAGGCTTCCACCTTTTGGGCCGTGCGGGGCAGGACCGGTTTCAGATAGGTCATCAATACCCGGAAAAGATTCAGGGAGATGGAACAGGCCTCCAGCAGGGCGTTCTTTTGGCTCTCATCCCTGGCCAAGACCCAAGGGGCACGGGATTCCACAAACTGGTTGGCCCGCTCGGTCAGACGCATAATGGCCTGCATGGCACGGCCAAACTCACGCTGTTCATAATATTGGTCGATCTCCTGTCCCGCCTGCACAAACTCCCGATAGAGACCACCATCTTCAGGATAAGGAGCGGCCAGCATGCCATCAAAGCGGCTGTTCACAAATCCCGCCGTGCGAGAGGCCAGGTTGACCACCTTGCCCACCAGGTCACTGTTCACCCGTTGGGAAAAATCCTCCAAATTGAGATCCAAATCTTCCACCCGATTGGAAAGCTTGAAGGCATAATAATATCGCAACGCCTCCGGATCGAGAAAATCCAGATAATCCCGCGCCTTGATAAAGGTTCCCCGACTCTTGGACATTTTTTGCCCGTTAACGGTGAGAAAACCATGGGCAAACACCCGTGTCGGGGTACGGAATCCACCCCCCTTAAGGGTGGCGGGAAAGAACAGGGTGTGAAAGTAGAGGATATCCTTGCCAATAAAATGATAAACCTCCCAAGGATCCTCCTTGCGCCAGATGGCATCAAAATCCCGTCCGGTACGCTTGCAATAGTTCCAGGTGGAGGCCAGATAACCGATGGGGGCATCCAGCCAGACATAAAAATATTTGCCGGGGGCATCGGGAATCTGGAAGCCAAAGTAGGGGCCATCCCTGGAAATATCCCAATCCTTCAAGCCCTCATTGAACCATTCGTCCAGCTTGTTGGCCATTTCTTCCTGCAAGGCCCCGGAACGGGTCCATTGGCGCAGAAACTCTTCAAAGTCGCCCAATTTGAAAAAATAGTGCTCCGACTCCCGTTCTTCCGGCGGGGTGCCGCACAGGGAGCAACGGGCATCCTTTAAATCTACCGGGGCATAGGTGGCACTGCATGCTTCACAGGCATCCCCATATTGATCCACAGCACCACAGGATGGACAGGTGCCACGGATAAAGCGATCCGGCAGGAACATGGCATCCTTGGCGCAATAGGATTGGCGCACCGGACCGTGGGAAATGTGGCCAGCATCGCGATTTTTAAGGTAAATTTCCTCGGATAACAGCCGGTTTTCCTCGGAGTTGGTGGTATAATAATTATCGAAGCCCACCAAGAAATCGGTAAAATCCGCCAAATGCTCCCCATGCATGGCTGTCACCAGTTCCTCCGGGGTGATGCCTTCACGCTGGGCGCGAATCATGATGGGTGTGCCATGGGTATCGTCGGCGCACATGTACAGACAATCCCGCCCACGCAATTTGTGATAGCGCACCCAGATGTCGGTTTGAATATATTCAACCAGATGGCCGATATGAATGGGACCATTGGCATAAGGCAAGGCACTGGTGACCAGTATGGAACGCATGGCATGGCATCCTTTGACGATTGATTTTCCAGCCTGGATTTTAGAGTCTAACCACAGCTTGCGGCAAGTCTTTATGGCTGTAAAGATTGAAACCGGCTGGCTGGTTGATTCCACATGGTTAAGGATTTAACATAATACATCTTATGCGACATTTCTGCATAAGGGGCAGGGGGGAGCACTGCGGATGAAATTTTCGCCCAACTTTTCGTCCAACTCTTTTAAAAATTTCGCTCTACTCTTTTTCTCAAGTCTTGAGGTTTGGGTCACTAACTGGGACAATAGAGTTTTATCAAAGATTCTAACCCAGTGAATGTTGGGAGGAAAATCGGATGCGTGAATCTGCCTATCTGGAAGGTCAACCCCACCTGGTGGACAAACTGCGCAATCTGGCAGTCTTTCGTTCCTTCAAGGAAGAACAAATCAAGGAACTCTTGCGCACCAGCAAGCTGCAAATCCATGAAAAAGGCGAAATCATCTTTCAGGAAGACTCCCTGGACAATCAAATTTTCTGTCTGATATCCGGTGCAGTTTTGGTGTCCAAAGATGGCGAAGTCATCGCCAAATTGCGCTATCCAGGAGATATTTTTGGCGAAATCGGCTTTTTGGACGCTTTGCCCCGGTCTGCCCGGGTGGAAGCTCTGGAAAACACCACTTGTCTCACCGTGGATGCCGACTATCTGGCCAAAATGGAAGACCCTTGCAGAGATGGCTTTCATGCCAAGGTTTATAAATTATTGGCCGAGCTGTTGGCCCAACGCTTGCGTGAAACCACCGATCTGTATATCCAACTGAAACTGGAACAAGAACGCTTAGCCCGCACCAGCTCTTAGAACCACGGGTTGGCAGGATTGTCCATTTTCAAAAAACTTTACACAGAACGTCCAGTTTTATTGGACTAAAAATCGAGAAGCACATGGATCAACTGCATTCCCACAACTACTTGGTCCGTATCGAAAAACTCAATCGCATTGGTATCGCCCTGTCTGCCGAACCGGATACCAATCGCCTGATGGAAATTATCCTTCTGGGCGCAAAAGAGTTGACCAATGCGGATGCCGGGACCATGTACAGCGTCACTGAGGATAACCATCTTCGCTTTGAAATCATCCGTACCGATTCCTTGCACATTGCCATGGGGGGAACCACCGGCATTCCCATAACCTTTCCCCGCCTTCCCCTCTATCAGGCCGATGGCACACCCAACCTGAAAATGGTGGCTGCCTTTGCCGCTGTTAAAGATCAAACCGTCAATATTGCCGATGCTTACGAAGCGGAAGGATTTGATTTTTCAGGCACACGCGCCTTTGATCAAAAAACCGGCTATCGCTCCAAATCTTTTTTAACCGTGCCGCTTAAAAACCACAACAATGAAATCATCGGCGTATTGCAGTTGATCAATGCCCGGGATGAAGAAACCAAGCACATTGTCCCCTTCACCCAGGATGACCAAGCCCTGGCCGAATCTCTCGCCTCCCAGGCCGCCGTTGCCCTTACCAACCAACGACTTATCCAGGAATTAAAACAACTCTTTGAGGCCTTTATCCAAACCATCGCCACAGCCATCGACGAAAAATCCCCCTATACCGGCGGTCATTGTCACCGGGTGCCTATTCTGGCAGAAATGTTGGCCAAAGAGGCCGTCCAGTCGGAACATGGGGATTTGAAAAATTTTACCCTTTCCAATGAAGAACTCTACGAATTGAAAATTGCCGCCTGGTTGCACGATTGCGGCAAAGTGGTCACCCCCACCGAGGTGGTGGATAAAGCCACTAAATTGGAAACCATTTTCGACCGTATACATTTGGTGGAAAACCGTTTCCAACTTTTGAAAAAAATGGCGGAAATCCATTTTCTCAAACAACAATTGCAACTGGCCAAAGATGGCAAGTTGCAGGAATCCGTCCTGGAATCCCTGCAAGCCGAATTGCAACAAACCCTGGCCACTTACGATGATGACCTGGCCTTTATCAAAGAGTGCAATATCGGTGGAGAATTCATGTCCAAGGAACGCATGGAGCGCGTCCACAAAATTGCTCAATACGCCCTGGAAGATGGACAACCTTTCCTGACGGAAAACGAAATCTATAACCTTTGCATTCCCAAAGGCACCATCACCCCAGAAGAGCGGGAGGTCATTAATAACCATGTGGTGGCCACCGCTAAAATGTTGACTGCTTTACCCTTTCCCAAAAAGATGAGCCGGGTACCAGAAATCGCCGCCAGCCATCATGAACGCCCTGACGGTGGCGGCTATCCCAACAAGTTGCACCGGAACGATATGACCGTCCAGGCCCGTATTCTGGCCATCGCCGATGTTTTTGAAGCCTTAACAGCCTCTGATCGCCCCTATAAAAAAGGAAAAACCCTCTCTGAAGCCCTGAAAATTCTTGGATTTATGAAAAAAGACGGTCACATCGATGGAGATTTGTTTCAGGTATTCATCGATAGTGAAGTATTTCTGAAGTATGCGAAAAAATTTATGGATGCCAATCAGATTGATGAAATAGACAAAATGAAAATTCCAGGGTACCAACCTCTTTGATTATTTTTTGGTTAACTCCTTGCACCCTTGCTATGGATACCCATGACCAAATTTAGCAGCCAAAGTGTGGCTTTCTGGCAATGGATTCTCTCCATGGTGCTGATAGCCCTCTTTTGTCTGCATCTTTGGCAAATATTCCCGCTTGGCATCTTGGCATGGGTGGAAAATTTTTCTTATGATTTACGCCTCTCTTTAGCCCCCAGCCAGGAAATCGATCAAAGAATCCATATTATCGCCATCGATGAAAAAAGCCTGCAAGAGGTAGGACGCTGGCCGTGGAGTCGCAATCATGTGGCCAAACTGGTTCGCCATCTTTTCGACCACTACCGGGTCAATGTCCTGGCTATTGATATGGTCTTTGCCGAACCCGATCACAGTTCCGGCCTACAGGTTCTGGAAGGATTGGCCGAAAAGGAATTAAGAGGAGATCCAGGCTTCCAGGAGCGCATGGAACAATTACGTGCCTCTTTGGCCTATGATCATGTGCTGGCCCAAAGCCTGCAAGGCAAACCGGTGGTCCTGGGATTTGTCCTCAACAATGTTTCCGCCAACCCCAATCCACGGCAACAACTGCCCAAACCCCTCCTGGATCTATGGGAGACGGGTCATACCAAAACCACCCTGCCCGCCTCGGAAAACTTTATTGGCAACCTGGAAATTTTGCAAAATGCTGCCGTGGCAGGAGGCTTTTTTTCCAATCCCATGGTGGATTCCGATGGGGTAACCCGGCGTATGTCCTTGATTCATCGCCATCAAACCAATATTTATCCCTCCCTGGCTCTTGCCACCATTCGTTCCTTGTTGGGCAATCCAGCCACCTCCATCGGCTTTGCCAATATGGGAGCCAACCGCACCCTGCCTCTCATTCCCCAATGGATCGATGTGGGTAATTATCGTATTCCCATGGATGAACAAGGGGCCATTCTGGTGCCCTATCGGAAATCAGAATCCGGCTTTCGTCATATTTCAGCCGTGGATGTGCTCAACAAAACCTTGCCAGCCAACACCCTTACCGGAAGTGTAGCCCTCCTGGGCCTGACCGCCACCGGACTGGGAGATTCGGCTATCACTCCCGTTCAAGGCCGAATGTCCGGTGTGGAAGTCCATGCCAATCTGGTAAGCGGTATTCTGGATGGGCGTATCAAAGAGCGTTCCGAACGGTTGATCTGGCTGGATTCGGCCATCCTGATCGCCCTTTGTTCCCTGATGATTCTGGTGGGAAATGCCTCCCTGTTATGGAATGGCCTGTTTGCCACCCTCTCCTCCGCTTTGTTAACAGCTGTCAACCTGCTGGCTTGGGAAAAGATCAATCTGGTTCTTGCCTTGGGTACCCCCATGCTGGCCATTTTATCCATTCTCTTGGTCAATATTGGAATTATCCGTGCCTTTCCAGCCAGCGACAAAAAGACAGAGATCCCTTCCCAACCATCGGGATCTCCCGCACAAGAGGATCACCAAAAAGATGATGCCTTCTGGGAAGATCCCCCCGAAGCCTGGCGATTGGATACCAGTAAATTAATCATCAAAGACCAAGTCACCATCAGCTCCTTAAAGCCACCGCCATGAAAATCATCTCTTCTCTTCTTTCTTCCGCCTGTGTGCTGGCTTTTGCAAGCTGGTTTCAAGTGCATGGCGAAGAACTTTCTGCAACCGCCTTGCCGGTCAAGTCGGTGGCCCTGTTTTCCAGCGGGGTGGGTTATTTTCAACATGCGGGAAGCGTCAACGGCTCCACCGCTCTCACCCTCTATTTCAAGGAAAGCCAGATCAACGATCTGTTGAAATCCCTGGTGGTGGAAGATTTGGATGGGGGAACCCCTGGCAGTGTGGCCTATCCCTCCCAGGCTCCCCTGGATCGGGTATTGAAAGAATTTCAGGTCGATCTCAACGACAACCCCGGTCTGCTTACCCTGTTGGATCAAATGCGGGGAAGTCGCATTACCGCTCGTTTGAGCGATGGTGCGGTGACAGGTATTGTCATTGGAACCGAGATCAAATCCAAATTTAACCAGAATAACCTCAAAGAGGAAGAATGGATCCTGAATCTGCTGGAGGGTTCCATCCTGCGCCCCCTGCCTCTGCAAGAGGTACGACAGATTGATCTATTGGACAACACCCTGAAACGCGACCTGGAAAATGCCCTGAAAACCTTGGATCAAAGCCGGGGCCAGGATCGCAAGGCGGTTAATCTTTCCTTGGCAGGTGAAGGCAAACGGCGTATCCGTATCGGTTATGTGGTGGAAGCCCCCTTGTGGAAGACCAGCTACCGTCTGCTGCTGGGACAACAGGTGGAACAAAACTGGTTACAAGGCTGGGCCATTGTGGAAAATCAAACTGAAACCGATTGGGAAAAGGTGAGCGTCTCTCTGGTGAGCGGTAAACCCATATCCTTTATCCAAAATCTCTATCGCTCCCAATACAGCGTCCGCCAACAGGTGGGAATGGACAATGAACCCCCTCCCCCTCCTCCCGTTTACGAAACCGGTGGTGGACGCGCCATGGAAAAGGCGATGGCCAGGCCGGAGCCAAGGCCATCGGCTGCCCCCGCCCCTCGCAGAGCCATGCCAAAAAGTTTATCTTCGGCAGATATGGAAACCTCCTGGCAGGAAGAATTACCCGATCCATCCCAGTTGACAGCCAATGCTGCCGCCTCCGAGGTGGGGGAACTCTATCAATTTAAAGTAGACGGCATCACCTTGCCCCGTCGCCAAGCCGCCATGTTGCCCATTATCTCGGCCCCGGTGCAGGCGGAAAAGGTGACCATCTATAACTCCACCGTCAACAACGGTCGCCCTCTCCACGGCATCCTGCTTCACAACACCTCTGGTCACCATCTGCCAGCCGGTCCCATTACCCTATTTGACAGTGGTGTCTATGCCGGAGATTCCCGAATCAAGGATGTGCCCATCGGTGATAAACGCCTGCTCAGTTATGCTGTGGATTTGGAAGTTCAGGTCATGCCTTCCCGTGACCAAATCAGTGAAGAAATCATCGCCGGACGCTTTCGCAAAGGGCTGTTGATCCTTACCCATAAACATCAGGCCCGCAAAGAATATAAAATTATTAACAAAAATAGTCGGGACAAACAAATCATCCTGGAACACCCCTTACGCTCAGGCTGGAAAATGGTCTCCGACAAAGAACCTTTTGAGAGCACGGAACAATGGCATCGTTTTCGCATGAATGTTGCCGGTAGAGGGGAAAGTTCTTTTGAAGTGCGGGAAGAGCGGGTGGCCGAGCAAACCATGGCCATCCTGGATGCGGGATTTGATTTTCTCAACGTGACAATCAAAAATGCCGCCATCGCTCAACCTGTTCGCCAAGCCATGGAAAAAGTTGCTGGCAAAAAATGGGAGTTGGATGATAGCGAACGTCGTCTGCAAGAGGTGGAGAGTGAATTGGATGCCCTTCATCGTGAGCAGGAACGGGTGCGCGCCAACATCCAGGTTTTACGCCCGGCCTCCCCTCAGCACGACCAAATGACCAAAAAATTGTTGGAGCTGGAAAATACCATCGACAAGCGTCTTGCCAGCCTGGAAAATCTTCGTGGCAAACGGGATGGACAAAGAAAGGCTTTGGAAGAAATGTTGGCAGGTTTAACCATCGAGTAAATCAATCCCTTGATTACCAGGATGGTAGAGTGGATCAACTTCAAGGAAGACTTCCGTTGGCATCGGGTTCATAGATATGGGCTTCCAATTTTTTCGTCAGCATATTGGCCATAAAATCATCGGTCTTGTGGGGTTATCAGCCTTTTTGAGCCTCGCTGGCATGGTGGTTTTTTATACCAAACAGCAAGAGCAGAGTATTCTCGATCAACGCATGGAAAATGCGGTCACCTTGAATCAAAGCGTGATTCAAGGATTGGACGCCGTGATGTTGACGGGATCGGCTGAAATTGCCAGCTTTTTCGCCGAACGCCTCAAACAGGTCCCTGGGGTGGTGGACTTTCGTATTCTGCGCACCGATGGCAAAGAAGCCTTTCTGGATAACAAGACCATCCAGGAAATCAACAACAATTTTGGCAGAAATGCCTTTAATCCCCGCCGAACGGAAAAGAGCGTTCAGGTTTTGCCAACCGACGATCCCGACCTGCAAAAAAGCCTTAACCGGGCAGAAACGGTGATCATTTCCTCCCATTCAACCGACGGGGATCCCCAGCTTACCTTTTTAACCCCCATTCCCAATGGAGAAGAGTGTTATTCCTGTCACGGTCAAAAAAATCGCTACCGTGGCGTGGTCAAGGTGACCACCTCCCTTTCTTCCATGCAACGGGATGTGCGGGCAACCTGGATTCGCGCTGCCAATATTTTGGGATTGTCGGTGGCGGCTGTGGGATTTTTGACCTTCTTCATGCTGCGTCGGGTGGTATTGCGTCCCATTCGCACCGTAACCCATGCCATGACCCGTGCGGCCCAAGGGGACCTCTCCCAGGAAGTGCCCATTCCCAGCATGGATGAGGTGGGTATCATGGCCGACAACTTCAACATCATGTTGAAGCGTTTGCGGGCCACCTATCAGGGATTGCAAAAAGAGCAGGACAAGCTTTCCACCATCATTTTGAGTGCCACTGAAGGCATTGTGGTCACCGACCGGGAGGGCAAGGTTGTATTGGTCAATCCGGCGGCTGAACGTATCCTGGAAAAAACCTCCCAACAAATCATTGAAGAGGGCTTTCCCCAACTGGTGGATGATCCCAGCTATATCAATGCCTACCTGCAAAGCTGGGGGGCAGATATGCCGGAGACCATCTTCTATAAAAATAAATTAATCAACATGAACATTTCCACCATCCAGGATGATGAAAACCGGGTCATGGGATCCGCCGCCCTCTTCCGGGATGTGACCGATGAAAAACGCCTTGAAGAGCAACTCCGGCAACTCTCCTTTACCGATGGTTTGACCGGCTTGCTCAATCGCCGACGCATGGAAGAGGTATTGAAGGAGGAACTCTCCCGCGCCTCTCGTTATAATCAGAAAGTCTCTCTTGTCCTCCTGGATGTGGACCATTTTAAAAAGTTTAACGACCAGTATGGTCACGACCAGGGAGACCGGGTGCTCATTGCCATGGCCCGTATCATGAAAGAGCACTTCCGTACCAACGACTTGTGCTGCCGTTATGGGGGTGAGGAATTTTGCGTCATCATGCCCAACACCGATACCCCTGGGGCCTTTTATGGTGCGGATCGTTTTCGTCAAAAGGTGGAAGCCACCAATATTGATGGGTTGCAGGTAACCATCACCGCAGGGATTGCCATCTTTCCCCGCCATGGCTCTGAACCGGATGCCCTGTTAAAACAGGCCGACTTGGCCCTTTATCAAGGTAAACAGGAAGGACGTAACCGGGTCATCATCGTCCCGGAATAATCTCAACTGACCAGGGTAAAACAGGTTTGCTCCAGAGTAGTCTTGTTGCTTAAGGTGGCAATCTGGACGGCGGCTGCACTTCCGCCATAAAAATCCCGGTCGTACCACAAACCGCCGGTCAAGGTGTTGTAGAGAAGCTGGGCACTGACAAAACTGGCGAAGCTGTTGTCGGTGCTTATGGCCAAAATGCCACTTTTTAATTGTCCATCTTTGAATAAGCCAGCGTAGGAGGCCTTGGTCAAACCAAGGGTGTCCCCTTCCAATCCGTTAAAATCTTCCAGGGTAAGGGCGGCGGGACGGTCAATGCGAAAGCGATCTGCGCCACCACCACCCACCAAAGTGTCCGCTCCACCACCACCGTTCAAAATGTTGTTGCCACCGTTGCCGGTCAATCGATTATTGGCTGTGTTGCCTGTAAGATGAATGGCAAGGGAACCGGTATCCGCCACCGTGGCATTTTCAAACTGGAGGGCCAATTGCAGGGTCCAGGGCGTGGTCAGGGTAAAGGTGTTGGCGGTGCGCAGGCTAAGGGTATCGCTCCCTTCATTGGCATTTTCCACCAGGGTATCCTGCAATCGAACGGTGGTTCCACTACGGATTAAATCCACCACATAGAAATCATCCCCCGCTCCACCCCGCAAGGTATCCACCCCGCCACCCCCATCCAACCGGTTGGCACCACTGTTGCCAATAAGAAGATTGGCAAGTTCGTTTCCGGTAGCTTGCAAAGAATTTTTTCCCAACAAGGTGAGATTTTCCAAATTATTAGTCAGTGTCCAGTCCACCAGAGATTGAACGACATCTATTTCTGTGACTAGGCTGGAGCTTTCCACCACTTGATCCAACACATCATCCACCAGATAGGTATCCCCACCCAGACCACCCACCAAAATATCCGTCCCCTCCCCACCATCCAAAATATTGGCCGCACTGTTGCCGGTAAGCCGATTGTTGCCTGAATGACCGGTCAAATGGGTGGTAAAAGTACCCAGCAGAGTGGCATTTTCAAATTCATTCAGCAGGGTATAGGTGCCTGTGGTCAGATTAACCTGGACCGTATCCACTCCGCCCCCAGCCTCTTCCACCAACGCATCTCCAACATTATCCACTTCATACCAGTCATCTCCGGCCCCACCCACCAGGGTATCCTTGCCCGCTCCACCCACCAGGCTATCTGCCCCCAGGCCACCTTCCAACCGATTGTTGGCCCCGTTGCCGGTCAAGGTATTGTTGGCCTCATTGCCCAATAGATTGAATAGGCCATTTCCGGCCACCACCATGTTTTCCAGATTGGCCAGCGTACCTTGCAAGGAAATGGTTTTGGCATTGACAGTGGAGGTATTGTTGAAAAGAATTTTCAGGGTGTCATTGCCGGAAGCCTGGTTTTCCACCAACAGGGCCAGTTCTCCTTCATCATCCACCAGATAGGTGTCATTTCCCTCACCACCCACCAGGGTATCCTTGCCTTTGCCCCCATCCAAAATATTATTTCCCTGGTTGCCTTCCAATAAATTATTGCCAGTGGATCCCGTCAAGTTGAGGGCAAGAGTGCCTGTTCCGGCAACCGTCATATTCTCCACATTGCTTAACAGGTTGAGGGTATAACTGGCGGCCAGAGTCAACTGTTCATCCACCCGAATTTGCACGGTATCGTTGCCCTCATTGGCATTTTCCGTCAGGGTATCGGCCAGTTTTACGGAACCACTGGAAATGAGATCCAGAATATAGGTATCGTCCCCCTTGCCCCCTTTCAGGATGTCGCTGCCTCCCTTGCCATCCAACCGGTTGGCCCCCTCATTGCCCAGCAGAGTATTGGCAAGGCTGTTGCCTGTTCCATTTAAATTTTCCTTACCCAATAAGGTCAAATTTTCCAGATTGTCACCCAATGTCCAACTGACGGTAGACAACACCAAATCCTTTTCCCCAGACAGGGTGCTGGTTTCCACCACTTGATCCAGCAGGTTATCCACCATGTAGGTATCATTGCCCAAGCCACCGGTCAGGGTATCCGCCCCACCCTTGCCATCCAGAATATTGACCCCGCTGGTACCGGTCAGTTGATTGTCAAAATCATTGCCGGTGGCATTCAAGGCCGCCGAAGTCAGTAAAACCACATTTTCCAGATTGGCCAAGCTGCCTGTCAATACGGTGGTAAACGAGGTTTGCAGGGTGTCGTTTCCTTCATTGAAATTTTCCACCACGGTATCGGTAAGTGCATCAATTATGAATAAATCATCACCGCTTCCCCCCCGTAGCACATCGTTGCCGCTGCCTCCTTCCAGGGTATCGTTGCCTTCTCCCCCTTCCAGGGTATCGTTGCCTTCCCCACCGCGTAACCGATCCTGCCCTTCCCCACCCAGAATGGAATCATTGCCCGCCAGGCCATCAAAAATGTCATCGCCCGCTCCCCCTGCGA
>JADFXB010000007.1 GCA_015233935.1 Magnetococcales bacterium | reverse complement strand
CCGGCAGCAACTCTTGCACCGATGGCGGGAACATCATAGGTGTCTTACGATCAATAGGTCTGAATTTGTACTTCATCTTAGCCCATTCCTTACTACACGATTGAATAATAAGGAATTATACCTCTTAAACAGAAAAAATGCAATCATAATAAATATTTTTTATAGGCATGAAATCCGACAGGCTGCTAGCGGCACCGTGGTACAGGATGAATGGTGATCGCCAGGATAAGTGCACCCATCCACCTCGCTTGCTTGAACATTTTCACCTCACATGATTGATTTGTTATTAGATAAAGATTAAATAATATAAAAATATTTTATTAACCTCCGCAATCCTGATATCTTTTCAGGGTGTTCTGGAGGGATTCCTTGGTTGTGGTGGCCAAGCCAAGTGATTATTACGATTTCCCAGGATGGAACGCCACCACCATTGGTGAAGCAAATGACGAACCAATAATTGAAAAGGCATGCGCAACCAGTGGGAACGAATGTAAAGAATAGCCGCAGCCGTGCGTTCTGACCAAGTTTGTTGATCTGGACGACGCTGATTTACTGCCTGCTGTACCAACCAATCCATGGACCACACCATCCACCAGCTCGGCTTGCCAGCAGACAAAGGCCATTCAGCTGGCAGGGAGTTGTCCACCCATTGTTGCGTATAGCGCAGGGCATAATACAGAGGTCTTTGCAGTCCACTCTCCTGTGCGCGGGCAAACAGTTTATCCCAAAAATCGGGTTGATTATCCCCTTCATGGAACAAGCCGGCCAAATCCATTAAATCCCGCACAGCATGTTCCAAGGCTCCGTCATGAAACAAATGTACTGCCGCATGTAAGATTTGATCGCAGGGATGCAGCAGCCAAACCCCAGGCCGTTGGGCGCAAGGACGGGCTTCCTTCAGGAGCAGGTGGCTGTTATGGGATAAGCGACTGGTACGGGGCAGGATGGCATGGTGTAAATCCACCTCCGTACCCCTTTCCGGATGGTGCATAGGCGGCAATTCGTGCATCCACTCCCGATAGTAGCGTTGATCATAGGGATTTTGTTTGCCACTGATCCAACCGGATTTCTGTAATTGTGCCTCCACATCAGCCAAGGCCTCCTCCGGGACCAGTAAATCCAGATCCCTTATCCAGCGACCATTGGCCAACGGAAGGCCCGCCGCCACATAAGCCGCCCCCTTGAGAAGAATCAACCGGGTAGAACAATTCCCAAACAGTGCCCTCTGCACCCTGTTGAGTTCCCACAGCACCGCCCTTTGTTGTTCATTGGCAAGGATCATGGCACTTTGAAAGCACGTCTGTGCAGCCATGGGAAGCTGGCTCCAGAATGGTTGATGATGCACCATCGCCCCTAAACGTGCCAACACATGATGACGCTGGGCCAGGCGTAAAACCATTTCCATGTCAGGAAGAGACAAGTTTGCCAGCAGGGAGGGTTGCCTTAACACCTGCCATAACAAGGTATCGGGTGACACATCAGAGGGAGGGCGGGTGGTCTGTACGGGGACCACTTCTGGTTTTGCTTGAGGGAGTGTCTGTGTTTGCTCCTGGATAGAAACATCTTTGGTTAAATCATCCAGTACGGCTATTGCTTCATCCAGATTGCTGTAGGTTAATTCATAGAAGGCGCAAGTTTGGCACATTTTCAGAATGGTATGAAAACCGGATTTGCCTAAAAATTCATAATTGTAGGAGTTGCCAGCAAGCAGGGTGAAACGGGATTCCACCTCCAATTCTCGCAGGAGGGTGGGTGCATTGGGGGAATATTTGGGGGTTACCACCCAGGCAGGAGGGGCGGCTTGGGCCATGGCTGCCACACTTTCACATGTAGGGCGCAAATGGGCCACGACACCCTTGCGGGTTTTGGTATACTGTGGACCAAGTTCCGCCTCCGGAAATCGCTTGCGAATGATTTCAATGGAGGCGTTTTTCAAGGCCAGGGGACGTACCAGGGGAAATACCAGGCCGCTATCCGGATGGATCATGGCCATTTCATCCGAGAAGAGCCGCCAGCCGCTTTGCATGAGGGCTGCTGCCAGGGTACTTTTTCCAGCTTGGGGCTGGGCAGGCAAAACCAGCACACATCCACGGCGTTCGAGAGCCGCCGCATGGAGGATGAGAAGATGGTTGACTCGGGATGCGGTGACCCAGTTCATGCCCCACTCAAAAAGCGGCATGGCGTGATCGGCGGGAAACGGGGCGAAGGGAACCTGGTCATCGGCATAAAACCATGCCTGTGGCCGCCACCAGCGGCGATACCAGGGGCCTGGGCGCAACTGGAAATGGAATGAGGCAAGCTCTGTATCCGCAGCCAGGGGATGCAGTCCATAAAGATTTTGAAATATTTTTGCAAAACCGGGCACGCTGGCTTGGAGTTCCACCACAAAGGGACCGGAATGCCAGCGCAGACCGGGCTGTGTCAGACGCCGGGTCAATTCGTCCAGGGACAAATCCTGAATGATCATGGCGCATCATCAACAAGTTCAGGGGTGATCAGCCCCAGATGGTCCAGTTGCCAAAGAATGCGCGCCAAAGCAGCACACTCTTCCCGGTCATCCTGGCCAATTCCCATGTGTGCCTGAATTTGAGCAAAAGAAGCGGATCCCTCCTCCAGCACTTGAAGAATTTCCATGGCAAGATCATTGAGTAAATGGGTATCAGCGGACAGCAGATTGTGTACAACCGTCAGTGTTCCTTGCCGACTCTTCAACCAGTCGTCAGGCTGCAAGAGATGCCAACGAATGTGAGAAAAAGTGAGCATGCTACCCTGAATCTAGGTGATGGAGCCCCAGCAAGAGCGGGACATGGGATAGTAACCGTTAGCAGGTGCCGCATTGGATACGCCATTACCACCATAAGTACCACCCAAAGGGACTGTACCAGCACCGTCCACATAAACGATACACCAGTCGGTTCGCGATGCCGATCCAGCACCATTTCCACTAACATCGTAGTTGAAAAAATTGGTATCGGTTTCCGGTCGGCGTAAATAATTGTCTGGACCACCGGGGGAAGGGTTGTTGTATTGAAAGTCACTACCTTCGATAAAATTGTCATGCCCCAGGTCGGTTCCGCCAGTAAGACAACGATCATTCCCATGCCCCGTTTGAGGAAGTGCCTGAATGCAATCGGTGGTAGAAATGGCCATGGCACGTCGTCCGCTGAACAAGGTGACGACGGCTGGAATCCCAACGACCGCAGCCTTTAACAACAAACGGCGACGAACCACGCCAGGCGACTCCTGGGATGATGTTTCCTCTGGCGTTGGGGAGGGGTCAGCTTCGTTGATTTGGCTCATCGCCAGTGACTCCAGGAGGGCGGTACCTGAACTTTTGCATGTGCCATTAGTACCTTGAAACCGTTGAAATGTCAAAACTGTCTGGATTCCACTTTTTTATTTTTTTCTTGGGTTTTCTACTTCTTTTTGTCACACCGGGTTCTGGTGCAACCAGATGAAACAAGGACCATGCCTGGTGACGCGCCCTCATAAAGACTCATCCCCACCCCTGTTCAAGGGGCGACCACTGGCAAACCAGCCTTGAGCCAATCGGTGATCCCGTTCTGAACATTGTAGACCTTGGTGTAGCCCATTTTTTCCATGAGATGGCGGGCCAGAAAGTCGGTGCGATTGCCGGTGCGACAGATCAAAACCACCGGGGCATCTTTCGCCACCTCCTTGCTGAAGCGGTCGATGAAGTCTGGTTTTAACTGGCCTTTTTCATCCACAAACGTCAATAAGCGGCTTCCGGCAATAACACCGGTTTGCTTCCACTCTTCGGGACGCCGAATATCGTAGAGGGGCACTCCTTTGGCTTGCAGCTCTTTGAGTCCGTTGTTATCCACGTTGGTATAGGGGGCCTGCGAACAACCCAGCAGGGTCAATAACAGAAACAACAGGGCAAAAAAGGGTCTGGTCATCATCCTTGTCCTCATCACTTTCCATTGGGTCGTTCCGAAAAAGGTCTATCCTACCGCCAATTCGCACAAATGCAACCATCTTTGACCGCCCGATCCTGGCCTACCCACGCCCATTTGGGAATAGAACCCACTGATAATTTATATGTATTAATATAATTTAGCCAGGGTTATTACCCCTCTCACTGCGGGTTCTTCCCTAGTTTGCAGTAGAATGGGGATCTGATAAGCTGGCTCTATGAAATTATTGATTGTTTATATGTGATTTTTCCCTAAATGTATTAGGTAGAATAATGGTTTTTACCATAAGGAGAGCACCATGGAAATGCAATGGATCATAACCTTGCCAGGAGTGTTGGTGGTATTCCTGTTACTGTTATTGAGCTATGAAGGGCTGACTAAACAACAAAAAGAATTTAAGGGGTTTGGTGGATTGCTTGGGGGATTTTTTCTGCTCTTTTGTTACTTTGTTCTACCCCTTCTTTTCCCTGCCGCCCATCCTTTATTCGCGCCCATGCTGGCCACGGGTGGGCTGTTGTTGATCATGGTGGGATTTTTCCTGTTTTTACCTTCGGTGACCAGTTTAAGCGATATTGAACGCTTTAACGGGCAACTCATCACCTCTTTGACCCAACTGGCTTTAAACAATCAGGAGTTTGAACGGCAAGGAAACCTGTCCCGTACCATTCAGTATGCGGTACAGGAGGCGGTGATTTCTGTGGATGATCAATTGCGTATTCAGTTTTGGAATTATGGGGCGGAGCGCATATTTGGTTGGGAGCGGGAGGAGGTTGCGGATCGCTCATTGTTGACCATTTTGCCCCATGAACAACATGAATTGGTTCGTTCCTGGATTCAACGGGTGAACACCAGTGGAGAGAGCACCCTGTTTGGTCGCACCCTGGAAGTGGCCACCTTCAATCGGGAGAAGAAGCGAATTTTGCTGGACGCGTCGGTCTCCTCCTGGACCAGCAAGGGGGTACGTCATTATGTGGGGGTATTGCGGGATGTGACCTTGCGCAAAGAGCGGGAGGCGGAAAAGGAGCGTCTTCATCAATCCCGACTGGCCATCAGCAGTGTTTTGAAACTTTCTCTGGAGGCTGTTCCTCTTTACCAACAATTGCAAGAGGCTCTTGAGATTATCCTGGCCACCCCCTGGTTGACTATTCTGGCCAAGGGGGCGATTTTTCTTTATGACGAAGAGAATGACCAATTGGTCATGGTGGCCCAGAAGGGGTTATCTCCCACCCTGCAAACCGCTTGTGCCAAACTGGCCATGGGACATTGTCTGTGTGGTTTGGCAGCGGCGAGTCGCACGTTGCAATATCGGGCAGGGTTGGATCAGGATCACCATGTCACCTATTCTACCATCACCCCCCACGGTCATTACTGCATCCCTATTCTGTTTCAGGATAAGCTCCTGGGGGTGATCAACACCTATTTAGACCATGGACACCCCAAGGATGAGGAGGAGGTGGCCTTTTTGCAGGCTGTTGCCAATACCTTGGCCGGATTGATCCAACGCAAACAAATGGAAGAGGAGTTGTTACGCCTGGCCTGGACCGATCCTTTGACCAGCCTGCCCAATCGCAAAGGTTTGTTTGAGCATATGAAACACCATTTGGCCCGCTCTCGCCGGGAGAATACCATTCTGGGGGTGTTGTTTTTGGATTTGGATGGCTTCAAGGCGGTGAACGATCACCATGGTCATGAAGTAGGGGATCAATTGCTGATGATGGCGGCCCGGCGTTTGCGTCAGCAGATCCGGGCATCTGATATTGTGGCCCGATTGGGTGGGGACGAATTTGTGGTGATTCTCACCTGGTTAGCCCATGGGGAGGATGCCTCTGTGGTGGCGGACAAGATTATTCAGACCCTGAACCAACCTTTCCTGATTGGTGAGCACACCCTGGGGATTGGGGTCAGTATTGGCGGGGCTTTGTATCCTGCCCATGCCTTTGATTCGGAAGAGTTGCTCAAACGGGCAGATGATGCTATGTATCAGGTGAAAAAAACCGGTAAGAATAATTTCCGACTGCTGGCCACTGACTGATGGTGCCACATGTTGACAAGATTTTTGCATGAATTCCAAAACCTTGATATTTGGATCCTCCCACCGTTTTGGCCCATGGGCAGAAGAAAGACGCTTCTCTTCCCTCTCCCACCATGATTTTGCTTTAAAACACTCAATATGTTGATTTTAAAATAATAAATTCAAAAATCCTTGCAGTTTCGGTTTTGCGTTAAAACACTTTTTGCAAAATCTGCGGCCAGCACACCTTTTTTTGTGCGAATATAGAAAATATGTATGGAAGCTCTCGCCGAAGGAGTGTTGCGTCAGGGTGACCCCTTTGATGTGGCGGTGCTGGTTCAATAGTTTACGGGTATGGATGGCCCCGCCTGGCCAAGCTGGTTCGCCCTGGTCAACTGGAGGCGGCGATGTCCTCTTTTCTGGGATAGTCCTTTATCCAGGCGACGGAGGAGCGGGTGGTGGCAGAAGGGCCAATTGTGCTGCCAGATTGCGGTAAAGTTGGTCTGAGAAGGAACTTTTTACCACAGGTTGGCCGACCGGCCATGGATGACCGGCACGAAAATCTATGGGTGCCACCAAAACATTTACCCGCTCCATTCCCACGAATTGGGTCAGAATAAATATTTCCTCAATGGCTTCATTTCCAATGGCCAGGCAACCCACGGATTGGTTTCCACCATGGATCATAATATTATCACCGAGGGAATCCCGTTTTTCCACCAAGGCTTGTTCTCTGTCAAAGCTGTTGGGATAGTCCAGTTTAAGCGAAAGGTGGAAGGCACTCATGGGGTTTAGATGGACAATCCGATAGCCACCTTCGGGAACCTGACCATCTCCTTCCCGAAGTTTGGGACCCAAATGTCCTGAAATGCCCAACAGGGGGTAGCTGCGTATGGGCATCATCACCTGGTCCGCCCCTGCGGCATAGAGTTCCATGCGTTTTTCATGCTTGAAAAATGCCATGGTGATAGCGTGTGGAGGAAACGCCAGATTTTTTTGCTGAAAATAGGGCAACAGCCTCCTGGTAGCCGCCTCGCTGTACTGCATTTCACGCACTATCAGCATGCCCATCTCCCCCCATTTCCGCACCACCTGCCGCACCCCAGGAGAAAACGACAGCAAGAACAAAACAAACATGCAAATCATTAATATGAATATTATTTTTATAAAACCAGTAGAAGGTCGAAGCAACATTGGCTTTCCAGCGGCGTTTAAGGAAATCCGGGGACTATGGAGACAATATACGCTTTTTTTCTTATGGCTATGAAGGAAATTGGTAGGGATTCCACCTATTTTTTGCCGTAAGGAAAAAGGCATAGCTTTGCTTGATTGCCGCTGTTTCAGCTCTCGTAGCTGCAATCGTTAGTGGCGGGCTTACTTGGGCAAAGGATTCGTATTTTAAGAAAAAAGAGCGCGACAGGAAGGCGCGTTACTTGGCAATAAAAGTAGTATCAGGTTTATATTGTGGCGCACGGGACACCATCCCTATTGCCCTCATGGCTATAATTTTAATCGGCATGGGGATGTCCCCAGATTCAGGCAGCTTCAACCAGATGAATGGAGGCGGTGATGGTATCCCAAGGCACAACCAGTGCGCCAGATGCATCCCGATCCAACAATCCAAATGCCAGTAGGGCTGTCACGTCTGTGTGTACATTTTTATAGTCCCGACCGAGCCGGTGGGACAATGCGCGGATACTGGACGGTCCGTGTTGTTTCAAGGAACGCAGGATTTGCCAACGGCGGGTGGTGAGACCCTGCAACAGCAAGTCGAAACTGCCGAAGGAAAGCACTTCTTCACCCATGGTCGTCTTTCCTTGTTCAGCCGCTTGCCATGCTGACAGGAAGCGATGGCCTGCCTCCTCAACGGTTCCCACTTCAATTTTAAGAGTTTTGCTCATGGGTCTTGCTCCTGTTGCACTCGGGCCACATCTCCCAGGAAATCGGTGATGAGTTGCTGAGCATTGGTAAAAAGATAGGGTACTTCCTGGTCCTGATAGTGACAATGACACCCCTTGCCCTGTTCATTATCGTAGCGCACCGGGCAACGGCCATCCAACGTCCCATAATGTAGCCGATATTTTATACCATGTGGACGTTCGAGGGTTGGTTCTGGCAATTGCCAGATAACCATCTCCATAATTCCCTTTGGGAGAATGTGTTTTTCGCGGAAGAGTAAACGGGCTTTCATGTATGGTACATTTACCATATGGTGTGTGTTTTATCAAGACCCTTTCCTTGTCAGGCAGGCCCCCACATTCAATCGACTTCAGGAGGGAGGAGAGGGAGGTTCTTTTTTTTGCAAGATTCTTCACAGACAGAATATTCTCTGCGGACAACTGGGAATCAGGGGGAGGGAGCGCGTTTGCTTATTGCAAATAGGGGGCTTATCGTCGCTATCTTAAGTAACGAGTATCCAAAGGTTTATTCTTGTCCTACTTCCGCCATCACCTCCCCAATCTTTTCCAAATGCTCCACAGCCACTTGCAGCACCAAGAACAGGGCAGAATTTCAGTGACGCCCCACCTTTTCTCAAAAACTCTGAGGACTCATGTGGACATCGCTTGGTGAGCAAAAGAAAAATTTGCACCCGGCTATTTTTTCTACCTGGCCCCGCCTAAAAATCCATTCTTGATCTCTTTCCCGACCATGCCTACGCACTTGAATTTGGTTGGCACGATACAAAATTATTCATCAAAATTTATCCATGAATTCCAAAACCCCACAATCTGGGATCCTCCCACCGTCGTTACTCAGGGGAATCAGGAAAACGCTTCTGCGCCCACTCGCTACCCATTTTTGCTTTAAAATACTCAATACATTGATATTATTGTAAAAATTCCAACAAAATCCCCGATTTTGAATTTGCGTTAAAACACTTTCAGGCCCAGAAGGGCAAATATCGGGCATAACGGGTCGAACTGGACTCTGCTTCATCCGATTTAATCAAAGGGGCTTCCTTGGCCGCGCCAATCACCAAAGAGACCGTTGCTACATTGGTTGCATGAAGACCAAACCTCTCCTGTAACGATTGATTGGACATTCGGGAGGGGATCTGAAAAACCAACACCCGCCTATCAGGGTGTTCCTACGCCTTTCCTCTCAAGACAACCCGTCCAACACATCCTGCAACAGAAGAATATCCTCCCAGGCCGCCTTCTTGCGGGAAGGGGTGCGCAGATAGTAAGAGGGGTGATAGCTGGCCACCACCGGAATGCCACGCCAAGTATAACGTTTACCCCGAATATGGCCCATGGCACCACTCATGCCCAACAAACTTAAAATGGCATACCTTCCCAAGGTAAAAATGGCCTTGGGGGCGATAATTTCCAATTGGCGAAAAAGAAAGCCCTGGCATAGATGAATTTCATCCGGTTGTGGCTCCCGATTGCCAGGCGGACGACATTTCAACGCATTGGCAATATAAATATCCTCCCGCCGATAACCCGACCCCGCCAATATATTGTTCAATAACTTACCCGCCGGACCTACAAACGGCTCTCCCTGCAAATCTTCATCCTGGCCAGGGGCCTCACCGATAAACACCACTGGGGCCATGGGAGAACCCACACCAAACACCGTCTGGGTGCGGGTCTTGGCCAGCACACAAGAGCGACACTGGGCTACCTGTTGCGCCATGGGCTGCAAACGCGCCAGCTTCTCTTCCAAAGTCAAGGTGCTGGGAGGTATGGGAGCTTGCGGCGAACGAGACACCGGGCGAACCACGGGGGCGGGAGCAGGAGCTGGAGGGGGCGGCGGAGCCACTACCCGTTTTACAGGAGCCGGTGTTTCCACGGCAGGTTCGGCAGGACGACTCCTGGCCACCAACCATCCACCGGCCTCTTCCCCACAAACCACATCCACCCCGCAAGTGCGGTAATAGTCCAGTAGATAGTGGCCCAGGGTATCAACCATGGATCACCTGTTCACCATGCAGGGTGCAATCGGAGACCGAAATGCCATCCTTCCAGTTGGCCCGCAAAATAAGGTTGGCAAAGGGGGCCAGCTCCTCCTTCACTTGCGTCAAACGGGTCAAATGGCCCATGGTGTACTGGGGGATGGCCTGCTGATAGCGGGTGAGGGAGACAAAGACAGGCTCCCCCTGAATGCCCAAACAAGGTGTTAAATCCTTCACCACCTGCTCCACCAAACCCGCATCGGTTTTTTCCATCACCTCAGGATGGATGGCCCCACCAATAAAGGCGGTGATCAACACATGACCTGCCGGGGCACGACCCGCAAACAGGGTACTGGAAAAAAGGGCACCCAAGGTGGTCACTCCCTCCCGGCGGGGAATGAGAAAACCAAAGCCATCCAAGGGATGTTTCACCTTGTTTTGAACAAATCCCAAGGCCACCGAAGCAATGGGGGCATAGGCAATCCCACCCACTAAGCGGGCAGCATTGGGCGAGAGGGGTTCCAACAAGGGTGCGGCGGCTGGGGCTGGCAATGAGAGAACCAACTTTTGACAGGTGGTGGTGTGCTCCTGGCCCCCTTGAGCCTGCCAGACCACCTTCCACTCGCCACCGGATAGGGGAAGCAGGGCGGTCACCTTCACCTTGGTATGCACCGCACCAGAAGGCAATTGCTGGGCAATCGCCTTGGGCAAGGTATCCATACCCGCCCGGAAACTCACCAAGCGTCCCTTGGGCATCCCAGCCCCCTTCATGGCCTTGCCCATGGCCAGGGCACCCCGAATCAGGGAACCATGCTCTTTTTCCAAGGCATAAATTTTGGGTACCGCAGCCTGAATGGAGAGGGTGGCCGGATTGCCCGCATAGACCCCGGAAATAAACGGTTCAATGGCATAATCCAAAAATTCCTGTCCCAAACGGCGGCGGACAAATTGGGCAATGCTCTCTTCCGTTTCACCCCGTGCTATAAACGGCTCTGCCAGCAAACGCACCTTGGCGGCCAAAGAAAACAGCGGCGAAGTAATAAACGCAGGTGGGGAGGTGGGCAGGGCCACCAGTTGTCCATTCTTGAGGATAAACCGCTTGGCAGCCGCTGGATTGGCTTCCACCAATTGATCATCCAACCCCAGTTGACTGACCAGACGACCCAGGGCATCTACCGGCGAGTTGGCCTTTTGCAAGGTGGAGTTGGGGCCATGTTCATAGAGATAGCCATGGCTGTGACCGGTACGCAGATTACCCCCCACCCGATCGCGGGATTCCAATATCTGGCAGGCATAACCCTGGCGATGCAACGCCCAAGCCGCCGACAAACCGGAAATCCCCCCACCGATGACAACCGCTTGCTCGCTCATGGTCAGATGGTCTTGGAAAAGGTTTTGATCTGGTCTGCATGACGCAGATACCAGTCAAAGGGCATGCAAATATTGCGAATCAGCAAGCGGCCTGCGGGCGTCACCCGCAACTCATTGCCATCATCGGTCAACAGACCATCCGCCACCATTTGCGCCAACTCCGGCTCTTCCGCAGCAAAATAATGGGCAAAGTCCAGGTTGAACCGTTCACCGATTGCCTTTCTGTCCAACCGAAAGTTGCAAATCATGGTCATGATCACTTCCTGGCGAATGACATCATCTTGGGAGAGCTGATAGCCCCGGAAGGTGGCAAACTGGCCGCTATCAATACGATCATAATAGCCTTCCAACTCCCGCAAACTTTGTGCATAAACGGTTCCCACCTGACTGATGGCCGTTGCCCCCATGGCCACCAAGTCACAATCCCCATGGGTGGTGTAACCCTGGAAGTTGCGATGCAGGATACCCTGGCGTTGGGCGATGGCCAATTCATCGTTGGGTTTGGCAAAATGGTCCATGCCGATGAAGATATAACCGCGCTCAAGCAAAGTCTGGATGGTTCCTTCCAGAATGTCCATCTTTTCTTCAGCCGAGGGCAAATCTTCCGCCTTGATATGCCGTTGATTGGGAAAATATTGGGGCAGATGGGCAAAGTTGAAGACAGCCAGCCGATCCGGGTCAAAACGTTCCACCGACTCTTCCAGGGTGGTCCGGAAGGAGGACCAGCTTTGATGGGGCAGGCCATAGATCAAGTCAATATTGACCGATTGAAAACCCGCCCCACGGGCTGCATGGACCATGCGTTCCGTCATTTCCGCCGGTTGCACCCGATTGACCGCCTCCTGCACCTTGGGGTTGAGATCCTGCACCCCAAAAGAAACCCGGTTGAATCCCAATGTGCCCAAGAGTTGAATCACCTCCGGGGTAACCTCTCTGGGATCCACCTCGATGCCATATTCACCGCTGCCGTCCTTTTTCAAGGAAAAATGGCGGTCCAACGTGGCCCATAAATCGCTCAACTGGTCGGCGGCAAGAAAGGTGGGTGTACCCCCACCAAAGTGGAGTTGTTCCACCTGGCGATCCCCCCCCACCCGCTGGGCCACCATGGCGATTTCCTGATAGAGCCGCGCCAGATAAGGCACGGCACGGGAGCGATCCTGGGTGACCGTCCGATTGCAGCCACAGTAGGAGCAGGCCATGCGGCAGAAGGGAATATGCACATAAAGGGACAAGGGACGGGGTGGCTGGGCCAGACGGGATTGTACCAGGGCCTCTTCAAACTCCTTGACCCCAAACCCTTCATGAAAATGGGGGGCGGTGGGATAGGAGGTATAACGTGGTCCCGCCCGATTGTAGCGGTCCAGCAATTGACGGTCGAAAGTGACCTCCTGGGAGAGGTTGGACATGGCAATGGTCCCTTATGAGCTTACTGGGATAAAATACGACGACTGACCTGGCGTACCGCATCCACCAGAATGGACACCCGTGCCGGATCCACATCCTGGGCAATACCATGGCCCAGATTGAAGATATGTCCTGCGTGGGGACCATAGGCGGTCAACACCTCTTCCACTTCCTGGCGAATGCGTGCTTCGCTGGCGTAGAGGATGGCTGGATCCATATTGCCCTGCAAGGCCACGCGCCCGGCTACCCGCTCACGCGCCCTGGCCAGATCGGTGGTCCAATCCAGTCCCACCACCTGACAACCGGTGGCAGCTACTTCTTCCAGAAGGGGACCGCAACCCTTGGCAAAGAGAATCACTGGGACCTGTTCCCCCTGGGGGGTGGTTTTGTCAAGTTGTTCCATGATGCGGATCATGGCACGCAGGGAAAAGGCACGAAAATCCCGTGGTGAGAGAACCCCGCCCCAGGTATCGAAAATTTGCACTGCCTGGGCACCATGGCGAATCTGGGCATTGAGATAGGCAGCGGTGACATCCGCCAAACGATCCAGCAACTCCTGCAAAACCAGGGGGGCATCAAACATCATGCCCTTGATACGGCTGAAAGTTTTGCTGGAGCCTCCTTCCACCATATAGGTGGCCACGGTCCAGGGGCTGCCGGCAAAGCCGATCAAGGGGATGCGACCGTCCAACTCTTTGCGGATCGTTCGCACGGTGGCCAGCACATAGCCAAGTTCATCTTCCGGTTCCGCAGGATGGAGAGCCAGCACATCGTTATGGCTGTTGATGCGGGGTTCCAGTTGGGGGCCTTCTCCCTCATTAAAGGAGAGTTTGATTCCCATGGCCTCCGCCACCACCAGAATGTCGGAAAAGAGGATGGCCGCATCCAGTCCGTAGCGACGCAAAGGTTGCATGGTCACCTCGGTGGCCAGCTCCGGGTTGCGGCATAATTGAAGAAAGCTGCCTGCCTGGGCACGGGTGGCCCGATATTCAGGCAAATACCGCCCTGCCTGCCGCATGATCCACATGGGGGTTTGACTCACGGGTAGCCGCAAACAGGCGCGTAAAAAAGGAAGGGTGGGTTCTGTGTTCATGCGATCCACTTGAGAAGAAATGAGGACGGATTATTACCACGTAACGTTGTGCTTGATCTTGCCACAAGATGGTGTGAATTTCCCGGAAAAGATTTCAGAACTTTGCAGGCATCGGCCTGCCTTTGGACTAAGGAAAATCTATAAAATCCCCCTCCCGGCAAGGGAGGGGGAAAAAACATCAAGCGGCTGCCAGGGCTTGGTCGATATCGGCCAGGATATCGTCGATGTGTTCGATTCCCAGGGAAAGGCGCACCATATCCTCGGAAACCCCAGCTTTGACCATTTCTGCAGGGGAGAGCTGGCGATGGGTGGTACTGGCGGGATGGCAGGCCAGGGATTTGGCATCACCAATATTCACCAGGTGGGTGATCAATTTGAGGGAGTCGATAAAGCGGGTACCTGCTGCCCGTCCGCCTTTGACACCAAAGGTCAGAATGCCGGAGGCGCGGCCACCGAAATAACGATCCACCAGCCCACGGTCGGCATGGTCTGGCAGACCGGCATAGTTGACCCAGGCCACTTTGGGATGGCTTTGCAGATGTTGGGCCGTCTTCATGGCGTTATCGCAATGGCGATCCATGCGCAGGTGCAGGGTTTCGATCCCTTGCAGGATGAGGAAGCTGTTCATGGGAGAGATGGCGGAACCCATGTTGCGCAAGGGCACCACCCGTGCCCGTCCGATGAAGGCGGCGGCTCCCAGGGCTTCGGTATAGACCACCCCATGATAGGAAACGTCCGGTTCGTTCAGACGGCGGAAGCGGGCCTTGTGTTCTGCCCAGGGAAATTTACCCGAATCCACCAGGACGCCCCCAATGGAGTTGCCGTGACCACCCATATATTTGGTAAGGGAGTGGACCACAATATCCGCGCCATGTTCAATGGGACGGCAGAGGGCGGGGGTGGGGACGGTGTTGTCAACGATCAAGGGAACGCCGTGCTCATGGGCCACTTGTGCCAAGGCGGCCAGGTCCACCACATTGCCCAGCGGGTTGCCGATGGACTCCACATAGACTGCCTTGGTGCGATCATCGATCAAGCGGGCGAAGGAGGCGGGATCCCGATAATCGGCAAAGCGGGTTTCAATTCCCAACTGGGGCAGGGTGTGGGCCAGAAGGTTATAAGTACCACCATAGAGGGTGCTGGAGGCCACAATATTATCGCCACTTTCACTGATGGTGAAAATGGCATAGGTGATGGCCGCCTGCCCGGAGGCGAGGGCCAAACCACCAATCCCCCCTTCCAGTTGGGCCACCCGCTGCTCCAGCACGGCGGTGGTGGGGTTCATGATACGGGTGTAAATATTGCCTGCCACCTTGAGATCGAACAAATCTGCCGCATGCTGGCTGCTGTCGAAGGCATAGGAGGTGGTTTGGTAGATGGGAACCGCCACGGATTTGGTGGTGGGGTCCGGCTGGTAGCCACCGTGAACGGCAATGGTATCCAATTTCATGATGCAAACTCCTGGCTGATAGGGGGTTATCGATGTTTTTGTCGTGTTTTTAACCATTCGCAGGCTTGCCGGTTGCCCCATTGGCAGGCCTGGTTCATATCGGCAAAGACCCCTTGGGGATCGTTGAGATACTGTTTTGTCCCGGCGCGTTCCTTGTAGGCTCGTTGGTCGTTGGGAAACAGGGCCAGGTAACCATCCCAGGCATGACGGATTTCTTCAAATCGTCCCAAGGGAAACAGCAGTTCATCCAAAAGCAGGCAGGCATGAAAGTGGCCAGGCTGTTTGATTAAATGCTCTTGCAATAAGGAAATAGCAGAGCCGGTTTGTCCTGCTGCCACCAGCTCTTTTGCCTGCTCCACCACCGCAGGATCCTCTTTTTGCGCAACCGCCGAGGAGACCGCTGTTCGGTCCACCAGTGAGTCCACCCATGCTTCTCCCAGAAATCCTGGACGATGCAGGAGAAGAATGGTAGCTCCAGGGCGCATATGTTCGTAGAGGTTGCGACGAATCTCCAGGGTATGGTAGCGATCGCTTTCCTTCTGGTGCAAAGTCAGACGGGGGGATGATTTTTTACCGGGGGCATGGATTTCCACTACTTGCCAGGATTCTTCCCTGGCAGGAGCATCATCCAGCCGCCAGTTGCAAACATCCAAGGTGAAATAGCATAACAGTGTAGTCATAATGAAGAAACCCACCCAGTGGATGGCCATGCCACAGGCGGTGGATGGGGAGCAGCGGACAAAATGGGGATGCAATCGCCGGGTATTCAGGGTGGCCAGGGGGGTTGCCACCAGTAGAGAAACCAGCACCCAGGGGAGGGTAGCCCCGCTATGACTCTTGAGGGGTGTTTCGCCGCCAAAGACGGCCAGAATCATCATCCCGATCAAAAAAACCACAAACCAGCCAGTAAGGGATAACCCCACCCGCCAGCGACTGCCACGGGGTTTGCCTGCCGGGGCGGCCTCTTTCAGTGTTGGCAGATTATTTCCCACTTGCCAGAGTGCGTCTGCTGCCTGGTTCAACCCATGTTGGTCCAGATGGTGCAGATGGCGGGTATCGGTGCAAATGGCGGACAGGGCGAGGCCGGGGTGGGCGATTTCATGAAACCCCAGGTCCAACAATTCTCGGGCAGCCCGGCAGGCAGCGGGATGATGCCAAAGATGGGGTGGGGTGGAGGCATGGCGCAAGGCCAGATAATTTTCATCAAACAGTTTGTCGCCACTGCCAGGAGAATCGAAAAGTTTCACCACAGCCAGGGGGGCATTCCAGGCATGGCGGCGTTGCAGTTGAAAGAGGGGCAGATCGGCCTTGGTGAGGGAAAGGATTAATTGACTGGCAGATTTTTCTTCCTGCCGCAGGGTGACCGTCACTTTGCCCTGGGGACGAAGCAATTCAGAAGTGGGGGCTGCCAATCCCAGTTTCTGTTGCAATTCGGAGGGGGATGGATAGGGTCGAAAACCGGTGGACGCCAGACTGCGTCCACCGGTGATGACGGCTATCAGGGTGATGACCGCCCATAAGGCAAACAAAATAGGTTCCATGGGCTGGCATCTCTCCTGGTAGAACCGAAGGTGTCGGTTATCCGGGTTCCAGAACGACCCATTATTTTTGCATAACCAGGCTGGTTTCGTCCATAAGGTAAAGTTGGTCCAGTTTGGCAAACAGGGTGCTGCGTAACGGGCCGAATTCGTTCAATAAGTGATTGACCTCCTCCACATGTCCTTGGTCGGCCTTTTGGAATATTTCGTGGGCCATGCGAGAGGCTTTTTGGTTCAGGCTGACAATTTCCGACAAAAGTTGATGGTTGCCGAACAGTCGTCTGCCGGTAGAGGCCAGCCACTGTTCCATGGCAATGTTATGTTCACGATCATCCCCCTGTTGGCAAAGCCGGTCGTTGGCAATTTGCCCGGTTTTGCTGATCCAGTTGAGAAATTCATGTTTCAGGGTGCGCACATCGTAAGGCTCATTGCCAATGTGGAGTCCTTGTTGGGCTTGGGAGAGGTAGCTGCTGGCATCGGAAACGGCCTGGGTCAACAAGCTGTAATAGTTGACGGAGTTGCGCAGGAATTTGCCCAACTCGAAGGCGTCCAGCATTTTGTTGGAACCGGTGGTTTCTTCGGTTTTTTCAGCAAAAGCCAGCAGGGAGACGATGAACTCTTTGGCCTGGCTGGATTTATCTGCCACATCTGATGCAGCATGAGCAGCACTGGAGGAGGCTGAAGCGATGCCATCGGTGGCTTTGGCGGCAAGGCTTGCGGCATGGGCCACCTCTTGTACCGCCATTTGCAGAGATTTGGCGGTTTCGCTCACCGACTGGGCTGCCGTGGCAACCCCGCTGGTGGAGCGGGAAATTTCGGTGGTGGTTTGATTTTGTTCTTGTACCGCCAGGGTGATCTCTTCGTTGACCTTGTCGATACGTTTCATCACCGTGACCACTTCGTCCATGGCGTTGGCGGCATCTTTGGTGTTGGTTTGAATTTTTTCAATATTGGCGGAGATCATGCTGGTGGCTTCGGCGGCTTTGAGGGCCAGGTCTTTGACTTCGTTGGCCACCACCGAAAATCCTTTACCGGCCTCACCCGCACCGGCAGCTTCGATGGCGGCGTTCAAGGCCAGCATTTTAATTTGGGCGGCGATACCGTTGATGGCACCCACCACCATGTTGATCTCCTGGGCGGATTTGATCAACCGTTCCATCACCTGTTGGCTTTCGTGCAAATGATGGTTGGCGGTTTTGGATTCTTTTTCAGCGGTATCGCACTGATGACGGATGCCGCCTAAGTTGACGTTCATCTCTTCGATGGCGGCGGCGACGGTATTGACCGAATCCAGCACATGTTCCAGATTGTTGTTGACCTCTGCCACATGGCTGCTCATCTCTTCGGCGGAGCGGGCCATGGTGGTGACATTCTGGCTGGCCTGGCGTGCGGAATTGGCCATGGCGTGGATTTCGGAGGAGAGTTTTTTACCATCCAGGGTGATGGTATCCATATTATCGGAGGCTTTGGCCACCGAGTCTTTCAGTTCGGCAAGCCCTTGCCCTAATTTGGCATTTTCAGCCGCCAGATCCCGGTTGATGAGGTAGGATTTTTCTGCATCCTCTTCAAGGGATTGCCGGACATCCTGCATGTGACCGACGCAGGCATTGACGGTTTGGGATTGCAGAACGATGGTGCGCACGGTCCGACTCAAGCTGGCGGCCAACAGGTTGACTTGTTCACCAATTTGGCTGATTTCGTCTTTGCCGCCGTCAAAATCGACCCGTTTGGTGAGATTTCCGGCGGCCACTTCCCGGATATGTTCCGACACCTGGTTGAGGGGTTGGATGATGGAGCGGGCCAGGAGATAGGCAAGGGCGATCAGTAAGATAATACTGGCTATAAAGATGGCCAGGATACGTTTGGCTTCTGCCCAGAAGAGGGTTTTCAGGTCGTCCATGTAGAGGCCGGTGCCGATGATCCAGCCCCAGGGTTCAAAGCCTTTGACGAAGGAGAGTTTGGGAACGGGGTGATCCAGGCCGGGTTTGGGCCAGCGGTAGTCCACGAATCCTTGTCCTTGGCGGCGCACCTCTTCCACCATGGCGACGAACAGGTGTTTGCCATCGGGATCTTTGAAGCCGGAGATATCTTTACCGTCCAGTTCGGGTTTGAAGGGGTGCATGATCATCTTTGGATGCATGTCATTGATCCAAAAATAATCTTTTTCCTGATAGCGCAATATTTTAACGGTAGCCATGGCGGCTTTTTGGGCATCTTCACGACTGAGGGTGCCTTTTTTTTCCAATTCGTAATAATGGTTGAGTGTGCTGTGTGCCACGTCCACCAGTTGTTGGATTTTAGCTTTTCGGCTGGCCATAATTTCTTTATCCAGCGTATTGAGAACCATTAATTCTCGTCCGATCATAAAAACAATGGCCAGCCAGATAACCAACCAGATGCGGGTTTTAACGCTCATGGTTGCTAGGTGTGGAATTTTCATGCAATTTTCCTCTCATACATCGGTATATATTCTATCATTCTATTGAATCTAGCATAGTTCCTGGTTTAGTTACAGCAGTGAAGATATTGCAAGGGGATATATAATTATGCTGGCTATTTGAAAATTATATTTTGGGATGCATTATCATCTGCAAGTGTGATGGAGTCCATTATTGAATATGATGATCTGTGGAGGAGCTGATATCTATTTCGGCACAAAATACATTTGGAAATGATCGGGTGTAGCTGATGAAGTGTAAGTTTTTGTAACAATTTCTTACATTGATTATTTAACAACTCGCATCCCTCTATCCATCCAAGGTTCTGGAATTCTCTCCCTTAAGCAGGAATTCCACCAGCGAATAACTCCTTCAAAAACAATAAACTCTCCTGATAGATCCCCAAATTCTCGGATTCACGGGGGCCAGCAATGTTCAATACTTGGATGGAATGTTCCGAGATCCAGTGGCGTACCCCTTGGAGGTCTACCTTATCTGGCAAGATGACGGCAAAACGGGGACGGTTGGCGGTTTTGGCCAATTGCCAGGTCAATGCGGTCCCGCCAGACAAGGTTTCGCGTCGAATGATCAATGTGCCATGGGAATCCAGAATGTTCCAATGGGTGCGTTGGTTGTAGCGGCTTAAGGGGGTTTCCACCAGTTTGTAATGAGGGGGAAGGATGCCATCTTCGGCCAAGCGACCTTTGGGACACCATCCCCCATGGTCAATGCCGTGCAGGATGGCAAAATCCAAGGCTGCCCGATCCACCCCTGTTTGTCCGCCGGAGATAATTTTTTGAATCATCATGAGGATACTTACTAAAGACCCGTTACGCCTTACGATACATAAAGCGACCAGATTTTTGCATCTGGCTTTTGCCCAGGGTGTTGGCGCGTTGATTTTCTTGATAGAGCAAGCGGGAGGTTTCCGATAAATCCAGATTCAACCGCTGTTGTGCTTGCGGGAGGTCGGCCAATAAACTCTGCAAACGTTGTTTGCACTGAGCGCGGACGGCGGGGGTTAAGGAAGGATCGCTGCTGGCCTGTTCAAGCTGTCCCATACTGACTTGCCAGCCTATTTGAAATTGATCAAGAAACGACTCATCCCACTCTTTTTGTAAAAGGGTGGCCATCAGGGATTCCAACCGATCCAGAATTTCTTCCAACTGGCTCATTTGTGTTCCCTTGTGGTCATTGGAACAAAGCCGTTCTCATGTATGCCGCAAAGGTCAAACCCCTTCCAACCGCATACCCAACGGATTGGGATTGACAACACCGCTCTTCACCTGTTTGGCCGCTCCCCGCCAGCCATCCAGTAATATTTCCAAAACCCGGACAACGCTACGTACATGTTCCATATCCCGGGTGACGTTGGCTTGCGTCAAGGCATAAAGCATGTATTCATAAAGCTCAAACAAATTGGTGGCAATTTCCATCCCCTTTTCAAAATCCAGGGTGTTTTGGAACTCTTCAATAATGGAGCGTCCCCGTCCCAGCAAGCGTTTATGCTCGGCCAAATTGCCCTTGTCTTCAAATTCCACAATGGACTGATTGAGAAAGCGAATAGCCCCCTCATACAACATGAGAAGAATATCCTCCCGTGATGTGGTATCCGCTCGGGCTTTCTGATATCTTTGCAGCCCGTAAGACATGGTTTCCAATCCTCCATACAAGGGTCAGTTTGGGTAAAAAACGATCAACCTTCCTTGGGAATAGCGTTGCGCCATCCATCCAGTAAGGTGTTCAGCAGTTGCACCACATGGCTCAGAGGGGCGGTATCACCCGTTAACTCCCCTTTGTCCAAATTATCCAGCATAAAATCATACAGATCATCCAACTGTCGGGCCAGGTCACCGCCGCTTTCATGATCCAGGGTGCGCTTGAACTCCTGAATGATGCGTCGGGTGCGCTCGATGAGAGGCTTGGCTACCGACTCCTGCTCCTTTTGCATGGCCTCAACAGCCGTTTGCAAAAAGCCGATGGCCCCCTCATACAACTTGATCAATATTTCAAGCTGACTCAACCCTTGCAGGTCTGTTTCGGAAATGGAACCGGTGCTGGTCATCATTTGCTCCCACCGCTGTAACAGCCTGCCATGCATCCATCCAAGACACGACGTGGCCAATAAGATAGAATTTACCCAATCTTATTGTAGAGGTGTTTCCACGTTGATGCAATGCTTTATGGCCCCTTAAGCAGGGAGGGAGGAAAAAAGCCGCCGTTTTTACGGCGGCTTTTAACATTCACGCTTTGGTGTTGAACAAGAAACCCTTCAACTCTCGCAAAGCATCGATACGTTTGGACAGCTCCATGACATGCTCTGAGGGAAACTGGCGGATGATCTTGTTGTCGTTGGCTTTATCGATCACCTGCACAACCATTTGATTGTTTTCCCTGTCCAGACTGATGTGCAACGAGGTTATGGCCGACAAGGATTGATTGGCATCCTTTACCATTTTTTCCAGGTTGCCCGCCGAAACTGGTTCAGCCTTGCCAGAGCTGTTGCTCTCCTGCTGATAAGCTCGTTCCATCTGACTACGTTTGAGTTCTGATGAAGTCCCAGCATCCTGACTACGCTTGACTTCTGATGAAGCACCAGCATCCCCCCCAACGGGTGGTAGGATGCTGGCTGGCACGCCAGCAATCCCGGTCATCTTATTTCTCCTCTATTGGTTCAGCCTTCCCTGTGCAGTTGGTCCGTCAAGCCTTGGGTTTAACCGAGTAATTGCAAGGCTAACTGGGGTTGCTGGTTGGCCTGGGCCAGAATGGCTGTTCCAGCCTGCTGTAGAATAGAGTTCTTGGTCAGTCGGGAAGTTTCATCCGCCAGGTCCGCATCCTCAATACGAGAGCGTGCTGCGGAAATATTTTCCACCACATTGGCCAGGTTGGCGATGGTGGATTCAAAACGGTTTTGCACCGCACCCAAATTGGCCCGCAGATCGCTGATACTGCTCAACGCCTTGTCAATCTGTGCAATGGCGGTGGAGGCTGCTCCATAAGTGGAAACGTCGATTTGGGTGGTTCCGCTGATACCCAACGCTGCATTGGAGGCCGCCAGGATAGAGAAAGAGATCACCTGACCAGAAAAGGCACCCACCTGAAACATTTTATTGTCAAAGGAGCCGGTCAACAGGGACATGCCATTGAACTGGGTCTGGGTGGCAATGCGTTGTACTTCGCTCAACAGCTGGCCGATCTCCTTTTGCAGATTGGAACGATCTGCAGAGGAGTAGATGTCGTTGCCAGCCTGTACCGCCAGTTCACGCATCCGTTGCAAGGCTGCGGTGGTTTCTTCCAGGGCACCTTCCGCAACCTGCACCAGGGATACCCCATCATTGGCGTTGCGTTGGGCTTGATTGAGGCCGCGGACCTGAGAGGTCATGCGCATGGTAATGGCCAAACCAGCCGCATCATCCGCCGCAGAATTAATCCGCAGTCCCGATGCCAACCGATTGAAGGTTTTACCTAAAACGTTGGTCGATTTTTCCAGATTCCGCCGCGCATTCAGAGATGCCACGTTGGTGTTGATGTACATGGCCATAATCGGAGTCCTCCATGTTAAATTCTACTATATCAAGCTCTTGCGGCCATCCATGGCATCAAGGAGTTGTACTTTTGGTGGGGCCAACTCTACCCTTTGCATAGAAAAAATAATACAGCCCATGTCAGCACCCCGTCCATACCGGGATTATCCTTCTTATCGGCTGCAAAAGACAGGAGGTTGAACCTTTTTTTCCCTCCTTGCTCCTACTTGATATTAGCAAAATATTTTCATTTCTGTCCAAGAAAGTTTCAAGTAATGTTAGTACCCTTAAAGAAGCAGAAACAAACCGGTACCGAATCAGGAGCAACTCATGAGCCGTCGTGATGAATCCACTCCCATGGAACGTTTGATCCGTCGCTGTGTGAAAAATGGCATCAAGACCATCTCCGGCCAGGATAATCGATTGAATCCGGTGGGAGGAGGGCAACCCCGTTTGATCACTTATCAGGGAGACAGGGCCACCTTTCTGGCCCTTTTGCAATACGATGCCGCCCATCTTGATCCTTCCTTTGATCAAGGAGCAAGGGCTGCAGAGTTTGCCCAAATCGTGGAACGCATTGCCAACGAACTCAAACACACATGACAAGCGACCATTCTCCCACCTTTGGCGTTGTTTTAATGCAATTGGGTGCCCCCGCCAGCACCCGTGAGGCCGATATTGGGGCATTTTTAAGAGAATTTTTGCAAGATCAACGGGTGGTGGACGCCCCGCGCTGGTGGTGGTTGCCCTTGCTGTTTGGCATCATCTCCCGCCGCCGTCCCCGCCGTTTGCGTCCCCTCTATGAAAAAATTCAAATTCCTGGTCAGGGGATGCCTTTGTTTTACCATACCCGCCAGTTGACCGCTGCCGTTGCCCAATCCCTGCACCATCCCCAGCTTCTGGTGCGCCATGCCATGCGCTATGGTCAACCCTCCCTTGACCAGGTGGTGGCAGAACTTTATGAACAAAAGGTGGCAGGCATTTTATTGTTTCCCCTGTTTCCCCAATATTCCGGGACCACCACCGCCTCTTGTCATGCCCGATTTCATGCCCTGCTGGCGGATTTGCCTCTCACGCCGGCCAGTCGCACCGCGCTACCCTATTACGACCACCCGGCCTACATCGCCGCCCTTGCCACCAGTGTGCGACCCTATTTAAACGCCTCCCCAGAGGCCCACCTGTTGATCTCCTTTCACGGATTGCCCCAACGTTATGTGGACCAGGGCGACCCCTATGCAATCCATTGCGAAGCAACCGCCCGTTTGCTGGCCAGTCAATTGGACCTGGTTCCCCATCAATGGCGTTTGAGCTATCAATCCCGCTTCGGCAAGGAACCCTGGCTGTTACCCGCCACCGATGAACTTTTACGGATTTTACCGGAACAGGGCATCAAACAGGTGGTTGTGGTCACCCCTGGCTTTGCTGCCGATTGTCTGGAAACCTTGGAAGAGATTGGTCACACTGGCAAGGAGAGCTTCCTGGCAGCCGGTGGTGAATTCTATGCCACCGTTCCCTGTCTCAACAGCGAGGCCGCTTGGGTGGCCGCTCTGACCACCCTGATCAAAGAGGAGTTGGCAGGCTGGCTTCAGGCGGCGGAACCACCCTCCAGCATGCCCATGATGCGGGATACATAGTTGCGGGTTTCTGTTGGCATTTTTTCCGGATTGCGCTCCACATTGCCCATGCCCCAATTATAGGCCGATAGAGCCAACCGGGTATTGCCCTGGTAACGGCTGAGCAGACGACTCAAATATTGGGTTCCCCCCATGATATTCTGCTCGGGATTAAAAGAATCCTGCACCCCCAGCTCTGCCGCTGTGGCAGGCATCAATTGCATAAGTCCCTCTGCCCCGGCATGGGAAACCGCCTGCGGGTTGAAACTGCTCTCAGTCTGAATCACCGCCTTGATCAAGGATTCATCCACCCCATAGCGACGGGCAGCTTGCCGGATGATGGCCTCATAACGTTGCTCCCCGTTGGTGGGCAGCGGAGAAATGTCGGGAGGTGGAGGATTGGTGGGCTGGCTTCCCACACCTTGCGGTTGAAATCCCGGCAGACTTTGTAAGCGATAACCCATGGACGGCATGGAAAGACCACCACCCCCAAAACTGCCGGTCTGCAACAAGGCCGCCATCATGGCTTGTGCCAACATATTGACAGTCTGACTGGGCAACGGTTGACCATCCGGTACTTGCGATGAGCGTTGCATGGCCGAATTCAGCATTTCCACAAAGGGCATTCCACCGCCGGTAGCCCCCATGGTGCTACCCGGTGCTAAAGGCAACCCCGCCATGGGAGAGATCAAACCTTGAATCATGGCCCTGTCCTTTCCTACCAGATAGATTTTACTCCTGGGGAACAGACCAGCAACTCCGATGCCAGAATGGAAAAAATTTTTTACATTCTGGCGAATTTTGCATAAGCCTTGCTTGTCATTTCCATTAGTATGGTCAATCATTCAAAGATGACAGGTTGGTTGGAGGGGCGAGAGGGTATGAGCACATCAATCCAGGTGATCACAGGAGATATTACCCGACTCACGGTGGATGCCATCGTCAATGCAGCCAACAGCTCCCTGTTGGGTGGGGGCGGTGTGGATGGGGCCATCCATCGTGCAGGCGGTCCCGCTATTCTGGATGCCTGCCAACGCTTGCGAAAAGAAAAATATCCCCAGGGGCTACCCACGGGTCAGGCGGTGATGACCACCGGTGGTCAACTGGCGGCCCGTTATGTGATCCATACGGTGGGGCCTATTTATGATCGGGATCCCAATCCAGCGGCAAATCTTGCCGCCTGTTACCGGAATTGTTTGCAGGTAGCGCGGCAAAACGGTGTTACCTCCATTGCCTTCCCAGGCATTAGTACCGGCATTTATGGCTACCCCAAGGAAGAGGCCGCCAGCATTGCCGTGGATACCATTCAAGGGTTTTTACAGGAATTTCCAAGTGCCATGGAACGGGTACTGCTGGTGGCCTTCTCCCCTGATGATGCCACCATCCTGCAACAAGCCCTTGTCTCCCGGCAGGGAACATTTCCATGACTCAGGATTCTTCCTTAAATCGTCCCTACTCGGCCCATACCGATGTCAAATTACGCATTGGCATTGTGGGGGCTGGGCGTGGCGGTTGGTCCTTGCTGCAAGTATTAATGGACCTGCCCAAGGTGCAGGTGGTGGGTATTTGCGACCTGGATCCCAAGGCCCCCGGTCTTTCCAAGGCCAAAACCCTGCACGTGCCCATTTTCACCAACGTCTCCGACATGATCGCCAATCAGGAGATGGACTGGCTGATCAACGTCACCCACAGCTCTCTCACCCAGCGTCACATGCTCACCCGGGAGGTGACCAAACCCATTCATATCCTGGACGGAGCCGCTGCCGAGGTGGTATGGCGGTTTCTCACCGGCTTTCACCAACAGGTGCAACAGTGCTCCCAGTCAGAGCGTACCTGTGCTTATAACATGGTGTGGACCTTGATCAACCGCATTGCCAATGCGGTGGGGGAGATGCAGCAACGTTTGACCGATATCGCCTTCCATGATCCCCTCACCGGTCTTTTCACCCGGCGTATTCTCATGGAATTTTTGGAACACGAAATTCGCAACACCTACCGGTTATCCCACCCTCTTTCGTTGATCATCATGGACATTGACCATTTCAAGTCCATCAACGATGAGTTCGGTCATTTGGAGGGCGACCGTATTTTGCAGGAGCTGGCGGGCCTGCTCAAAGAAAATCATCGTCCCAGCGATTTGGTGGCCAGGATTGGGGGGGAGGAGTTTGTCATCGTCTTGCCGGAAACCGACCAAGAAAATGGTATGCGCATTGCGGAAAGATTGCGGGGACAGGTGGAAAAAAGCCTTCAACGCCCGGATGGCACCCCATTAACGGTTAGTCTGGGGGTGGCGGAATTAAACATCAACGATCCCATTCCCCAACGCATGACCCCATCCGCCTTGATCGAATGTGCCGATCAGGCCCTTTATCATGCCAAAAATTCGGGCAGGAACCGGGTCCTGCCCTTTAATCCCGACTGGAAGCGTATCGCCTTTTGAGGGCTATTTGCCAAACTTGTAAAAGGTTTCGTTTAAATAGGCCGTGACATCGGCCACTTCCTCGTCAAACCATTGGGCACCCGTCTGTTGACTGCAAAAGGCCACTTGGCTGGATAATTTTTTCATACTATCCACCCGGTGGTCAAAACGGGTATAGATATCATCGCCATTGTTTCCGAAGCGTCCGGCATGGCATCCTTTACATTTTTCCTCATGAAGCTTTTTGCCATTTTCCAAATTGGCCGCCGCATGAGCGGAATGGGAAAACGACGCCAAGGCCATTATCAGGCCGATCACCAGCAAGGCATGTTTCATGGTGTGTTCAACTCCTCTTGTGGAATGATGCTATGAAGGATTACCAAACCAACCCTCAACAACCTTTGCGGGTGGTAACCGTTGGTGTGGGAGCGGTGGGGGGATTTTATGCCGCCCAACTTCATCGCGCCGGGGCCGATGTCGCCCTTATGTGTCGATCCGACCTGGCGGTGGTGCGTCAACGCGGACTCCTCATCCACCAGGCGAGTGGCACATTTCACTTTAAACCCCGCCAGGTTATCGGGCAAGCCCATGAATATCAGGGGGAGGCCGATGTGGTCTTTATCGCCCTCAAAGCTCTGCCGGAAATTCACCTGCAAACCTTGATTGCTCCCTTGCTTTCTCCGCATACCGTATTGTTTTTATTGCAGAATGGTATCGATGTGGAAAAACCGTTACAGGCAGCTTTTCCCCATCATGAATTAATCAGTGGGTTGGCGTTTACCTGCCTCAATCGCACCGCACCGGGGGAAATCACCCATTTGGACTATGGACGCCTGGTTATTGGTCCCTATCCGGCAGGTGAATCGGAAATGGCGGATCGCTTGGCCGTTTTGTTTGAAAAGGCGGGCATTCCCTGTCGGGTCTCCCAGCAGGTGGCTGGGGAGCGTTGGCGCAAGCTGGTATGGAATGCACCGTATAATCCCATATCGGTCTTGGCCCAGGCCACCACCCGGCAAATTATGGAAGAACCCGCCGCCGCTTTGCTGGCGCGTCAGGTGATGGAAGAGGTGTTGCAAATTGCCGCTGCTGAAGGCTACCCCTTGTCGGAAGAGGTGGTGGAGCGCAATTTGACGGATACCCTGAAAATGACCCCCTATCGCACCAGCATGTTGTTGGACTATGAAGAGGGACGTGCCCTGGAAGTGGAAGCCATTTTGGGAACCCCCCTGGCATTGGCCAGGAAACACCAACTGGCAACCCCCCACATGGCCACCTTGTATGCACTCTTGAAAATAATCGACCGCAAGCGCAACCCGGAGCAAACCCCATGATCCTGCTGGGTATTCTTCTTTTCATCTTTGCCGAGTTTTATGGTATTGGTCAAGTGATGGATGCCATGGGGGTATTGGAAACCCTGGTGGCCTTGATCTTGATTGCCTTGATCGGCATTCAGTGGACCAAGGCAGAAGGGATTGCAACGCTGACCGGTCTGGTGGGCAAGTTGCACCAAAATCAGGGGGTGGGGTTGGATTTGGTGGAAGGGGGATTGTTGTTACTGGCAGGGCTGTTGTTTGCCTTTCCCGGCTTTCTCTCCGACATTCTGGCGTTACTGTTGCTCATTCCCTTCGTTCGCCAGTTGGCAGCCATGCTGGTGGTCCATTATTGGGGAAAAAAGATGCAAACCCGCACCGCTTACACCCCGGCTGGGGAGGTGATTCTGGAGGGGGAGGTGAGCCATCGCCAGGAATTTACCACCCAGGTGGAGCTGCAACTTCCTTCTCCTGCTACGGAGCAGACGACACCACCTCCAGCCGTACCCCGGTAACCTTGTATTGGGGACAGCGGGTGATGGCATCGGCTTCCGGGCCGATGAGCAGGTTGGTTCGGGTTTCCGCAAAATGAAAGGTCATAAAGACCACGCCAACTGGGGATTCTTCGCTGATTTCCGCCTTGACCTCCACCTGACCATAAGGAGAGATCACCCGCACCCGATCCCCTTGACCGACCCCATAGCGTTGGGCATCGGTGGGATGGATGCGCAAACGCTCCTCCTGGGCCATTTTCAGCCGTTGAATGGGGGTGCGGCGGGTCATGGTGCTCACATTGTAATGGGCCAGCATGCGCCCGGTGGTGAGCAGTAAGGGATAATGATCCTCTGGCGTGGCACTGGCGGATGGTTGCCAGGGGGTGGGGGTAAGACGGGCGGGTTTGCCCATGAACACCCCTCCCTCATGCAGCAGACTGGTGCCCTGGGGGCGGTCATAGGTGCATGGCCATTGCAGAAATCCCTGCTCTTCCAGTTTGGGGTAACTCACGGCGGACCAGTTGGGAGAGAGACAGGCGATTTCATCCATGATGGCGGCGGCATCCACAACTCCGGGTGCCCAGTCATCGGCCATCAGTTTAACCCCCATGCGGCGGGCGATATCCAGGATCAAGGCTCCATCGCTCCACACCCCTTCAGGAGGGGCGATTACCTGACGCACCCGTTGAATACGCCGGTCGCTGTTGACAAAGGTTCCCTCTTTTTCCAGATAGGAAGCGGCGGGCAAAACCACGGAGGCCAGGCGGGCGGTTTCCGATAAAAACAAATCCTGCACAACCAGAAAATCCAGGGATTGCAGGGCCTGCACCACCCGCACCACATCCGGGTCCGATTGCACCACATCCTGGGCCATCACATGCATCATATGGAGTCGTCCCGCCAGAGCGGCATCCCACATGTCGCCGATGCGATATCCGGCGGCCTCCGGGGGCAAGACACCCCACAGGGACAGGTGCTCTTGACGGGCAAGGGGGTTGGCCAGTGGGCGATAGTCGGAAAAGACATTGGGCAGGGCACCCATGTCGCAGGCCCCTTGCACATTGTTTTGGCCGCGAATGGGACCGGCCCCGGCTCCTGGTTTGCCCAGATTGCCGGTGATGATGGCCAGGTTGACCAGGGCAAAGGCGGTGAGGGATCCCTGGCAGGATTCGGTCACCCCCAATCCCCACAAGATGAGTGCCTTCTTACTGTGGGCGTAGAGGTGGGCGGCCTGGCGGATGAGGGAGGCGTCCACCCCGCACAGGGGGGCGGCCCATTCCGGGGTGCAGCCTTGCAGGGATTCTTGCCAGGCGGTCTGGTTGCTGGCGTGGTGGGCGAGAAACGTTTGATCGCACCACCCTTCGGTCAAAATGACCTGTTGCATGGCATTGAGGAAGGGCAGATTGCCACCGGGACGAATGGCCACATGCAGATGAGCCAAACGGGCAAGGGAGGTGCGTCGTGGGTCCACCACCAGCAGTTGGCAACCTTTTTTGACTGCCTGGCGTATGCGGGCACCGATCACCGGGTGGGCTTCCGAGGGATTGGCCCCGAATAGGAGGATCAAACCTGCCTGTTCGATATCTTCCAGCCGGTAGGCCCCTGCTCCGGTCCCCAGGGCGGCCCCCAGGGCGTAGGCGGAGGGGCTGTGACAGACCCGTGCGCAGTTGTCCACCGAGTTGGAACCCATGACCACACGAGTAAACTTTTGCAGTAAATAATTTTCTTCGTTGGTACACCGGGCGGAGCTGATGGCGGCGAAGGCGTAGGGATCCTTTTTTTGCCGCAGTTCATCATATTTTCGGGCGATGAGTTCCAGGGCGTCGGGCAGGGCAATTTCCTGCCAATCCCCTTGGGGGGTGCGCAACAGGGGACGGGTGAGCCGGTCTGCGGCCATGGCAAAGGCTTGGCCAAAGCGGCCTTTAACACAACTGTGGCCCCGATTGGGAGAGCCATGAAAGTCTGGTGTGACTCGCAGCAGGGTTTCATCCGCCACCTCCATGGTCAACTGACACCCCACGGCGCAATAGACGCAGGTGGTGGTGACTTGGCGGTGGGCGGCGCGGTTTTCTTCCAGCCGGGGGGCCAGGGCGCGGGTGGGGCAGACTTGCAGGCAGGCCCCGCAGGAGACGCAGCCGGAGGCTTCCAGATCGTGGCTTTGCTGGCAGGAGACGGATAACTCCTCACCCCGTTGCAGCAACCCCAATACATCTTCCCCTTGTACATCGCTACAGGCGCGACGGCAGAGGCCGCACTGGATGCACAGGTTGGGGTAAAAGGCTATCAGGGGATGGGCCAGTGGGGATTCAGCAATGGTGGTGGAATCCTGCACCAGATCATAGCGACGGGCATAGACTTCCAATCGACACAGACCATGGCTGGGACAGAGGGAACAGGAGGGGTGTCCTTCCAGCAGGAAGGCGACGGTCTGCCTTCGATAGTGTTCCAATTCTTCGGATTGGCTGATATAGCGGTCTCCTGCAACCACGGCATGGTGACAGGCGGCCACCATCCCGCCTCCTTCCACCTGCACCAGACACAGACGGCAGGTGCCATGCCGGGCAAACCAGGGAGTGGAGCACAGGGTGGGAACCTCACCGCCTGCTTGCCGAATGGCTTCCAACAGGGTGGTGGAGGGGGAGCACTCTACCATGCGACCATCGATGTGGATGGAAATCTGGGCGTCAATCATGGGAAGAAGGTGGGGAGGAGTCGCCATTGGTCATGGGGAGACTCTTATTTGATTTTCATTTGGCCCAGGGCGCGCTGGTGGTCTTGGGCCATGCGCAGGCGGTCATTCAACATGGCCTTTTTGTCTTCAAGAAATGCGTCTTCCACGGTGCGGCGGCTAAGAATGTTGGCCAGCATTTTTTCTTTCAGGGCGAGAGCGGGTGAATTTCTCACGCGTTCCGGCAATTGGAACACGGGGAAATCATCCTCTTTGGGAAAGAGGGGGAAGGCACTGCGCATACCAGCCAGAAAATGTTTTGCAGAGCTACCCATGATCTTTTTCCAGAGTGCTGACAAGGTTGTTGACTGCTTGGACTGTTGAAAGTGGGTAAATGTTTCTGGTTGCCGCACACAACCCAAACCTAAAAAGACCCCACCATTGCTCACAAGTACATACGCTATCCTGCAGCAAGCTTCAAGAAGCGTAAATTAATCCATCAACAATTTCAAGAAGAAAACAAGGGGCAAAAGGGAAGTAACGAGGGAAAGAAGGGGGAGATCCACCAGACCGGCCATGCAAAAAAATCATGAGCCGGTCTGGAGTGGAAAGAATCAGGCCAGGTTTTCGTTCACCCAGTCGTAGAGTTTGGTCTTGGGCAGGGCACCGATTTTGGTGGCTCCCACTTTGCCATTTTTGAAAATGATCATGGTGGGAATGCCACGGATGCCGAAGCGACCAGGGGTGCTGGGGTTGTTGTCAATATTGATTTTGGCCACCACCAGCTTGCCTTTGTATTCCACGGCCAGTTGGTCCAGAAAAGGAGCCACCTGCCGACAGGGGGCGCACCATTCGGCCCAGAAATCCACCAATACCGGCGTGGTGGCTTGGAGAACTTTTGCTTCAAAGGTGTCATCACTGACTTCAATGGTATTCTCGCTCATGCGCGTTTTGGCCCCCTGACCAGCCGTTGATGATGAATCGAAGGTGGAAATTGGCGGTCAAGAAAGTTCATCCTTGTCGCCTGCTGTGTCCATTTGTGACCCCATAAGTTAGAGCCAGATTGCTCCAGTGTCAAGTATTGGGGGGGTGGTAATTTTTCCTCACGGGATAGAAATGTACACTTTCCCGCGCCCTCAACAAAATACTGGTTCCATCTTAAGGGAGGATGGAAGGATGGATCGTTTTTTTTACTCTTGTTAACGCAGAACTTTTTCCACCACGGCGGCCATTTGTTCTGGTTTGAACGGTTTGACCAGCCAACCGTTGGCACCCGCCTTTTTGCCCTGGGCAATGATTTCCTGACTGGATTCGGTGGTAAGCATGAGAATAGGGGTGAATTTATAGGCTGGGAGTGCCCGAACTTTTGTTACCAGTTCAAGCCCATCCATGCCGTCCATATGAAGATCGGTAATGATCAAATTGAATTTGCCACGACTCAGGCATTGCAGGGCTTCTTCGCCGCTACTGGCGATTTCCACCTGGTAGCCCTGTTTTTCCAAGGTAAACTTGACCGATTGACGTATGGTGAGGGAGTCATCCACAGCAAGAATTTTAACATCCATGATTACGGCTCCGTAACATAAAATAAGAAAAGGCTAGCTATGCCGGTTGGCGGCATGTCGTACAAGTTGCAGGACATCCAGGATCAAAGAGATACTGCCATCGCCGTTGATGGAAGTTCCAGAGATCCAGGTGCTGTTTTTATAGGCTTTGCCCAGACGTTTGATGACGGCCTGTTGGCGTCCGATAACACTGTCCACGGCGAGTCCCACGGTCATGCCATCCAGCTCCACGACGATCACCCGCTCATAGTCGGGCATTTCACCAGGAACATGCAACATTTTACGTAGACTGATGCAAGGTATCAGGTGACCCATGCGTTCCATGCTGTCGATATCCAGTTCATGGCCAGTAATTTGCCGCTCCTGGCAGGCTTTGACGGTATTGAGGGGTATGATAAAGGTTTCCTCACCAATGCGCACCATCATGCCATCGATAATGGCCAGGGTGAGAGGCAGGCGGATGGTCATGGTGGTTCCCTGTCCCACCTGGCTTTGAATTTCCACGGATCCCCGCAAATCATCGATGCGTTTTTTCACCACATCCATCCCCACGCCACGGCCTGAGACATCGGTAACCTTCTCGGCGGTGGAAAAGCCTGGTTCAAAGAGCAGGTTGAAGAGGGCTTTGTCATCCAGTTCGGTATCGGTAGCGATCAACCCTTTTTCCAGGGCTTTCTGGCGAATGCGGGCGGGATGGATGCCCCGTCCGTCATCCCGAATGCTGACGAAAACCTCGCCGCTGGCGGTGGCGGCGGACAGTTTGATGGTACCATGGGCGGGTTTACCTGCGGCCACCCGGTCGCTGGGGGATTCGATACCATGGTCCATGGCGTTACGTAAAATATGCATGAGGGGATCTTTGAGACGATCCAGGACGGTTTTGTCCAGTTTGGTCTCTTCCCCTTCGGTCTCCAGGGTGACCTCCTTGCCCAGGCTCAAGGTGAGATCCCGCACCAGACGGCGCAGGGTTCCGAAGGAGGTGCCAATGGGGGTCATGCGCAGGGCAAGGGCGTTGCCGCGCATGACGGCGGTCATGCGTTCAAAATCTTCCGCAATTTGGGAGAGCATGCTGTGACCGATCTGATTGGCGGCCATGGTCATGCGGGATTGCAGGATCACCAATTCTCCCATCATGTCCACCAGGGTATCCAGGCGGGCGGCGTCCACGCGAACGCTGGAAGAGTCTCCTTCTCCTGGTGGTGGGGTTGCAGGTTGGCTGCTGGCGGAAGGTTTTCTTTTGGCCCGTTGTTGTTCGTGGTGGCGATTGATGGCGTGCAGGGCTTCCAGTATGGCGGATTCTGCTTCGCTAGCCCCCTGATTTTTCAGGCAGGTGAAAAACTCTTGCATATCCGAGGCACGGATGGCCCCTTTGCCAATGGGATGGATGAGCAGGTGATCTTCGGGATCGTTGAAGATGAACACCTGTTGAATCTCTTCCAAGGCGGTATCGGTATTGAGCAGCAGGTCCCACCAGCTAAAGACCGTATCGGGTTGGTGCTCTTCCAGGGCGGGGAGAGGTCCGTGCCGGTAGATGTAGACCAGCTTACCCATATCGTTCAATTCACCCAGCAACCCCAAGGGATTGTTCATCATGGAGGTGGTGGCGGGGTGGTAGCGGATCCACCAGGTGACCATGGCGGCTCCTTCCCTGGGGGCTTTGGGCTTAGGTGCATCGTTTGGAACGTTGCCTCCGGCCACCTGACGCAACTTTTCCAAAAGTTGGTCCGATTGCTCCATGGTTTGGGGTGTACCAGCAGGATCACTGTTTAGCAGGGTTTGCAGGTGATCCTTGGTTTGCAGGGAGAGGGTGAGTAATTCCTGGGAGAGGGCGAGGGTTCCCTTGCGTACCCGATCGAAAATGGTTTCCACATCGTGGGTAAAGCGGACCATTTCCAGAAAACCGGCCATGCCGGCGGAACCCTTCAGGGTATGAATAACCCGAAAAACCCGTCCGATGCCATCGTTGTTGGTGGGATCCTCTTCCAGCTTGAGCAAGGCGGCTTCCAGATTTTCCAGCAGTTCGGCGGCTTCGGGCCGGAAGAGGGCCACCATATCCATTTCCATGGGATCGACTCCTAATCAGCTACCTTGCGGGGCGGTTTGTTTTCCGGTGGTTCCACCGGGAATCAGGCAAGACCATTGAGTGACCGATGCCTTGAAAGCCAGAGAGGCAGGGAGATCGGGCAGCAGATTGAATCTTGCTCCTGCCGATTTATAGGATTTTTCCGCCACCAGCAAGAGTTGAAAGAGGGAGAGATCCGCCCGTTCCACCTGGCGAAAACTGATGGTTACCTCTTCTTTACGCTGCAATCCTTGCAACAGGAGGTTTTGAATTTCGGCAATGGTTTCAAGAGTGCTTTCGGCTGGCAAAAGAATTTCCATCACACGGCTCCTTGTGCATGTTTCATTTCTCCCGCTGTGTTGACCAGGGCATTGGCGGCAGCCACTTCCTCGAAGGAAAACACCTTATGGGCATCCAGGAGTATGATGAATTGGTTTTCATGTTTGCCGATGCCACGGATATATTCGGAGTTGACCCGTGATCCCATGCGGGGAGGGGGATCGATCTGGCTGGGATCCAGCTCCAACACCTCTTTGACCGAATCGGCCAGGGCACCCATCAGGGTGATTTCTTTGTCATCCCGATGTTCCATGATGATGATGCGGGTATTGACGGTCGCTTCGGTGGCGGGCAGGGCGAAGCGTTGCCGCAGATCCATCACTGGAACAGCGTTACCCCGCAGGTTGACCACCCCCCGCATGAATTCCATGGCTTGAGGAATGCGGGTGATATCGGTCATATCCAAAATTTCCCGGACTGCCGCAATGTTTACGGCATAGAGTTCCCGATCCAGGGTGAAGGTCAATATTCGTTCGGCTTTACGTTTATCAATAGCCATGGCCATCCTCACTGCTGTGTGGTTGTTCGCCTCTGGTTAAAAATGCTCAAACTCACCATCATCGGCATGGCGATGATCCTTTTCTTTGTGGGAGAGAATGAGTGCCGTTGGTTTTTCCTTGACCGCCATCTTCTGGGGGGGAGCAGGTTTGCCAGGTTTGTTGCGGGAGGCGGTGGGGCGAGACGGTCGAATCGACTGAAAACTCTTACTTTCTTCCACCTTGAAATAAGCGATGGCACCTTGCAAATTTTGTGACTGGGCGGAAAGTTCTTCCGAGTTGGCGGCCATCTCTTCAGCGGCACTGGCATTTTGTTGAATGACTTGATCCAGTTGTTGCAGGGCAACGTTGACCTGGTTGGCCCCCACATCCTGCTCCTTGCTGGAGGCGGCAATTTCTTGCACCAGTTCGGCGGTTTTTTGGATATCGGGCACCAGCTTGGCCAGAAGTTCGCCTGCTTTTTCCGCCACCATGGTGCTTTTGGTGGAGACACTATTGATTTCGGTGGCAGCGGCAGCACTGCGTTCCGCCAATTTGCGTACTTCGGAGGCCACCACGGCAAATCCTTGTCCTTGTTCGCCTGCTCTGGCGGCTTCAATGGCGGCATTGAGGGCAAGAAGATCGGTTTGCCGGGCGATTTCCCCAATGATGCTGATTTTCTCGGCAATGAGTTTCATGGCTGCCACGGTTTCCATCACGGCCTGGCCAGACTCTTTGGCGTCGGCAGCGGCCCGTTGGGCGATTTTTTCTGTTTGGCGGGCGTTATCGGTATTTTGGGAGATGGAGGAGGCCATCTCTTCCATGGATGCGGAGGATTCTTCCACCGAAGCGGCCTGTTCGGAGGAGCCTTGGGAGAGGGCTTCGGCGGCGGAGCTGATTTCCACGCTACCGGTGGCCACATGTCCGGCACTTTCCTGAATCTCTTCCACCACCTGGGTCAATTTATTCACCATCTCTTTCATGGCCAACAGCAGGGTATCCTCTGGTGAACGTTCTTGGATCGTCAAACGCAGGTCGCCGGCGGCCAGCTGGGTCATGTTGTGGACCACCTTCTTTTCCGCTTCTGCCAGGGCAGCCAGGGAACGGATCAAGACATCTTTATCCGAACGGGGTTTTAACTCCATATTGATATTGCCGAGGGCGAGTTTTTCCACGGTGGAGGTGACCTGTAATTCGGCAGAGACCAGGTCCCGCAGGGCAGTCATCAGTTGGGCAATTTCATCCTGCCCTTTGATGGTGATCTCCTGGTTGATGTCGCCAACCGCAAGTTTTTTCGCAACCGTCACCCCCTGGTTGAGTGCGCCGACGATGGCGCGGGTGATGAGGGTGGCAATGATGATTCCCAGCAAAAGGGCCAGGATTAATCCTCCTGCCATTTCTTTCTCGGCGGCGAGCATTTCATTGGCCATTTTTTGCTGTTGATCCGCCAACACCCCGTCGATGATGGCGTCCATTTTTTCGCCAACGGCCACCAGTTGCTGGGCGGCGGCATTTTCCCCGCGCAAGGCTTTGACATAGAGTTGGAACTGCTTTTCATACCGGGTTACATCATCCAGGAAATTTTTGAGAGCCTTTTTGTTTTTCTCAATCTTCAGGGATGATTGCAATTCTCCGCCTTTTTTCTGGATCAGGGCCAGACTTTCTTCCACCAGCTTTACATATTTTTCTTCTTTGCCATAAGTTAACATGACCTCTTTTTCATTTTTGCGGATTTCAGCAAATTTAAGGATCAAGGTTTCTGCCACATCTTTTTTGAGTAGGGCATCCTTGATGCGGGTTTGCAGGGTGTTGCCAGCAATGGAATCTCCACTGTCCGCTTTGTCGCTTTGACTGTCCAATGCCTGGTTGATCAACTCTTCCTGGTTGATTGCCAGGGTTTCGCCGGTGGCAATGGCTTCGTAGGCGGCACTGCGCATGACCGTCAGCAATTGTTGCCGGTTATGGCCCAGTTCGACGATGGTTTGGAATCCGCTGGCATAATCTTTGACCGCCTGGATCAATTCATTCATTTGAGTTTTATTTAACTGGGCGCGAAACCGGTGATCCCGTGCTTCTGCCGCCAGTTCCATAGCCTTGTTAAGGGCAAGGTGGACACTTTTTGCGGCTGACTCTTCACCGCTGACAGCGAAATTGCGCCGCTGAATTTTTGCAGTGTTTATTTGGTCTTCGATGGCTACCATGGCAACAAAATTGTCTGCTCTGTTGGACATACTATTCACACCGTTCCAACCTGCCCAGGCCACCAGGATCGTGAGCAGCAGCACCACGCCAAAACCCAGTGCCAACTTACTACCAAGTTTCATGTTGTTCATAAACCGTATTTCAACCTCTGTCGCGCTTTGCTATCAAGTTTTATCAGAACTGTTCAAACCCATCGTCGGAGGTGGTTGGCTTTGCAAAGTCGCTCATGTCCATCAACAGGTGCTGCTGATCTTTTCTGGTAGGTTTGGTAACCGGGGTAGCGACCTTGGGGGTGGGACGTTTACCGGACGATGGTTTATTGGAAGTTCGCAGGTTGCTGGCACGGCGATTTTGGCGGTTATCGCCACCGTCAATTTTAAAAAAGCCGATGGCAGATTGCAGGTTGCGGGATTGGGCGGAGAGTTCTTCGGAATTGGCGGCCAGTTCTTCGGCGGCACTGGCGTTTTGTTGAATCACTTGATCCAATTGTTGCAGAGCCAGGTTGACCTGGTTGGCTCCACTGTTTTGCTCTTTGCTGGAGGCGGAAATTTCCTGTACCAGTTCGGCGGTTTTTTGGATATCCGGCACCAATTTTTTCAACAGTTCACCGGCACGTTCGGCCACCGCCTTGCTTTTATTGGACATGGTGTTGATTTCGGTGGCGGCGGCTGCGCTGCGTTCTGCCAGTTTGCGCACTTCCGAGGCGACCACGGCAAAGCCTTGGCCTTGTTCGCCAGCGCGGGCGGCTTCGATGGCAGCATTCAGGGCCAACAGGTCGGTTTGGCGGGCGATTTCACCAATGATGCTGATTTTCTCTGCGATGAGCTTCATGGCATCCACGGTTTCCACCACGGCTTGTCCTGATTCCTTGGCGTCGGCAGCGGCGCGCAGGGCAATTTTTTCGGTTTGCAGGGAGTTATCGGAATTTTGGGAAATGCTGGAGGACATTTCTTCCATGGAGGCCGAGGATTCTTCCACCGAAGCGGCCTGTTCGGAGGCTCCGTGGGAGAGGGTTTCGGCGGCGGTGCTGATTTCGGTACTACCGGCGGCCACGTTATCGGTGCTCTCCTGGATATCCGCCACCACTTTGTTCAATTTTTCCACCATATTTTTCATGGCGTGGAGGAGGATGTCTCCCTCTGACCGGGGTTGCACCTGGATGCACAGGTCGCCTTCGGCCAATTTTTTCATATTTTCCGCCACCTGGATTTCAGCGGTCATCAGGGATTTCATAGCCAAAAGCAGGGTATCGTCTTTGGAGCGTTCCTGGACATGAATTTGCAGATTGCCGGTGGCCAGGCTGCCCATGTGGGTGGCCACTTCTTTTTCTACCGTCATGAGGGACTTTACACTGTCAAGAAGCTGGCCGATTTCATCCTTGCGATTGACCACAACTTCTTGTTGCACATCCCCCATGGCCATACGGCCCAGGACCTGGACGCAATAGGAGAGGGGTTTGGAGATACTGATGGCAATCAGGTAAGCCATGATGGCTACCAGCAGGGCAATCACGGCGGCGGTGATGGCGATGGAGCGTATCAGGGCTTCGACGGGATCATCCACTTCCGCCAGGTCGATCTCTGCCAGAATGGCCCAGGTGGTATCGCCCATTTTCAAGGGGGCATAGGAGGAGAGAACCGGGTTACCGTTGTAGTCGATGATAATACGGCTGTCGGTTTTTCCTGCCAGGGCTTCCCGCGAGCCTTGGGTATCCACGCCATTTTTTTCCACGCTGCCGGCGAAGGAGGCTTTCACGGTGTGGCCGACTTTATCCAGGTAGGAGTCGGAGCGCATGCGCCGGTCGCTTCCTACCAGGTAGGTTTCGCCGGTTTGTCCCATGCCGCTACGTTCTTGCATGATGGCATTGATGGCTTCCAGAGAAATTTGCAGGGCGATGACGCCCAACCGTTTATCATTTTTCATAACGGGTGCGGCGAGGAAGGCGGCGGGTTCCCCTTTGGAAGGGGCATAGGGTTCAAAGTCAGCCATGGCGATGGAATTGCTGCTTTTGGCCTTGTGGTAGGCTTTCCCCAGGCTGCTGTTTTTCAGTTCGCCGTTGATCAGGTTTTGCCCCAGGTCGGGTTCTTTGGCGTAGCTATAGACCACATCACCGTCTTCGGCGATGAGAAAAAGATCATAGTAGCCGTATTCTTTGACAAAATGGTTGAGCCAGACGGTGGATTCTTTGGCCCACTTATTCCATACGGGGCCGTTCACTTTACCGCCTTCTGTTTCGTAGGCGTTTTCCATTTCTTCCAGGCTGGTGATGGCATCGGCATTTTTGGCCAGGACGGCGATATCGCCATGGCGTTCGGCAAAGAATTTTTCAATTTGGGTTTTTTTGATGGAGCGAACGGCTTCCAGTTGGCCGAAGGCAGTTTTCATCAGTGCAGCGTCAGCAGATTTTTCAGAATACCAACCGACGAAGATCATGGGAACGAGTCCTACAATTAAAAACAAACTTACTAGCTTAGGACGCATATTAACATCAGACAGTTTCATCCCATCCTCCTTGTGGATATATCCTTGTCGATTGAAGACTGCTGGGCGACGAGTTAACGTGCTAATTCAATAAAATCATAGGTGTGGCGCGCTACATCACTAAAAAAAATATCCGTTTGTTTACGGGTGATTGCAAGGTACGGGATAATTAAGCTTCTGTAAAGCCGGGAATTCTCCTAAATTATAATGTTGACAAGTAACGTAACCGTAATTTTTCTGTAAGATTAAATAATCATTAAAATTAATTAATATGAATATATTTGCCTACCAAATAATCTAAAAGCAAGTAATATTAAACAAAAGTTGGTTGAGAATAATTTAAATTGTTTAAAATCTTTGCAACAATTGTAACAATAACCTTTGTTGGTGTAAGAAAAAAATAAATCTAGACTGGATCTGATGTTTTATTTAGGTCAATCAAGCAGTGAGGCCTTAATCCTAGTAAAAAACCCTAGGGTGGAACTTTATTTTCCAATCCTAACGAACCAAAGCAATCAGGTCGGCCAGGCTTTTGGCGTTGAGTTTGCGCATTAGGTTGGCCCGATGATATTCAACGGTCTTGATACTGATATTCATTTCTGTAGCCACCACCTTGTTACTTTTACCTAATACCAGTTGAACCATCACCTCCATCTCCCTGGGGGTGAGTTGCTCCAAAATCTCTTGGTTGACAGGGAAGCTTTTTTGTTCGGTAAGTGCATATTGGGCCAATACCTTTTGCACCTTGTCCAGTAACTCCTGATTGTTGAAGGGTTTTTCCAGAAAATCCACCGCACCCATACGCATGGCGCGCACAGCGGTTTTTACATCTCCATAACTGGTTAAAAAAATTGTGGGTAAGCGGATGCCACGAGAAACCAAATTTTCCTGAATGGCCAGACCACCCATTCCAGGCATGCGCAGGTCCAGAAGCAGGCAGGCAGGATTTAAAGGTAAAGAATTCATGGACTGCAAAAATTCCAGACCATCCTGAAAGGCTTAAGTTTGCAGGTTGACGGTCTTGAAGAGCCAGACCAGGGCTTGGCACAAGGCAAGGTCGTCATCCACGATGTAAACTTTGGCATGGCTAAGGGGCATGATCTTCCTCCTTCCACAAAGGAAAGGTAATATGAAAGCTTGTTTCACCTTGAATCTGGGTTTCCACCCAGATGGCACCACCAAATCCTTCCACCAGGGTACGGCAGATGGAAAGGCCGAGACCGGTTCCCCCTGGTTTGGTGGTGAAGAAGGGATCAAACATATGGGCAACCACTTCAGGATGGATGGTGGGACCATTGTTGGTGACGGTCAGCAAAGCTTGATCTTTAATAAAATCAGTGGACAACCTGATAAAGGGAGAAGATGTTGGGGTGCTGGTCAGGGCGTCAACACTATTTTTGATTAAATTAAGGATTACCTGTTGCAATTGAACAGGGAAAACCCGCACCCACAGGGGGTGATTGCAAAGGTTGAGCTGCAAGGGAATGTGTTTGCGAGAGCATTCCAAAGAGATCAAATTATACATGTCTTCAATGACTTCCTTTATATCTACTAAGATAGCCTCCTCTTCCATGGGGCGGCGGCGGATCAAATTGCGTATGTTGGCGAACAATTCGTTCAATCTTTTAGACTCTTGTTGTAAGGCGGTCAAGCCTTCTCGCAGGGCCTCCGAGTGTCTATGATCCCCCGCTACCAGTTCCAGACACCCTTGGGCAAAGATGGAGATGGCGGCCAGGGGTTGTCCCAATTCGTGGGCCAGCATACCCGTCATTTCCCCAAGGGTGCCCAGTTGGGCCAGGCGGGTCAATTGCTCCTGCTGTTGATGGATGCGGGCTTCCAATTCCAGGTGCTGGCTCTGATCCCGCATGATACGGGAGAGACCAATAACGTTACCCTGGTCGTTGCGAATGGGGGAGAGGGTGATAAACAGGGGGATATTCCTGCCATCCCGGTTTCTGCCAACCCCGTTAAAATGGCTGATGGAATAGGCCCCTGGATTGGAAATCCCACTCTGGGCAGGTGAAAGATGCTCCTGGGGTAAAATCATGGCCATATCCTGTCCCATAATTTGGGTGGTTTCATAGTCAAAAATATTTTTCGCCCCCCGATTCCAGGAAGTAATCTTGCCGGTGCGGGAGGTGCTGATGATGGCATCTTCGGAGGATTCCACCAGGGCAACCAGTAGTCCGCGCATGGTCTCGCTGGCCTGCAACTCCTGATTGCGCTGTTCCGCGATAAAGGCCCGCTCCCTGGCCGATTGAAAAAAATACATCACCAAAGCCAGCATGAGGGCGACCACCCCCACAAAGATGGGACCAAAGGCATGCAAGGTTTCATGAAAATGATGTTGAAACTCTTTGGCATGGGGAACCGCATACCAGATGGTGAAGGTGAAAACCATAATCAGTAGAAACAGATGAAAAGGAACCCAGTAAGGGAACGATCCCAGTCGTCGTTTTTCTTGTTGCCAGGAGAGGATAAGCAGAATGCTGGAAAACAGGGTGAGAATAATTGCTGTCAGCAAGGGCATTCGTGTCTCGAATACCCAATCTTTACGAATGTTCCCTGCGTCAAGAAGATCGGCCAGGGAGATGCCCAGGACCAGTCCACTCAACAAGCCGACGATGGCGTATCCATGGGGGAATCCTTGTCCACGGTTCAACACCATCAGGGCCAGTGCCAAGGCGGTAAAGGTTAGGGCCGTATGATTGGCCATATGGTAGGAAGCATGGGGAATTTTCACATCAGGATGTTGAAAAAGCAGATGATCTATTTGCCAGTTCAGATCCAGCCAGCCTTCAAGAAAGGTTGATCCCGCCAACAGAAAAACCATACCTGCCAGAACCACGGCACCTTTCTTTTGCTGCCTGAGGGTCATCAGCAACCCGCCACCCAAGAGAACAAAGGACAATCCGCTATTGAAAGAAAGGGAGGGAAAGGTGACAGACAAGGGCTGCCAAACAGAAAACATACCCTGCCAAGCCAGCAGGATAAACACGCCAGCCAGCATAGTAAACAAACCAAGCCCATAAATCGGCTTGCTCTGACGAACAGTAAACAGGTGGTTGAGAGACATGGTATTTTTCAAGTTTTTGATTTGACAAAATTATTCTCAAGCATAGCAAACATCCGGCCCTGGTTAAAGTCATCGTCATGGAAGTGATAGTTAAAACTGGACTATCTTACCTTGGAAATTAAAATGTGCGCAAAATACTTGCTTTTGCAGCGTTATTTATGAAAGACTTCTAAAAAAGTTTGTGCCTGTTTTAGCAACCCATTGCGAAATGGTTAAATTTCTTAAACCAAATCAACACCATATTGGGGGGAAGGCGGCCTTGTTATGAAACACTCCCGGCCTTGGCTTTTCCAACCTTTCACCGCCTGGATTATCCTCGTCGCCTCCTTACTATTGACCCTCTTGGCCTGGTGGATGACCGACCACTACGTGACCAATCGGGGGCGGGATCGCTTTCATTTTCAAACCGAAGAAATCATCTCCACCATCCAACGTCGCATGGTGGAATACCAAGCCCTCTTGTATGGTTGTTCAGGGATTTTCCAAGCCTCTGACCATGTTTCCCGCCAAGAATTTTCAACCTATATCCAAAACTTGCGCATCTCCCAATATTTTCCAGGCATTCAAGGCATCGGCTACAGCAAGGTGGTGATCCCACAAGAGAAAGCCCTTCATGTCCAGGAAGTCCGTAGCGAAGGTTTTCCAGCCTATCGTTTGTGGCCATTGGGTGAACGGGAACTCTATACCAGCATCATCTATCTGGAACCCTTTGCTGGTCGCAATCTGCGGGCCATTGGTTACGACATGTTCTCCGAACCCGTTCGTCGCGAGGCCATGGAACGGGCCAGGGATACGGGACAACTGACCACCTCCGGTATGGTCACCCTGGTGCAGGAAACCCAGGTGGACGTTCAGCCCGGATTTTTAATCTATCTACCCCATTATAAAAAAAATAAGCCTCTGGAAACGGTTGAGCAAAGACGCGCTGCACTGGATGGCTTTATTTACAGCCCATTTCGCATGCATGATCTGATGAAAGGCATTTTGCGCAACGGCATTTCCATAGGGATCACCTTTGAAATTTTCGACGGTCCTCAACCCTTCCGCCACAATTTAATGTACGACTCCCACACGGATGGCATTCTGCACACCCTCCTGGAGACCCGCCCCCTATTCGAACGCCAAGCCCCCCTTACCTTCGGGGGCAAAACCTGGACCCTGTATTTATTCAGCCGCCCCGGTTTCATGGCCCAGGGTGAAAGTTTGCAATCCGCAGTCATCCTGGCAGGTGGCCTGTTGGTGGATTTGCTCCTCTTCCTGTTGGTCTACTCTTTGGCGGGCAGGGAGCAAAAAGCACAAAAACTGGCCAATACCCTGGTGGAAGAGGCCGCCCAAAGTCGCTGCCATCTCCAATCCATGCTGGATACCTTCCCCTTCCCCGCCTGGATCAAAAACAAAGAAGGGCGACTGCTGGCAGCCAATGCCGACTTGGCCCATGCCATGGGACTGGCCTCCTCATCTTTGATTATTGGCAAAAGCGATCTGGAAGTCTGGCCCCTGGAAGAGGCCTTGCTTATGCAAACCGCCCATCAAAAGGCCAGCCAGGAAAAGGGGCATCACTCCTTTGAAACCACCCTGTTGCACCATGGCACCCCCTCTTCATTTCGGGTGACTGTCACTTCTTTGTTGGATGATCAGGGTAAACTCATGGGGACCAGTGGTTTTGCCCTGGATCTGAGTGAGGTCAAACGCTTGCAGGAGGCCTTACAACAGGCCAGCAAAACCGCCCAGTCCTCCTCTCTGGCCAACAGCGCGTTTTTGGCGGCCATCAGCCATCAAATCAGTACCCCCATGAACTCCATTCTGGGTATGGGTGAGGTATTGGCCAACTCTCCCAAGTTGAGCGACAAAGAAAAATCCTACCTGGACGTGGCACGCAAGGCAGGGGAAACCCTCTTGGCCATGATGCAGACCATCCTTGACCTGGCCAAACTGGAAGCCGGTCAATTGCAACTGGACTCCCAACCCTTTGATCTGACCGCTGAATCCCGTAATGCCGTCCATATGCTACAAGAGGATGCCAAGCGTAAGGGGTTGGTTCTTACCTGCCGACTGATGGACGGACTGCCGCCCCGCGTCTTGGGCGATCCCCAACGTTTGCGTCATATTCTCCTGCATCTGCTCAACAATGCCATCAAATATACCAAGCAGGGTAGCGTTACCTTGACGGTCAAGCCCGAGGAAAATCAAAGACTGCTCTTTACCGTGGCCGACTCAGGTTGCGGTATCTCTCCCGAAAGACAGGTGGCCATTTTTCAACCCTTTGGTCAGGGGGCTTCCAGATTCAGCAGTTCGGGCATGGGACTGTTTGTCTGCCGTCAACTGGTAAATCTCATGGGAGGGAAAATGTGGCTGGAAAGCATCGTTGACCATGGGACCATTTTTCGCTTTTCCGTCCAATGGCCCTGGTTGGAAGAAGAGATTTCCCTGAACGCTTCTTTCTCAACCACCCAACCTCTTCCCCAAACCATAAATCCCCTCGCTATTTTGTTGGTGGACGACCGGGAAGACAATCATATGGTGGTACGCGCCTTTCTGGAGGGCACACCCCACAAAATTGAGCAGGCCAACAATGGCAGAGAAGCGGTGGAATTGTTCCTCAAGTTCAGTTTTGATCTTATTTTTATGGATTTAATGATGCCGGAGATGGATGGCTTGGAGGCCATTCGCCTCATACGTTCCATCGAAAAACACAAAAACCTCCCACCCACCCCGATTGTCGCCTTAACGGCCACGGCAGTTCACCAGGATTTGGACAATGCCATGGCGGCGGGCTGTAACCATTATTTACGCAAACCCGTGCGCCGTTCCGACCTGTTGGAAGTCATCATTTCTTTGCAAAACTTGAAACGATCCCACCCCGATCATCATCCAACTGTTACAAACTGACACAGTGTGTCACAAGCTGTATCATTCTCTAAGATACTGTTTTAGTAGGGAATATTGCAGAATTCCCCTGTAATGTTCCTTTGTCCTGTCGGCAACTCGTGAAGCCTTCATGGTTAATCGGCTGTTATTAAAGAGAAAAAATAAATCCCAGCTATGGCATGAATCTTGAAAACTACTTTGATAAAGCAGGCCTTTTTTCAAGGAAATCTGTACAGTTGGGGAACAAGCAGGCAAAAATCAGGTCTTACTGAATGACCTCACTTCATTCCAGAAGCTGATACCTGTTGACACTTCATAAATCGTCGAGAAGATGAAACCCTTATAGGGAGTAGAATCCATGGACAGCATTGTATCCAGTAAATTTTCCTGGCCAGAACGTATTGTGCGTCATCACGGTTCGCCAGAAATTTATGTGGTAGAAGATAGTAATGGGCAGGTGATGGCCATGACCCCCAGTGCCCGCATGGCCCGCTTAATCTTTGCCGCCCCCGGCATGCTGGATGCCTTGGGCCGCCTGGCCAACAGCATGGAAACCCTGGGACAACGCCAGTTCCAGGCTACCCCACGCTTGCTGGAAGAAATTTCCCAATCCCTGGAAGATGCCAATTCGGCACTGAACGCCGCTATTCAAACCCGTATTGCCTGATCATTTCCCCTGTTCCAGTCAAGACTGGAACAGGGGAATTTGATTTTTTATAAAGCTTTGTGCTTGCCATCACACCAGGGCTTGTTGTCCGAATGGTTGCAGGTGCAAACGGCCACTTCACCAGCCGCCGCCATTTCCACTTTCTGGGGGGTGATATCGCCGCCCTTGTGGGAACCATCACAGTAAGGCTTGTTGCCACTCTTGCCACACATGCAGACATAGTGGGTACCAGCAGGCAGGTTGACCACCAAAGGTTTTGCCATTTCCATCTCCTGTTCTGTAAGAAAAAAATTGTTGCAAACTTCTGTTCCAGTTTGCCTTACCAATGAAGATTTGACAATCCTGCAAATTGGAACTTCATTGTTTACAAGATGGAAACAATCCTCACCCTGTAATGGCCTCACGAATAATTTGAAACATATACCCCGCCCCCCAACGGAAAATTTGCAACTTACGCTCCCCACCAATACGCTCCGGCTCATCACCGGGAATTTCCCCAATACGCAACTTGCGCCGCGCCGCCCGCACCGACAATAACGGCTCCCAACTCAATGTGGTATTGAAGAGACGTTCCGGCGTGGAATAAGCACTGTCTTGGTCCAGACCCAGCTCATAGATCAAATTGGTGCGGTAGGCCCGATAAATGCCCATGCAATCGGTGTAAGAACCCCCATGCAGGGTGTTGACCGAAGTGGTGAACAACCAGTTACCAAATCCGGTGACAATATCATCATCCGCGCTCTTGGCTTCATCCTTGTAGCGACTGACAATCACCATATCATAACCCTGCTGCATCTGTGCAATCAGCTTTGGAAACAGGTCAATGATACAGTTGCCGTCCGGGCTGAACGTAATCACCACATCTCCCCGCAAATGGGGCCAGGCTTCCATATACCCTTGTCGCAAACCACGGGTGGTCTGCACCACCACCTCATAGCCATGCTCACGGGCATATTCGGCGGTTCCATCGGTGGAGCCACCATCCAGAATGAGTATTTGTTCAAAGAGGGAGCGATCAATTTTGGGCATAATGGCTTGCATGCCTATGATTTCATTCAACGTAGGCACCAGAAGCGAAAATTTCATGCAACAACTCCCTCCTTTTTTTTGATTTTTTGGCATGGGACATTCCACGATAGGAGATTCGCACAAAACGCGAATCTCCTATCGTGGAATTGAAAGGCTGGCCGCTGGCTTTTTTCGGCAAAGGCAGCCGAAAAAAGCTGGTTAGCGGGGCGGCCTGTTTAGGAGAAAATATTTGAGGACTTCGTCCTCAAACTCCTACCAGGGGACCATGATGGTCCCCTGGACCCCTGCATAAGTTTTAGCGGATGACGGAAATGTCGCTGCGGAAGAGTAAATCGCGAACTTTTTCCAGAATCATCGCCTCTGGGACCCGATGATAATACCGCTTACGCAACCGATAGTTGAAATCGGTGAAAACCAGAAATGCCGCCGCCTGCATCAACGGACGCAAGAAGATATTATCCACCCCAGCCACCACATTACGCACCGCATTCAAAGTGGTAAACATGGTGGAAACATTACACAAAGCCATACGATCTCGATAGTTATACCAGGGACTCTTCTTGCCATCCACATCCCGATCCTCCACATTCCACTGGATCCACTCCTCCAGACTCTGAGGCGGAACCAATCCATGCTCCTGGGCCATACTCCACAACGGCGTCCCCGGCATGGGTGTGTAAATGGCAAGCGATTCAAACTGGGCTTTGGGATTATCTTCCTTCAACTGACGCGCCAAATCCAGGGTTTGATGTATCTCATCCCAAGTCTCGGTGGGAAATCCCACCATCAAAGCATAAGCCGGGATCAAATTGGTGTGTCGAATCCGCTGATTGGCCCGAATGGTATCCTCACGCCGAATCCCCTTACCCATGAGCTGCAAGATTCGGTCACTGCCCGACTCCGCCCCCATCTTCAAAACTGTCGCCCCACTCTCCTCCAATAGACGCAAAGATTCATCAGAAGATTTATTGAAAATGTCAATGCGCGTACCCGAGGTGTACCAAATGACATTCAACTTTTCCTGAATCATCCCCCGACAAATTTCATCGGTGCGGGAACGCTTGATATAAAATTCATCATCCCGCAACCAAAAACCCGATAAATTAAACCGACGCACCGACGAAATAATGTGGTCCAGAGAACGCTCCACCGAAAAAGCCCGCCACCGCCGCTGCCGAATGGAAGCACTCACACAAAAACCACAATTGAAGGGACATCCCCGACTGGTCTGACCAATATCCAAAGTGCGGGGACTGTTCTTTAAATAAAGATCGGAATGAATGTAATCTTCTGGATTGACCAAATCCCAGGGAACCGGCAACAAAGATTCCACTTCCAACAAAGGCCGCTCCGGGGTGTGGACAATCTTTCCCCCATCCTTGAAACGAATACCCGCCACCTGGGAAAGAGGCTCCTTGTTGGCCAAGGCATTCACAAACGCCAACATGGTATCCTCACCCTCACCGGCACACACCACATCCACCAGAGGATGCATCAGGGTTTGATCGGGCATGATGGTGGGATGCGGTCCACCCCAGATAATCTGGATGCCCTGCCGGTCATTCTCCCGCACAATACGGGCAGCATCCAAAGCAAACTTGATCTGAGTGCCCGTCATGGTGGAAATACCCACACACAACGGCCCCTTCTGCACCGCCTCCTTCAACACCTCCCGCCAACGGGGATTGGTGCGTTGATCGATGACCAAAACCCCATAACCCGCCTTCTGCAAAGGAGCCGCAATGGCCAATACCGAATGGGGAGGAGCCACGGTGGGGCCTAGGTCGGTCCCGGTACGGGGATAGACCAGGATGACATCAACACTCTTGGAAGACGAAGAGATGGTCACAGGCATTCCTGTAAAAGTGAATTATTGGCCGTTTACCGACCAGTCGTAAGGCATCCCGGCATGAATCTCAACCTTTTCCGGCAGGGGGTGATAACGCTGGATAAAGGCATCCACCCCTCCCTGGGATTCAAAATCCTGGCCGAACCATTCAAAAATAACAGAGACCTGGGCCTCCTTGCCCTCCAACCGCAACCCCTTGCCCGTATTGTTGAGAAAAACCGTGGTCTGGTTATCCAACTGCTGGGAAAGACGGGCCGCAGTATAAGGTTCCGCACGCAAATCAGGACAACTGACAGAAGCACAAACCAAAGCCATATGAATACGGGGATCCCCCATGGGCCGCAAAATTTTGTGTTCAATCAGGTCCAGATGGACCTCCTGCCCGGCAACCACCCCAACTTTGACCTTCCATACCGGGGTGATAAAACCACCCGCATCCCGAATGCTCTGCAACGGCCAATTATCCACCACCACCTTGATGGCCATAATGTTGTAGGCATTAATATAAAAGGCCATCTTTTCCGCCGGGGTGGTGAGTTTATCCGCCGGATGGTTGGCTACCATCTCCAACACCTTGGCAAACAACGGATCCTCTTTCACCTTGCCATAGGCCACCATGTTCAGGGAGACGTTGTTTTTGCTCTGGGAAGATAAATGCCGCTCCAATAGTTTGGCATACGGGGTCCAATCCGGTTCCTCACCCCATAGCCAGAAGGGTAAAAGGGACATCAGCACAACCAGTAGACGAAACATCTTCAACAATCTCCTGTGGATTCAGACCAGCGCGCCATGGGCAAGGTTCCCCTTATTGACGCGCCACCGTTTCTTCCCCTGCCCGATCCCGTGGAAAGACCAGTACCGAATTACGAATTTCGCTGTACAACTCTTTGGTCCAAGGCAACCCACTCACCGGACGGATGGTCCCATCCTGGCGAAAATCATGGGGTGCGATGATCACCTGGGCGTTTTCCGCTCCGGCAAGAGCGGTAATGACAAACAACTCTTCGATACCCTTGTTCCCCACGGCCAGACAGCCAATGGAACGGCTGTCTCCATGAATAAAAATATCTCCTCCCAGATTGCTGCGATGATCCTGTTGGGCCATCTCCCGGTCAAACTCATTGGGATAATTGAGTTTCATGGAAAGGTGATAAGCACTGTCCGGGTTCAGATAGGTGATGCGATAGATCCCTTCCGGAATTTGCCCATCCCCAGCCCTACGCTTGGGCCCCAACTCGCCACTAAAGGCGGTGAGGGGATACTCCTTGACCAGGCGCAACGGTCCTGCCGCATTGGCAGCCCATAATTCCAATCTTCGTTCTTTTTTGAAGGCAAGAAAGGCCAACCGGGAGGGGGGATAGGTGATGGAAGCCCGTTCAAAATCCTGCTTGATCCGTTGTTGCACTTCGTAGTCATACCGTTCGATGGCCCAACGCACCTTGGGCTGTTCCCAACTTTTTTCTTTGAGCAGTTCTCCCACCGGATCGTTTCCTTTGCCTTGTCGGAGCAGGGGCAGACTGGAGGCATTTTCCAGTTTCACCGAGGATAAAGCGTCCTGACGCCATTGTTCCGCATCCTCCTGGGCCGTCTCCCAAGGCAGATGGAAGGCGCGTCCAATGTTCAATTTGGCAGTATTGATGACACACCCTGGTAACATGACCAGCAGGATCACCCATACCAACCAGGAAGTGCGAGAAGCCATAGTCTATCCTTAACAGGGGCTGAAGATTTAGAGAGAAAGCCCGGTTTCTTCCAAAAGTTTTTCAATCACCGCCGGTCGTGCCCGCCAGGTCAGTTTACCCCCAAGGGCTTCCCAGGTAAGGCGTGCAGAGACCAATAGCTGCAAAATAGCAACATCCATACCAGTTACCCGGCTGGCTTCCACCATCACCCCGGCGGGATGTTGTTGGACCATTTCCAACAGCAACTGGCGCAATTGGGGGGCGTGATCGATGGTCAACTCCCCTTCCAGGGTCAAAACCGACTTGTCCACTTTCATTGATTTATCCACTTCATCCTATGGCATAAAACATGCACGGTCCTTCTGAAGACCAAAAAGTGTCAGTTATCTGGCACAGTAATCCATTCGGTCACCAGGAGAGTACCACCATGAAAGTTCCTGCCCTCTTTCGCCAGCATCCCATTCTTTGGATGACCGTTCTGTTGTATCTTTCTTTTATCTTTCTCTCGCTACCCTATCTGCCCCTCTTTGTAGATCGCTTCGTAGATTACATGGGCGGTAAACGATTTGGAATAGCTGTCAACATTGGCCTTGCTTTGGGATGTCTGATTGCTATTGTTCTGCTCTTACGCCTGCCCTGGCAAAAAATGGTATTGGCTACCCTGCCCATGCTTGCCACCTTGGGACTGGCCGTGAGCATTCGTAATCCCACCGAACGGTTGCATGTGATTGGTTACCTGGTGCTGGGAGGGTTACTGTATCTGGCCAGCGACAAACCCCAGAGCAAAAAGCACCTGTTTTTCCTGGCCCTTGCCACCGCCTTTACCGGACTCACCGATGAAGCCATCCAGGGACTTTTGCCCCACCGCTACTGGGACATCAAAGATGTAGGGGTGGATGCGGTGGGCGGCGGTCTGGGGGTGTGGCTCAGCTATTTTCTTTTGCCCCACTCCCCCGTCCCTTCGTCTGACCACCACTCTGATAATTCTTGCGGGGAAAAAGGTCCGCCTTGCGACTGACCACCCGGTCGATGAACAGTTTACCTTCCAAATGGTCCATCTCGTGTTGCAACAGGCGGGCCTCGAAGTTATCCAGGGTAAGGGTGGTGGATACCCCGTGCCGATCCTGGAAGGTGACCGTTACCGACACCGCCCGCACCACATTACCGGTATAGTCGGGGATGGAGAGACACCCTTCCCGTCCTACCTCCATACCCGTCCATTGGGTAATGGTGGGATTGCACACCACAAGCTGACCATGATGACCTTCAGGAGGTTTGCGAGAGAGGGAGCAATCCATCACCAAAAGTTGCAAGGCATGACCCACCTGGGGGGCCGCCACACCCACACAGCCAGGGGAATGGTGCATGGTTTCCAACATGTCATCCACCAGGGATTGGAACTCCGGGGAGGTGAAATCCTCCACCTCTCTGCAAATCTCCCGTAACCCTTCATTGGGATAGAGAACAATGGACAAAACGGTCATGAAGACACCTGCCAGTTGAATTACAGGGTGAAAAGATCCATGGAGCGAACGGAGATTTCTACCCCCAATTCCTTGGCCAGTACAGACATGTGCTCTTGCAAAGAGGTAAGGGAACCTTGCAAGCCTGCCTCGATGAGCATGGCATACAGGGGACGTTGGGGACTGCCCACCACCTGGGTACGCAGATCCGTCACATTACCCCCTTCCTCCTGGAGCAGACGGGTCACCCGGTAGACGATACCCGGCTTGTCCGCCCCCATGACATGGATGACACACCCTTCTTCATTCTCTTCATTGCTGGTCATCCGGCAGTCTTCACTGCTCAACTCCCGCAAATGGCAGAAGAGATCCATTTCCTGAACGGTTTCTTCCAGTTCAGCCTGTAAGCGATCACACTGGCAACCAACGGGAAAGCGCAAAATCAGCATGATGGTAAACTCTCCCCGCAGACGGGTCATGCTGGAATCTTCGATATTACAGCCTATTTCGTAGAGGACACGGGAGATTCGTGCCACAATTCCGGGGCGGTCACGACCGAAGAGGGTAAGAAGGGCAAAACGTTCCATGGTTTTCTTCCCGGCTGGGCTGGCTTTTTCAAGGAGATAACGTTATAACTTTACCGTAAAAGGTAGGCGTCGAACAGTAAAAGTTGCAAAAATTGTCACAAACGTTCACCCTATCGCTTTACGCAATCGCTGAATGATTGTCGCATACCAGTACTGCCCTAGGTAGTGGGGGAGGATTTCCCCATACCAAAGCAATTCAAGCGGGATAATGACTATGAAAACATCACCCAATCGGGAGCAATTTTTATTTTTGGGAGCAGGCGGGATCATTTTGGGATTGATCCTGGTGGTGGTGGTTTTCAATATGTGGGGCAGCAATACCGGCAAGCAGATGGAAGAAGAGGCCAATGTGCGCCCGGTGGTGAGTCTGCCACCACAAAAAGGGTCTACGGTGGAAAGCAACGCCCCCGCCCAGGTTTTTGCCAATCAGGGTTTGCCCCCCTTGCCGGAAGATGTGCCTGCCAAAGTGGTTCCTGAACCTGGTCAAGCCCATGCGGTGGTTCCTCCCTCCAGCGAGAAGAAGGGGGAGAGCAAGCCGGAACCCATGAAGAGCCTGATCAAAACCCCGGTCAAGACCGACACCCCAACCGCTCCGGTTGCCAAGGCATCCGCCAAGCCAGAGCCGGTCAGTAAACCGGAACCGGCCAAGGCCCCCGCTCCCGCCAAACCGGAGCCTGTCAAGCAAACCGCCTCGGTGGCCAAAACGCCTCCGGCAGAGGCCAGCAAACCTGCACCAGCCACTGCCAGCAAGAACAGTGCACCGGAAGGTCGCTTTGCCGTCAATATGGGTGCCTACAAGGATGAAGCACGGGCCAATGCCAATAAAACCAAGCTGTCTGGCTTGGGGCTTCCCGTCTATCTGCAACCCACCACCGATAAAACCGGGGCTACCCTCTTTCGGGTTAGACTAGGACCTTTTGCCACCCGCACCGACGCAGAAACCGCCTCCCGCATGGCCAAAGACAAGGCAGGGATCACCGGAACCGTCATCGCCAGCGGTCAGTAAGAAAGGGGAACAGAGGGTGGCAGCAGCGCGGCTGGCGGTCCAGGGAGTCCATCATCGCTTTGGCAGGCAGACCGTGCTGCGTGGGGTGGATTTTGCCGCCCAAGGCGGCGAATGCGTGGTCTTGTTTGGCTCCAACGGAGCTGGTAAATCCACTCTGCTCTCCCTGTTGTCCACCCGTTTGCGCCTGCAAAAAGGCAGTTACCACCTGAACGATCTTTCCGTGACCACCCATGGGGAAGAAATACGGGGCCTGATGTTGTTCATCGGCCACCACACCCATCTTTATGGTCACCTCACCCCGTTGGAAAATATGACCTTTTTTGCCGATTTGCGGGGATTGAACCATAATCACCAACAATTGGTCCAAGCCATTGAAGCGGTGGGATTGAGTCGTTTTGTCAATCGTCCGGTGAACGGTTTTTCGGCAGGCATGCGCAAACGTCTGGCCCTGGCCCGCATGCTGCTGGCTCCTCCTGCTTTGTTGCTCCTGGATGAACCCTATTCCGCCCTGGATGTGCAAGGAGTGGCCTGGCTCAATGGGGTGTTGCAAACCTATATTGCTGGGGGTGGTTTGTTGATCATGGCCACCCACGATCCTGATCGGGTAGCTGCCCTCTCCCCTCGTCCATTGCTGTTGGTGGATGGACGCTTTGTTCAGGAAGAGGGGGGAGCTGCCACGTGTTGAAAGCCATTCTTCGCATTGCCTGGAAAGATGTCCTTGGGGATATGCGCCGCCGCTCCACCCTCTCGGCCATGCTTTTTTTTGCCATTTCGGTGCTGTTGGTTTTCCAGGCCGCCTTTGAACCCGACCGGCAGGAGGCTTTGCGCCTGTTGCCCGGTATTTTGTGGGTGACGGTCCTGTTCACCAGTCTCATGGGGCTGGGACGGGTTTTCCAGGCGGAAGAGGAAGATGGGGCCATGGAGGGCTTGCTGCTGGCCCCGGTCCCCCGTGGGGTGATTTTTTTGGGCAAATGGTGGGGCAATCTGCTCCTCACCCTGGCGGTGGTCACTGTTTTACTGCCCACTATTCTGATATTATTCAATGTGGATGCTTGGCACCATATCCCGGCCATTTTGGGTATTTTACTGGTGGGTTCCCTGGGGTTGACTGGTCTGGGTGTCTTGTTGGCCGCCCTGACCCAGGGGGCCAAGGCCAGGGAAACTTTGCTGGCATTGTTGTTGCTGCCGTTGGTGATGCCCATGCTGATTGGCGGGGTGCAAGCCACGGCATTGACCTTGCAACAAGGCAAGGATGTCTGGCAATGGGTGCAAATTCTCCTTATCTTTGATGTGGTCTATCTGACCCTGGCCCCCTGGGCCTTTGGCTGGCTGGTGGAGGAATAATCGCAAACATGGACAAACTGGCCAAAATTCAGCGTCCCCTGGGCCTGCTAACCCTGGTTACCCTGGCGGCGGGACTCTACATGGTCTTTACCGCACCGGTGGACTTTCAGCAGGGCAATTCGGTGCGCATCCTCTATGCCCACGTACCTTCGGCCAAACTGGCTTTGGGTATGTATCTGGTATTGACCATTGCCAGTGCCCTCTACCTGTGGAAACGCACCGAAACCCTGGATATCATCGCCGAAGCCGCCGCTCCGGTGGGTGCTTTGTTTGCATTGGTCACCCTGGCCTCCGGCTCCATCTGGGGCAAGCCCATGTGGGGTGCCTGGTGGGCGTGGGATGCCCGTCTTACCTCAGTGCTGGTTTTGTTGATCATCTATGTGGGCATCATTGCCCTGCGCCATTCCATCGAAGATCCCCGCAAATCCAGCCAGGCGTCCGCCGTGCTGGCCCTGGTGGGCTTTGTGGATTTGCCCATTATCCACTTTTCGGTGGTGTGGTGGCGCACCCTGCATCAACCCGCCTCCATGAGTGGACCGGGCAAGATTGCCATCGTCGGTCCCCTGCTGCCTCCCTTGCTGGTGATGTCAGCGGCTTTTCTCCTTATGGGGGCCTATCTGCTGGTGGTCAAAAGTCGGGAAGTGGCAGCCCGTCGTCAACTGGAAGCTTTGGATATGGGGAGTTCTCACCATGATTGATTATACCCCCTACGTGATGGCCGTTTATGGCATCGCCCTGTTGGTCTACGGCGGCAGCACCCTCTATTGGCAACGCCGTTTGCAAGCTCTCCAGGCCCAATTGGCAGAATCGGGAGAAAACCATGGCCCCGCGTAAACGTCTGCTTATGATCGGCTCTCTGGTATTGGTGGCAGGGGCCTTGTTGACTTTGGTGTTTACCTCCTTTACCGGATCCCTGGTCTATTTCCATACTCCAAGCGAAATCATGGCCAAATCCCAGGAGATGGCCGGACGCAAGGTAAGAATCGGTGGAATGGTGCAGGAAGGTTCCCTCTTTAAAGAACCGGGAACCATGAAAATGCACTTTCTGGTCACCGATGGCAACAATCATGTCAAAGTGCAATATGAAGGCATGGTCCCCGACCTCTTCCGTGAAGGTCAGGGGGCGGTGGTGGAAGGGGTTTGGCAAGCGCAGGGAGAGTTCCAGGCCCACACCATCCTGGCCAAACATTCAGAAGACTACGTCCCGGTGGAAATGAGCCAGCAAGGCATGGAAAAATCCCGGGAATCCATCATGAAATCCATGAAATAACCATACCTCACAACGGGTTACACTCGCCATGTGGATTGAATTAGGTCACTTTTCAACCATCCTTGCCCTGATCCTCACCCTGGTGCAATGGGTCTCCCCATTGGTGGGGGTGGCCAGCGGACGCCCGGTCTGGATCCGGGTGGGGCGACAGGCTGCCTTTGCCACTTTTATCTTGCTGACCATTGCCAGCGGTTGTCTCATCACCTCTTTCATGATCCATGACTTTACCGTCAAGTATGTGACCAATCACGCCTCCCTCAAGCTGCCGGTCTTTTATCTGGCGACAGCCATGTGGGGCGGACATGAGGGATCTTTGCTGTTGTGGGCCTGGTTGCTCTCCCTTTATATCGCCGTGGCAGCTTGGCGGCATTGGGCGACACATCCTTTGTCCATGCCCTGGATTTTGGCCATCACCGCCGCGTTGTTGACCGGCTTTTTGCTGTTGATTCTCTTTTTGTCCTCCCCTTTTGATCGCATGTTTCCCGCACCACCCGATGGACGGGATTTGAATCCTTTGTTGCAAGATCCTGGTATGGTCTTCCATCCACCCTTTCTTTATATGGGCTATGTGGGTTTTGCCATTCCCTTTGCCTTTGCCATGGCTGCCCTGATTACTGGACGTACTGGTGAAGAGTGGATCCTGGCCACCCGCCGCTGGACCCTGTTTTCCTGGGCCATGCTCACCACCGGCATCGTCTTCGGGGCCTACTGGGCCTACTATGAATTGGGCTGGGGCGGCTACTGGGCCTGGGATCCGGTGGAAAATGCCTCCTTTATGCCCTGGTTGACGGGAACCGCCTTTTTGCACTCCATCATGGTGCAGGAGCGGCGACAAATGTTCAAAACCTGGAACCTGTTCCTGATTACCACCACCTTTGCCCTCTCTTTGTTGGGAACCTTCCTGGTGCGTTCCGGGGTTCTTTCTTCGGTGCATGCCTTTGCCAGCGATCCGGGCAAGGGGGTTTATATTTTGGTCTTCATGTCGGTGGTTTTGCTTTTTTCTTTCGGCTTGTTGATCGTCCGTTCCGATCTGGTGCAAACCAAGGTGCAAATGGAATCCATGTTGTCACGGGAATCCACCTTTTTGTTCAATAATTTGTTTTTGGTGGTGGGAACCACCACTGTACTATTGGGAACCCTCTATCCCCTGGCGGTGGAAACCTTCTCCACGGCCAAAGTGTCGGTGGGTGCTCCCTATTACAACAAGGTGTTCATCCCCATTATGCTGGGTCTGTTGATTCTCATGGGGATTGGTCCCTTGATTCCCTGGCGCAGCAGTCAGTGGGCCACCACCCTGAAGCGTTTTACCCTACCCGCCGTCTTGGCAGTGGTAGGCGTGGTGGTCGCCATAGTGCTCAACGTCAACCACACCTATGGTGTGATTACGGTGGCTTTAATCTTTTTTGTCCTCACCACCCACCTGCAAGATGTATTTTCAGGGACCCGCTTACGTATGCAAAAAGAGGGGACCAATCCCCTGGTGGCCCTGATGGCCTTGATCAATCGCAACAAGCGGCGGTATGGCGGCTTGATCGTCCATTTGGGGGTGTTGATCATGGCGGCGGGATTTATCGGCTCGGGACTCTTCCAGGAGGAGCGTACCTTGGTGATGAAGGTGGGGGACGGGGTCCGGAATGGTTCCTGGCATCTCACCCTGCAATCCATTGCCCCCACCGCCAAACGCAACTGGACCGCCACGGAGGCCACCTTTGTAGCCAAAAAGGATGGGGGGGAAGAAGCGATCCTGAAAACCCAAAAGCGGGTTTATAGCGAATTTCAACAACCCACCAGTGAGGCGGCCATCCACTCCACCTTTTGGGAAGATCTCTATGTGGTGTTGGGGGATCCGGTGGGGGATGGCTTCAGCTTTCGGGTTTATCGCAATCCCTTGGTGGGTTGGGTTTGGTGGGGATCGGGGGTGATGGCGGTGGGAGCCTTTATCGCCTTGTTGCAAGGTCGTCGCCTCTCCCGTCGCCAACGGGTGGTTGCCCAAGGAGCAGCAGCATGAGTCAAACCTGGAAACTGATTTTATTGGTGGCGGTGGTGGGTATCCTGGTGTTGTTTGGACTGGGATTGGGCAACGATCCCCGCCACATTCCTTCCCCGTTGGTGGGACAACCGGCACCGGAAATTCGTGGTGATAATTTGGGCGGTGGGGACCCGGTGGTGTTGTCCTCCTATCGGGGACGGTGGGTGATGGTGAATTTTTGGGGTTCCTGGTGTGTTTCCTGCATTTCCGAGCACCCCCATTTGATCCAGCTTTATGCCAAGGTACGCAATCGCAAGGATTTTGCCATCATTGGGGTGGACTTCAAGGATACGGTGGCGGGAGCACGGGCCTTTTTGGCGCGGCATGGGGATCCGGGTTATCCGCAGGCCTTTGATCCTGGTCAGAAGGTGGCCATCGACTGGGGTGTGTATGGTGCGCCGGAATCGTTCCTGGTGGATCCACAGGGAATAGTCCGGTACAAGCAGACGGGGCCGATTTATGAAGGTTGGTTTGAAAAGGTGGTGGTTCCCCTCATGAATCAATGGCAGGTGAAACAATGATTGCGCGCCTTCTTCCCCTGTTGTTGGCATGCATGTTGACGGTATCCTGGGCTGGTGAGTTGAAGGAGGATCCGTCTGAATCTCTCACCCGCAAGATTGCCAAAGATTTGCGTTGTGCCGTCTGTCAGAATCAGAGCATTTATGATTCCAATTCAGACCTGGCCAAGGATATGCTGAACATTATTCGGGAGAAGGTAAACGCGGGTGAGGAGGAGGCGGCCATTCGCCAATATTTTCATCAGCGTTATGGGGATTATATCTATCTGGAACCTACCCGCCATGGGGGCAACTGGCTGTTATGGCTGGCACCTTTTGTAGGGTTGTTGATTGGTGGGTATGCCTTGTGGCGTGCCCTGCAACGTTGGCGCAATCCGCCGGTGGTACAAGCCCCAGCCCAACCCAATCCGCAGCTCACCATGAGTGAGCGTATTCAGCAAGAGTTGAATGATGTGCAGTTGTGAAGGCAGGGAGAAATAGGGAATCAAACAAGCGAGGTAATAGGCTAACCAATATATTTTCAAGATCCTTCATAAAACAACGCCCCATCGCGCACTGTCCGACTGTTAACATGGTTGAAGCTAGTCATCCATTGTTCCATTTCCTGGTAGCTGAAAACTAAAAGCAATAGGGGGGGCAGATTGTACTAAGTTTTTATTCTAGTTGATGGGAGGGGGCATTGCTAACGTCCGGTAATCATCATTTTTAAAGCTTTTTACTATCAAAAAGTTGTCATAATAAAGGGGACATTTTCCCATGAATAGGAAACAAATATCAAAATTTGAAGCCACACAACTACATCATAACAGGTGCATAGTCAATGTTGCCTCGATACCGCAATTAAGCCCTTTCCGTTATCCAGGGGGAAAAACATGGCTTGTTCCAGAAATCCGTAAATGGCTTTCCGGCAAAAAAACTAGGCCATCCGAACTTATTGAGCCTTTTGCAGGGGGAGGGATAATTAGCCTAACTGTTGCAAATGAACGGTTGGCCGATCATGTCACCATGATAGAGCTTGATCCAGACGTTGCCGCCGTATGGCACACAATTTTTAGCGATAATTCCGAGTGGTTGGCTGAAACGATATTAGGCTTTAAATTGACAGTTGAAAACGTGCAAGCCACGCTGGCACTTAAAACGAAATCTGTTCAGGAGCATGCTTTCCAAACCATTTTGAGGAATCGGACAAATCACGGGGGTATACTCGCTCCTGGCAGTGGTGTCTTAAAGCATGGTGAAAACGGCAAAGGTATTTCCTCTAGATGGTATCCCAATACTTTAGCAAAGCGTATTCGTGAATTGTTTTCATTGCGGGACCGTATCACCTTCATTGAAGGAGATGGGGTTATATATTTGGAAAAAACACTTTGCTGTAGGGACGTTGCATACTTTATTGATCCCCCGTATACAGCACCTGGGAAACGCGCTGGAAGGAGATTGTACCGGTATTCAGAAATTGATCATGATAATCTGTTTTCATTATGTCGGAGGGCGACAGGCGATTTTATGATGACTTATGATGACTCTGAATCTGTACGCCACATGGCAACGCAGCACGGATTCCTTGTTGATAGCGTTCCCATGAAAAACACTCATCACAAGGAAATGTTAGAGTTACTGATCTTTAGAGATTTTTCCCGCCAAGAATATCTTGCAAAGTCGGAGCATCAGGCGGCGTGAGACGATCATTCAGTCGGTCTTGAAGATGGGTGATAAATTCCTCAATAGGTCCGGCAGGGGCTGTGGTGATTTTGAGTAAGGCAGGTTCAAATGCTGTGTAAATAGTCTTATACCGTTTTAAATTGATATGATTAGTAGTCGTATCATGTTCCAAACTATAGAGGAACCACGCTATATCAGCTTCGGAAGGGCTTACTTCGGGCAGTGTAGGCAAGGTAGCATAGAAAGACTTGTGTAATGCTACCGCTTGCTTCTTCCTCCAGTTATGAAAAATACCCCCTTTGTAAAGGAGTTGTGGTGCAAGTCTTTTTCTAGATGAGGAAAGATAATCAGATCTTGGGTAATTAATACCTTTCCAAGGCTGTAAAGCGTTTACTTTAACATTGCTCATATAATGATTAAATGGATTGCGAACATTGCCGGAAATGTACACAGCCTGCACTTCCAAAGAGCCAAAATCAATAAGCCTTCCGCGATCATCATAAGAAACAAGAACTAAATCGATATTGCCCGCTGATAAGCCATTACCATCTTTAAGTCGAATCTCTGTTAATGACGTCCACGAAGTGTTGTTTGGAAAAAAGAATGCTGCAGCATCCTCGGCAATAATCCATTTTTCACGAAATCGCACCGGACATATGATTGTGGCCTCCCCTGGAGAATCAAAAATGGAACAAACGCCCAAAGGGTCAATAGCTTTGTCTTTAGTACAATTAGGAACCTTATTGTTGAACGGACAAAGCCGGGCATAGCGGTGTCTGGCTGCCTCTGATGAGTGATTATTTACTGGGAATCCAAAAACCTCTGCAAGCGGTTGGCCGGGTGGGATTGCACCGATATTGGTCATTCTTTAAGTCCCCTGCAAAAAGTCAAAAATCCACCATTAAGAGACTAGCATGTAACTCGTGATATCAATATAATGAGTACTGAAAATATAAACTTACCCAGATTAATCATAGTGGACATTCTTGCATTTTCAAAAATATAGATATGACTAATTCAGTATAGTTAGCTTACTTTGCGACAGGTTGAAATCCATTTTCCCATCAGGATCCTATTGTGTAGTGTATGACACGCTGACGCAATAGCAGATATGAGTTCCAAATAAAAGGTCAGTTTGGATAAAGCCTCTCTGAATCAAGAACTATCTGAAATCATACATATTTAACTTAGGCTGGTAAATTTTATTAATTTTTTATCCTTACAACAAGCTATTTTTCCCTATGCGCACTAAATTCCATGAGAAAGGGTTAAAAGAGAACAATTAAGGAATTTCATTTGATAAAAAAGGAATATGCTGGTCGCACGGGGTTTCCCCATTGTCGGCGGGACGCCCCACCATTTGTTCAGCCAGGGCATCGCAGGCCAGGGATCGTTTTAAGCTGACCAGTTCGTCTATGTAGCGACGGGTGCGCAGGGCCATGTTTTCCAGAATTCGATAGGTGAGGCTGGGATCGTCATCCAGGCGTTGCATGAAAATTTTTTTATCCATGGTCAACACCCTGGCGGAACCACGGGCGCGGGCACTGACGGGGCGGGGCAGGCCGTCGAACAGGGAGATGGCTCCAAACATGTCATCTTTCCCCAAGACATCCAGAAGCAGTGGCGCGTCACCGCCAGTGATCAACTCCACCTGTCCTTCCAGAATAATGTAAAGGCAGGTGGCCATCTCTCCTTGTCGGAAGATGAACTCCCCATCCTGATAGCCTTTGCCCAGCTCATTATCACGTCGTTTAAACAGCATCCCAAATCATTCCAGGTTAAGAAGACCGACTGCCGGGAATGGCCTGTTTGACCACCTCCCAACAAAAACGCCCCATGGTGGTGGGGTGAAGCAGATCCAGCAGAATATCCGTATAAGCGGCACTGCCGGTAAAGGTATTCCATAAGGCGCGGCTGAGATGACGTTGGGAAAAAGGATGATTTTGTTCCCAGCGGACCACCCCCAGCAGGGCATGGCGAAAGAGGGGCCACCATCCCAACAGGCCATCCACCTTGAAGAGGCCGTGTCCCAGCAGGTTATCCCGCTCCATCTCCTGGCAGGCAGGCCAGTAGTGGCGTTGAAAGTGCTCTTTGGCGACCCCTCTAGTCAAGGCGGTATTGGCGCAGGCTTTGGCGGTGCGAAAGGCGGCTCCGATACCATCCTTGTACAAGCGGGAGACCCCCGCATCTCCCACCATCACCACCCGGTCGCCGAAGGGATTTTTGGCCGCACCGATATAGATATGGGGTTGGCACTGGCAGGGTTGCACGGGAATTTGCCAGTTGGGTGGCAGCAACGCCTGCATTTGTGGGGTGCGGCACAGGCGGTTGGCCAACTCTTCGTCTGCTCCTTCCCCCAGAATGACCAGGGTGGCATAGGGTCCTTTGGGGGTGAGGGCGGCAAACATGAGGCCGGGCAGATGCAGCAAAAAAATATGCATCACATGGCCCAGTCGCTCCTGCACATCTTCTGCCCCCATGTACCATTCGGCGATAAAGGCTTTCATCATTTTGGGGGGCTGGTAGCCGAAATCCATATTTTCAAACAGGCGCAGGCTGGCGGGATTGTTGATACCGGGTGCCCCCACCAGGAGATCATAAACCCGCACCCCTTCATTTTTCATCAGCAGGCGGGGTTTGCCATCCCCATCCCGGTGGATTTCCGCCACCCGGTGGGGCAGATGGCGCGCGCCTTGTTGCACCGCCTTTTGCAGCATGAACCAGTCGAAGCCGTCCCATGGCAGGGGTTTTTGGTTTTCCGCGCCACGGGGACCGCCACCACGGAAGATGGCGGCAATGCGCATTTCCTCCAGGGGGGTGCCGATATCCACGCTGCCGTAATCGGTGTGCAGGGTATAGGTGTTGATGGTTTCCAACACCATATTGGGGGAGAGGTGCAACCCTTCGGTGGCCAGATTTTGCACCAGGGATTCGGAGATGATACCGCCGCACATGTTACAGCCCACCGGGCCGCATTGATAGAAGCCCCGTGGTTCGTAGATGTCCACTTCCAGTTGCAGGGAAAGACGCCGTGCCAGGTCCAGCATAAAACAGGCTGTAAAAGAGCCTGCCGGTCCTCCCCCCAGAATGGCGACCCGCGATCCATTGGCCAATTCCACTCAGATTCTCCCTATCCGTCGGGGAAATATTAAATTTTCCACCGACGGCCCCCACAGCCAGGATGCATCTTACTTGGAAATTTTTTCTGCACGGTTGGCCGTATAGGCATGACGAACGGCCACATAGGGATCCAGTGAGCTGGTTCTCATATTGTCGTAATCCCCCATCATCAGGGAGGTTTTATTAACGCGACTGAAGGCTTCGATGCCCACCCGTGCCCAATCATCCTCGGGTACGTAGGTTAAGGGTGAGAGGAAGGAATCTCCAATTTTGCCAACGCTGTCCCGCAGGTTAGAGGGGCCAAGGATGGGCCAGACCAGATAGACTTGATCCCCCACCCCGTAGACGCCCAGGGTTTGGCCAAGGTCTTCATCGTTGCGGTGTAATTGAAAGTGGATTTCTGCCACGTCGATGAAACCCAGACCGCCCATGACGGTATTGATGCCAAAGCGTTCCACTTCCACCACCGCCTGTTCAGCTTTGCCCTGCAAGAGGGAGTTGGTAAAGCGGACGGGCATCAGCAGATTGTGGAAAAAGTCGGCCACCGCCACCCGACCACCGGTGGGAACGACTTCGGCATAGCCCCGTGCCACCGGGCGCAGGATATATTCATAGACGGTATCGTTGACTTGGAACCAGAAGCGGTTCCAGGGTTCCAGGGGGTCGCTGATGTTTACTTCCAGACGATCATCCATATCTGGGGGAAAGAAACCCCCATCCTCCTGTTTGGTAGCGGCTTGGGCATTGGATAACCACATGCCAACACACAACAAGGATGCGAAGAGACTTAACTTGGTCTTGCCCGACTTTTTCATGGTATAATTCCTTGGAAAAACAAGAAAATCGCACCAGTTTTTGCAGATGCCCCACCTGTCTGGTGTCCTTGATTTTACTACTGGTTGCCCATTATGCAAAAAAGTATCAGGAATGTCTTCCTAATCAATGGGGGAACCTTGCCAATTCCTGTCATAATGGGCGATGATGTTCAGGTTTGCAACCCAGCCGACCATTTATTCATCAACCATGCAACCGTCAGCCTACACTATGGACGTATCGGTCAAAAGTTCCTCCCACTTGAACGCTGTTGCATCTATTGGACAGACCACCCTCGACTTGGTTCAAGAGATGGGACGCATGGCCTTGTTCCTATTCCAGGGCGCGTTGGCCATGGTGACGCCACCGTTTCGTTTCCAGCTTTTGTTGAAGCAAATCAGCTTTATTGGCATCCATTCTCTGTTTGTGATTGTCCTGACCGCCGTGTTTACGGGCATGGTTTTGGGCTTGCAGGGCTATTATACTCTATCCCGCTTTGGTTCAGAAGCACTTTTAGGGCCAGCGGTGGCACTCTCCATCATTCGGGAGTTGGGACCGGTGTTGACCGGCTTGATGGTGACCGGGCGGGCGGGTAGTGCCTTGACGGCGGAATTGGGTATCATGCGCATTCGTGAGCAGGTGGATGCCTTGCATGCCATGGGGATCAACCCGATTAAATATTTGGTGGCACCCCGCATGGAGGCCGGTTTGTTGGTTTTGCCCTTGTTGACCGCCATTTTTGACTTGGTGGGTATTTATGGGGGCTATCTGGTGGCGGTGCAACTGTTGGGCATGAGCAGTGGAACCTATTTTGGCGGCATTGAAACCGCGCTGCTGCCCAAAGATTTATGGGTGGGTCTGTTAAAAGCGTTCAGCTTTGGGCTGATCATCACCTGGGTTTGCACTTACAAGGGTTATACCACCTCACGGGGTGCGGAAGGGGTTTCCCGTTCCACCACCAGTGCGGTGGTCCTTTCGTCGGTGCTGATTTTGGTTTGGGACTATTTTGTCACCTCGGTCATGCTGTAAGCGTGATGCAGGTTTTTTTGGAGAAGACGGTGTCCTCACAACTGGATCCCCGCTGGCTTGCCCCTCGCCCCGACGGTTTTCCCCGCATCGGAACCATGCTGTTGCAGGCCAACCTGATCAGCCCAAGCCAGTTGCAAACGGTCCTGGAGGGACAAAATCCGGAGGATCCAGAAGATTTAACGGGCACTCTCCTGATTGAACAGGGAGTCATTGGCGCGGGTGAACTGCTCACCTTTCTCCATCAAAAATTATTGGAAGAGCAGCAGGCTTATCGGGACAACCCCCCGCCAGCCCCGGCCATCCAGTTTCGTGGGGTGGAAAAACATTTGGATGGGCGCAAGGTGTTGGATGGGGTGGATTTGGCGATTCCTGCCAAACGCATTACCGCCATTATTGGTGTCAGTGGTGGGGGAAAAAGCGTTACCTTGAAACATATTATTGGACTGATGGCCCCGGATAAGGGGGATATTCTCATTGGTGACCAGAATATCACCGGAATGGATGCCAAGCGTCTTAACCTGATTCGCCGTCGTTTTGGCATGCTTTTTCAGGGGGGTGCCCTTTTTGATTCCATGAATGTGTTTGACAATGTGGCCTTTCCCTTGCGGGAGAATGCCCGGCTGCCGGAGGATGAGGTGGCACGGAGGGTGCATACCAGCTTGCGGGAGGTCAATCTGGCCACCATGGGACATAAATTTCCCGATGAGTTGAGCGGTGGCATGTTGAAGCGGGCGGCGTTGGCCCGTGCCTTGGTGGTGCGGCCTGAATTTATCCTGTTGGATGAACCCACCGCCGGTTTGGACCCGATTATTGAAAATGCCATTCACCATTTAATTTGTGACACCTATATGCGCACCCGCTATACCATGGTCTTTATCAGCCATGCGGTACCGGAAATATTCAACTGGTGTCATCATGTGGTGGCGTTGCACCAGGGCAAGGTGTTGGCTTCGGGACCTGCGTTGGAAATTCGCCGTTCCAACGATCCGGTTTTGAAACAATTTATCAATGGCGAGTTGACCGGCCCCATCAAGGTGATCTGAAACCTGTTGGTCGTAAGAGGGATGTTTTTCCATGAGAAGCTTTAAACTGGAACTGGCGGTGGGAACCTTTGTCTTATTGGGAGTCCTCTCCCTGGCCTGGCTTTCGGTGCGCATGGCGCGGATGGAGCTGGTGGGGGATGGTTATTATCCCCTGGTGGCCAACTTTTCCTCCATCTCCGGGTTGAAGAAGGGTGCCAACGTGGAGATTGCGGGTGTGGAGGTGGGGCGGGTGGATGATATCATCTTGGATACCAAGGATTTTGAGGCCAAGGTGACCATGAAGATTAACAGTTCCATCCCGGTTCAGGAGGATGCCATCGCTTCGATTCGCACCAAGGGGTTGATTGGCGACCGTTATATCAAAATTTCTCCGGGGGCCTCTGAGCGATTGATGAAGGCAGGCGAACGGATTATCCAGACCGAACCCGCGATAAACATTGAAGAGTTGATCAGCCAGTTTATTCATGGCAGCGTTAAATAATCGGGCCAAGTGCCCTGGAGGTTTCCCATGAAGTTTCCATCTTTTACCTTTAAAACCCTCTTTTCTCTGTTGGTGGCGGCTTGTATCTGGATTCCGGTGCAGGCTTGGAGTGGTGAGGCCACCCGTCAGGTGGAAGAGACGGTGAAGCAGGCGATTGCCATTTTGGAAGATCCCCAGATGGGGGGACCGGAAAAGCACAATGCCCGGCGGGAAAAGTTGCGCACTGTTTTGATGCAACGTTTTGATTTTGAAAAAATGTCCCAGTCGGCTTTGGGGCGGAAATGGCTCAACTTTAACCCGGATCAACGCCGTCGTTTTGTCACCCTGTTTCGCAAAATTTTGGAGGATGCCTATGCCGACAAGATTGAAGGTTACCAGGGTGAACCCTTCAGCTTTACCAAGGAAACCTTGACCCAGGATCGGTTTGCCCAGGTGGATTCGGTGGTGGTGTTCAAGGGGCAGAGTTTTGGGGTTTCCTATCGCATGGTGTTGGAAAATGGCCAATGGTTGGTTTATGACGTGATCATTGAGGGTATCGGTCTGGTGGCCAACTATCGTTCCCAGTTTGATCAAATTTTGCAACGGGAATCCATTGAAGATTTA
>JADFXB010000079.1 GCA_015233935.1 Magnetococcales bacterium | reverse complement strand
TTCTTTCCTGGGAGGGAACCATCCTGTCGATTCCCAACCGCATCATTTCGGAAGGCAATGTGGAGAATTACAACAAGGCAAGGGTGTTGGATTCATCCATGGATATCTATCTGCCACCCGAATTGGATCCCACCCGCATGCTGGCACTCATCACCGAATGTCTGCCCAACATCAGCCACATGGCCATCGATGGCCCCGATGACGAACCCAAGGCCCGCTATCGTGGGGTGGTCTTCAACAATGGGGTGTGGATGGCACGTTACAAGGTGGGCTTTTTCGTGCGCATCGTTCCCAAGCGACAAAAGGTGGTAGAGGCTGTTTGGTTGCGCCTGTGGCCAAAATTGATGGCCGAAGGAGTGCAATGGGTGGGAATCAATCAGGGTATCACCCATCTCACGGGTGAAGCACCCAAACTGCCCGCAGGAAATGTGTAAACCATGGGAGAGCTGCTTAAGCGCATGATGACCACCCCCTGGGAGACAGGCTACCTCCTGCTTGCCTCCCTGCTCATTCATGTGCTGGGCTTTGCCTCCTCCCTTTATGTGATGCAGGTGCTCAACCGCTACGTTACACATGGGGTCGGGGTTACCCTGGCCACTTTGACCATCGGGGTATTATTGGCCTTGCTGGGCGAATTTATCTTTCGCCTTTTGCGCATGCGCATTGCCCTCTTGGCCACGGATGAAAACAGCCAACGTTTGGGCAAAGGATTGTTCGGTCTGTTATTGACGGTCCCCAGTGGGGAACTCAGCCGCAAAGGTGTGGCAGAACGGGGGGAAATATTGCAAACCCTTCTGCAATCGCAAAAACTGTTAGCCGCCGACAGGATGGTGGCCTTAAGCGATGTTCCCTTTGCCCTGCTCCACCTGGGGTTGATCACCTATTTTTCCCCATCAGCAGGTTTGGTGGTGGTCATTTTTCTGGCCTTTACCGCTCTCCTGGTTTGGCTGGGTGGCCGTGGAAATCGGGGGTTGCATCAAAATTGGCAAGAAAGCAACAACCAATTGACCCAACTGGGACGTTTTGTCCTGGACCACCCCGACACGGTGCGCCACTTTCGCCTGGATACCCCCATCATGGCCCGCTTCCAACTTTTGGCAGGTCGGGCCAGTGAATTGGCTGGCAAACTGGCCTGTTGGCGCGGTGATGAACAGGCGGTGGGCAACCTGTTGCAGGGGACCATGGGCGTTGGTGTCATCGCTGTAGGTGCCCTGCAAGTGGTGGCAGGACAGCTTGAAGTGGGTGGGTTGATGGCCGTTCAAATTCTGGCGGTACGGGCACTGGCTCCCGTGGTGCGCCTGATGCGCATGACCGACGATCTGCGCCAGGCAGACTTGCACAACCAACGCTTGCAAACATGGTCCCAATGGCCCGTGGCCAAAAATTCCGGGGTAACCCTGCCAGGATTTCAGGGAACCCTCCTCCTGACCGGGATTGCGTACCGCATGAGCAAAGAGCAACCACCCCTCTTTGCCGGTCTGCAAGCACGAATTCCCGCCGGATCGGTGGTGGCCATCACCGGGCGCAACGGGGCCGGTAAAAGCACCCTGCTGCGCATGATCGCAGGCTTATTGCCAACCGAAGTGGGAATGATCCAGGCAGATGAGACAGATTTACGGCTGGTGGACCCCCAATGGTGGCGCGGACAAGTAGCCTATATGCCACAAGAGCCGGTTTTTTGGGATGCCACCCTCTGGGAAAATTTACAGGCAACCCACCCCGAACTCAGCCGCCAGCAGGCAGAAGAAATTCTGGTGGCGGTGGGGATGGATGAAGTCTTGCGCCAACGGGGCGAAACCCTGGATACCCGACTGGAAGAGGGAGGACGCACCCTGCCGGTGGGCATTCGCAAACGGCTGGCCCTGGCAAGAACCTTGGTGCTTTCTGCCCCCCTGGTTCTTTTGGATGAACCAACGGAAGGGGTGGACCGGCAAACCAGGGAGCGGATTTATCCCCTGCTGGTCTCTCTGGCCCGGCAAAACCGCACCCTGCTCATTGCCACCCATGATGAAAAAATACTGGCTGGGGCGGGCGTGGTTGTCAACCTGGATAGCTATTCCGGGAAACAACCATGAGTACCTTGGAGCAAAGACGATTAATGCTTTTTTCCTTTGTAAGCACGGCGGGGATACTGATTCTATCCTTCGGGGTGTGGATGGGGGTGGCAGAGTTGGATGTTTCCAGCAATGCCATGGGTGTGGTTGTCCCTTCAGGTCGTGTCAAAACGGTGCAACATTTGGAGGGAGGGATTGTCCGTAAGATCCATGTCAAGGAGGGAGACAAGGTCATCCGTCAGCAACCGCTGCTCTCCCTGGATCCGGTGAAAGCCTCTTCCGAATTGGAAGAAATCGCCACTCGCCTGCAATCTCTGGAAGTGGATATGGCCCGCTTGACCGCCGAATCCCAACAGGCTGACAGCATCACCTTCCCTGCCGGGGTGGTGAATGAGGGGTGGATGGCGGCAGCCAGAAATTTATTTGAGGTGCGCAAACGCAAACTGCACCACGAGACCGAGGCCCTGCGACAAGTCTTGCAACAAAAGCGGCAGGAACGTTCCGAGGTGGAAACCCGGATTCTTAACTCTAAAAAATTGCTGGATATTGTCACCTCACAAACCACCATCAGCGAAAAAATGTTGGATCGGGAGTTGACCAGCAAGATGCAGCATTTGGACTTGAAACGGCAAGAACAGCAGCTTCGTGCCCAACTGGCCAACGATGAGGCCAGCCGTCCACGCATTGATGCCGCCATTGCCGAGACCATGGAACGATTGGATGCCCTGCGAGAGACCTCCCTGGAACAGGTCAACAAAGAGTTGGCAATAGCCAGGCAATCCTGGCAAGAGTTGAGCAGTCGGGCAGCCAAATTTCGCCAGGTGCAGGAGCGCACCCTTTTGACAGCCCCCACCGATGGCATCATTAAAAATGTTGCAGTGACCACCGAAGGGGCGGTCATTCAACCGGGGGCCACGGTGGTGGAAATTGTTCCTCAGGAAGAGGGATTGTTGATTGAGGCACGCCTGCCGGTGCACGAAGTGGGGTTTGTCCATGCAGGACAGGCGGTACGTATTACCTTGAATTCGCCGGATGCGTCCATTTTTCCCCCTTTGCAGGGGGTGGTCAATTCGGTGGGACCAGACGCCCAATCCGCCAGTCGGGAGGAAGGGTCTTACTATCGGGTTTTGATCTCCACCACGGCGGAAAGATTTTCCGCCCATGGCATAACCTTTGATCTTCACCCTGGAGTGCAGGTGGTGTGTTCCATACGCATTGGCAAAAGAACCGTTTTTCATTATCTGACCGGCTCCTGGCTGGCCTCCTCCCGCTTTGCTCTTGAAGAGAGGTGACCATGTTGCTCCGAAAAACGGTCAAAATTCTTTTATCCATTTCTTGCTCCTGTCTGGTTGGAATCGTCTGGGGAGGAGAGGATGATTTTGTGGTGCGTCTGGAAAGAATGATCAACAATCATGACAAACTGGCGGCAGTTCGTTCCGAAGAACGGGGCAGTCAGGCGGCTGTGCAGAAGGCATGGGCAGAGTGGTATCCCGTACTAAAAGCAACCACGTCTCGTGGCGAGAAAACCGGTCACACCACCACCAACCCGGATTTTCACCTGGCCCCCTTTGAGAGAAATCTCACCCTCAACCAAACCCTGTGGGACTTTGGTAAGACAGCGACGGAGACCAACCGGGCAGAGGTGGCCAGTCAACTCTCTGCCATCACAGTGGAAATCACCCGCCAAACTTTGTTATATGAAGGGGCAGCGGCTTGGGGTAATCTGTGTCGGGCGGTGGGAACGGTGGAATTTGCCCGTCGCTCAGTGGAAAATATTCGGCAGCAAACAGGCATTGAAGAAAGCCGGGTGGAGTTGGGTTCAGGTCTTCCCACCGATGTATTGCAGGCCAAAAGTCAATTGGCGGGGGCTGAGGCGCGACTGGTGCGGGCAGAGGGTTCTCTCAATCTGGCCATGAACCGCTACCTGGCCTTATTCGGCGAACTCCCTCCTCCACCGGAAAAGCTGCACCGGGTGGAGATTAAAAAAGCTCTGGTGCCCGACTCCCTGGATACGTTATTGCAAGAGGGCATGAACCAAAATCTGGATATCCATTCGGCCAATAAATCGGTGGAACTTTCCCGTTTGCGGGTGGATCAAAACCGCACCAATATTTTGGCCCCTCGCGTTTCCGCCATCTTGGAATATCGCAACAATCGGGAGACCGATGTAACCAACCTGAAACAGGAGGAGATGCTGGCCAAGGTGGAGGCCAGTTTTTCCCTGAATACAGGTCTCTCCGGGGTACACGCCCTGGATGAAGCCAGAGAAGGATTGGAAGCCTCTCGCAATCGACTGGGAGATACCCGCCGTACCACCGAAGAACAGTTGCGTAATGCTTGGGATAATCTGCAAACTGCCCTCCGCAATAAGGCATTGCTTGCCGACCAAGCCGCCATCAGCGACGCCTTCCTGCAATTGGCCAAAGAAGAACGCCTGTTGGGCCGCCGATCCTTGATCGACGTGCTCTCAGGAGAAACCTCTCTCATCAATGCCCAGGCAGACGTTTTATCCGCCCAGGTGGATGTGGATATCGCCACCTTTTCCCAACTGCGCACCATGGGCCAACTCTCCTTTGACAGCTTCCAGGAGTTGGCGGAACCCTGTCTGATGGAGAAAAAGAGCAAAAAGGAAAGTAAAAAGAAAAATAATCTTAAGTAATATAAACCTGTAGCAACAAGATTCACAACCATTCAACTGGCAAAGGCCAGCGGATACCAACGTTAAGGAGAACCATGCAATGGAAATCAGGGAAACCACCGAAAAAATTGAGGAAGCTGGTGAAGAAGAACATCATGGTGGCCATGGTGGTCATGGAGAAGAAGGTGGCATCAATCATAACAAGGTAGCCATTCTCATTAGTGCCCTGGCGGTCTGTCTTGCCCTGGTAGAAACCGGTGGCAAGAGTGCCCAGCATGGTTCATTGGATGCCAATATTGAAGCGTCCAATCTGTGGGCCTTTTTCCAAGCCAAGACCATTCGCATGACCACTTCCAAAGTGGCTGCGGATACTTTGGAAGCCAGCAAAAACCCTTCGCTCCCTCCAGAAACCCTCAAAGCCATTGATGAGCAGGTGAAAGCATTACGGGCCGATGCGGAACGCTACAACAGCGAACCCTCCACTGGGGAAGGACGCAAGGAATTGGCCGAACGGGCCAAGGCCAAGGAAAAACAACGTGCCCATGGTCTGCATGCTTACCATATTTTTGAGTACGGTGCGGCTGCCTTGGAAATTGCCATCGTTCTGGCATCGTCGTCGATTGTCACCCGCTCCAAAATGTTGCTGTGGGGAGCCATGGGACTGGGGGCGGTGGGGGTAGGTCTTGGCCTTATGGGCATACTTTCGTAACCCTCCCAAACCAATAATGAAGGATTCCCCGATTACCCGATCGGGGAATCCCTGTCATCTATTTTGATTGTTCATATGTCTTTCTTTTATTAGGCATGTTTGTGCGGGTAGATGCCGCAACAGTTTTCTTCCAAACCCCTCGCTTTTGAGGAAAAAGCTAATGACCTCTCTAACCCAGCTACTGGAAAAACCTGGTTTTCACCATGGGATCATTCTGGTGATTCTCATCAATGCCATGGTTTTGGGCCTCATGACCATTCCAGATCTGACGCCCCAAACCATGGAAATGTTGCAAATCCTGGATCACATTTGTTTGGCTGTTTTCTGTCTGGAGCTGTTGTTAAAACTCTTGGCCCAGGGAGGTTCCTTCTTTCGCAGCGGCTGGAATCTGTTTGACATGATTGTGGTGGGAATTGCGTTGATCCCCCAATCCGGTCCATTTTCGGTATTGCGTGCCTTGCGGGTGTTGCGCCTGATGGAAATGGTGGAAGAGGTTCCCGCCATGCGCAACATTATTAACAGCATGTTCCGCGCCATCCCAGGGACGGCATCGGTGGTGGGAATCCTCGTGGTTATCCTGTATATTTTCGCCATTTTGGCACTCACCTTTTTCCGTGACCTGCAACCAGAGCTTTTCGGAGATTTAGGGAAGACCTTTTTTACCCTCTTTCAGTTGATGACCACCGAAGGCTGGCCCAGCATTGCCAGGGAGATTATGACAACCCTCCCCTATGCCTGGATCTATTTTGTCCTGTTCATCCTCTTAACCACCTTCACCACCCTCAATTTGGTGGTTGGCATTGTCACCGATTGTATGCAGGAGGCCAAGGAACAGGAACTTTGTAATGCCATGAACAACCAGGGGGAAGAGGTTACCAATCTTAAACAGAATGTGCGTATTGCCGCCATCCGTCACGAGGTCAAAAAGCTCAATCACCGCAGCAAAGAACTAAACGCCATCCTTGACCAACTCTTGGAAAAGCACGGTATTCATAACCATTCCAGCGAAAATCAGGAGAGTTGAGACATGTTAAATACCCTATTGACTCTGCCTGAAAAAGCAGGATTTCATCGTTTTATTGTTGGTGTCATCCTGGTCAATGCCTTGATTCTGGGTATTTTGACCCATGAAGAGTTAGATAAAACCACTCTGCAAACGCTGCAACTTCTGGATGATGTGTGTTTGGCCATCTTTTGTGTCGAATTGATTTTGAAGATGGCGGGCAATTGGAAAGTCTTTTTTGCCAATGGCTGGAATCTGTTTGATACGGTGGTGGTGGCTGTCTCACTGGTGCCAGAGACCACTGAATTTTCGGTCATCCGTACCTTACGCATTTTCCGGGTGGTGGATACCCTTCCTTCCATGCGCAAGGTGATTACTGCCATGTTTACCGCCCTGCCGGGGACGGCTTCAGTGGCGGGGGTTTTGCTTGTCTTGACCTATGTGGCAGCCATTATTGCCAACAATTTTTTTGGCAAGATTGACCCGGAAAATTTTGGCAATCTGGGCACCACCTTTTTCACCCTCTTCCAATTTCTCACCTCGGAAGGGTGGCCGGATGTGGCCCGCCCGGTCATGGAAAAAGCACCTCATGCCTGGATCTTTTTCATTGGCTTTTTGCTGATGACCACCTTGACCACCTTGAGCCTGCTCTTTGGTATCATTGTCCAGAGCATGGATAAAGCCACCCAGGAGGAATCAAGACATGAGATTGAGGCCATGGGGGAACATCCCAAGGAAGATTCGGACCTGCGTTTGATCAAAATTGAAAAAGAGTTGCATGAGTTGCACAAGCACCTGGGCAAAATGGAGGAAAAAATCAAACTTCTCGCCACCGCTGCCCAAGAACCCTATGGTGTATCCAAAGGTTCAGGATGATGGCCATGAATGCGTCATACCCCAAAACAGCATACCGTTTTGGGGATTCTATTTTTTGCTACCTCATCAAAACTGCAAGGAGTGAAAACAGCCATGTTCAAGATTGACATCAACAACGAAAAGGTACGGGATATCATCGGCCTTTTGATAGGCATTATCACCATCCCCATGGCCGTCAGTACATTGCACTGGTCAAATACCACCTCCGAAACCATCACCATGTCGATCAATGAGGCCAACACGTATGGTTTTTATCAGGGTAAAGCGGTACGCAAGGCCATGACCCAGTTGCGAATCTATGATCTGGAAATGGATTTGAAAATCAACCCCCCAGAAAAACCTGAGCACCTGGAAGTGATCAAAGAGCGCATGGCAAAGTTGAGACAAGCGGCGGACACCTACGAAAGTGACCCAAAAACTGGTGAGGGCAAGAAGGAGTTGCTGGAAAAGGCCAAGGCCATCGAGGCCAAACGAGACCATATGTCCACCAGCAGCACCTATTATGGCAACGCCATGATTCTTCTGCAACTTTCCATCATCCTGGCAAGTACGGCTCTCACTGTACGTGTGGGATTGTTACTGGTTCCTGCGGCGGCATTCATGTTGTTCGGGCTGTTTGTTTTAATGGATGCAGCCATGGTCTTTTTCCCGATCCCCTTCTTCTGACCGTCTGGCACGAAGCCACAAAAAAAGGTCCATTTCCCCCGGTGCAACCGAGGGAAATGGACCTTGTTTGTTTTGACCAGTTTCTCATCGCTGCTCTACAGGAACAATGTGGCACTTCCACCAGCTCTTGAGGTAAGATGAAGGTATCTTTTGGAAAAACCAACACTACTGCTTGAATTAACAGGTGGGGGGATGCCATGAACTTCCATGGAACAAAAATGCTGGTGCTGGCCTGTTGCGTGGCTTCAGGAATGGGCAGCATGTCTGCCAAAGCAGATGAGTGCCGGGTGGGGTTTGATGTGGGTTCCAGCGGTTTGCGGGTGGGAACCTTGGAAAGCAAGGAGACCGCCAAAACCGGGGTGGATTTTCTCGCCGACGTATGGAGCGATAACATCATCAACCTTACCGTGGATGCCACGGTGGAGGCCATGACCACCCTGCCGGAAAAGATCAACAAAAAGGGATGCCATGGGGTAGCGGGTGGTTATTCCGCCTGGCGGTATGCCATGGAGAAGGGCAAACCGGAACAGGTGGTGGAGACCTTGAAGGAGATCCAGTCACGCAGCGGAGTCTATTTATTTGTCATTCCACAGGATGTGGAAGGCTCTTATGGATATGTAGCTGCCAAGGAAGCTTTGGGGGATCGCCTCACCACCTCCCATATTTTGGATATTGGCGGCGGCAGTATGCAGATTGCCTCCAAGGATGGAGGGTGGGGAACCGCCCTGGGGCAAAAAGCCTGGATGAAATTGTTCTGTGAAAAGGTCAAACAGGAAAAGGTAGATGTCTGCCAGCCCAATCCGGTGGGCAAGGCGGCTTTGGAAACCTACCAATCCATTCTCGCACCATATACCTTTGAGGCCAAAAACAGCTTGAAGGTGGATGGTGCTTTTGCCATCACAGCGGTGAGCACCAACGTGGTGAATACCACTTTGCCGGTGTTGGACCATCTGGTCAATCTGAAAAAAAGCGTTGCCGGACGGGTGACAGCGGACGGATTTGACCGCCAGGCGTTACAGGGGGCCATTGCCTTGTTGTCCAATAAGGATGATAAGGCTCTGTTGGCCACTTTGGATGGCTGCCTCTGGCAGGAGAAAGCCTTTTGTGATGGCAAATTTATCAAATCTTTTGTGACCGATATGCTGTTGGTGCACGCCTTCATGGAAGCGTTGGGGTTGGATTGGCTGCATGTGGGACAGGCCAACATCACCAATATTCCCGGCATCCTGCAAGATTCCCGCCCCCTGGCCTGGAGCAAAAATTATCCCTGCTATCTGAAGAGATTGCAGGAGCAGGGGAGCAAGGCGTTCAACAGTGATCCGGGCACTTGTGAGGCAACACCTTGATGGCTGTGGTGGAGAAAAATTCTTTCACCACCTGAGAGACCAATCGGATACGCTGTCGGGTGATGGCCTCGCCAATGGCCGCACCGCTTAACCCTTGTTGAAGAAAGGGTTGGGCGGTGACCTCTCGGCAACGTTCAAGACACCTTTGCAAAAATGGGCCGCGTTCCACCTCCTCCCCTTCCCTGCCTGCCAGATCGGCCTGACAGACCAGGAGAAATTGGTTGAACAGGCTATCCTCCTGCCAAGGGGAAAGGTTGGTGAGCAGTTTGACGATGGAGGAAGGCCGCATATGGGGAACATGGCGATAGCGGCCATGGTGGGCGGTCACCAGCAGGGCAAGTTTCAAGTAATTGTTGGGTATGCGCAGACGGGTAGCCACCTCTTGCAGCAGAAGGACACCCCGTTCTTCATGGCCATGATGGTGGGGCAGACATTCTGCCGGGGTGGTGGATTTGCCGATATCGTGCATGAGGGCGGCAAAACGCAACGGGGCCAGATTGGTTAGGACCGTGACCCGGTTTAACACTTCCAGGGTATGGCTCCAGGCATCCCCTTCCGGGTGGTAGCGGGCAGGTTGACTTTTGCCCACCAGGTTGGCCAACTCCGGCAACACCACCGACAGGGCACCACAGGCCAGCATGGATTGAAAAAAGGTGGCGGGAGATGCGGTATTGAGGGCCTTTTCCACCTCCAACCACACCCGTTCCGGGGTGAGGTGGGCAAGGTCGCCGTTATGGACCATCTCCTGCATGAGATTCAAGGTTGCCGGAGCGATGGTGAAGCCTTGGCAGGCAAAACGGGCATGAAAGCGACAAACCCGCAAAACCCGCAGGGGATCTTCAGCAAAGGCTGGGGAGACATGACGCAACAGGCGGGCTTGTAAATCTTCTCTGCCACCAAAAGGGTCCACCAGGGTGCCATCTTCCTGCATGGCCATGGCGTTGATGGTCAAATCCCGGCGGGAGAGGTCTTCTTCCAGGGTGACCTGGCGGGTTTCACAGGCAAATCCCCGGTGTCCCACGCCAATTTTGCGCTCCTGACGGGCCAGGGCGTACTCTTCATGGGTTACGGGATGGAGAAAGACGGGAAATCCTCCGCCTACTTGTTTGAACCCTCTTGCTTGCATGGATGCCGGGGTTTCCCCCACCACCACCCAATCCCGATCTTTTACGGGCAGTCCCAGCAGGGTATCCCGCACCCAACCGCCCACCTGATAGGCCTGCAAGGCGTTCATCCCTTGATGCACAACACCTGACGCAGGGTGTGCTCCACCTGGGTGAGGTCGCTCTGATTGGCCATGACTTCATCAATATTTTTGTAGGCGGCAGGAATTTCATCCAATACCCGTTTGTCCTTGCGACATTCGATCCCTTGGGTCTGCCTGATCAAGTCAGTCTCCTTGAATCGACGCAGGGCATCCCCCCGGCTCATGATTCGCCCGGCTCCGTGGGAGGAGGATTGGAAGGAGACGGGATTGCCCAAACCACGGACGATAAAGGATTTGGCCCCCATGGAACCGGGGATGATCCCCCGCTCCCCGGAACGGGCGCGAATGGCTCCCTTGCGGGTGACCCAAATTTTACTGCCGAAATGCTCTTCCTGTTCGGTATAGTTGTGGTGGCAGTCGATGACCGTGTCGGTGGGGTTGATGGCTTGATCCAGGGTTTTTTGCAGGGTATCCAGCAGGAGATTCAACATGAACTGCCGGTTGGCCTTGGCGAAGGATTGTGCCCATTGCACACAGTCCAGATAGTCATGAAACTCCTGACTGTTTTCCTTGAAATAGCCCAAGTCCGGGTTGGGCAGGGGGATTTTGTCTTCTTTGGCCTGTTTGCAGGCCAGTTCAATAAAATAGGAACCGATGCGATTGCCGATGCCCCGTGAGCCGGAGTGGAGCAGCACCCACAGACGGTCTTGTTCATCGCCACACAATTCAATGAAATGGTTACCAGTGCCCAGGGTGCCCAGATGGCGTACCGAATTGGTGTGGCGGGAGATCATGGTGGGGTGGCGTTTGAGAATGGGGGCGTGGTTGGCCTCCAGACCATTTTGCTCATACCATTGTTGCACCTTGGGGGGCGGGTTGCCCCAGGCTCCCCGATCGTTGGGACCGCCGTTGTCGGTTCGCCCGTGGGGGATGGCCTTTTCCAGGGCCTGACGCAGGGTGGCGGCCTGTTGGCTGACCTGTTGCAGGGGTAGATCGAGAGGTACTGCCAGCATACCGCAACCGATATCCACCCCCACGGCTGCCGGGATCAAGGCCCCTTTGGTGGGAATGACGGCTCCCACGGTGGCACCGATACCGGCGTGCACATCGGGCATGGCGGCCACATGGTGAAAGATAAAAGGCAGGGAGGCCACCTGCTCCAGTTGGCGGCAGGAGGTGGGATCGATCTGTTGGGTATAGACTTTGACCGGTTTTTTACCTCCGGCCAATTCCATTTTGACCGGCATTTTATTAACTCCAGGTTTAGGACTATTTTTCCCTGCCCCGGCAAAGTTCACCGGCATCCAAATATTCCCGCAATTTTGTAACATCGGGAATGGAAATGGTTTTATTGTCCACGATAATTAAATTTTTTCGCGTCAAGGTGCGCAGGATGCGGGAGAGGGTCTCCGGCTGGATGGAAAGACGGGAGGCGATCAAGTTTTTGGGGGCATCCAGGAAAATTTCCACCCCTTTGCTCTGCTGGTTGGGGACTTGATCCAGGAGGTATTGGATCATACGGAAGCTGGCACTTTGCAGGCACAGGTTGTCGATCTCCCCCATTTGCCGCCGCAGACGATTGCTCATATCGGCCATGACGCGGAAGCAGGTATCGGTAGAGCTGCGCAGGATATCGAGAAAGGCGTGACCATCGAAGGAGAAGACTTCGCTGGGGCGCACGGCATCGGCACAGACCGGATAGTTGGGTTCTTCCATGAAAAGGACCGCCAGGGCAAAGACGTTGCCCGGTTGAACAATTTCCACCACCTTTTCCCCACCGCTGGCAGAGATGCGGGAGAGTTTGATCTGGCCCCGCCGCAGATAAAAAAAGCGGTCCGCCTTATGCTGATCGTCAAAAAGGTTTTCGTTAACATCCAACTTATGCTGACGCATGGAACGGTGGACAACCTCCAACTGACCGGGGTCCAGGGAGCTGAAGACGTAGATTTTCTTCAAATTCTCCACGCTCACTTCACCGCTACGGGTGCGGGGAAAGTGAAGCCCAATGGGTTGCCCGATGGGTTGATTGGTGAGTGTTGCCATTCCTACCCCTGTTCTTGGTCAAAGTTGGCCGTTTATCACCAGGGAGGCTCACTCCCTGTAAGCAGCTCCTGGCAGAAGACATCTTTGCTCAATGCAAAAAAAAATCACATGGCGAACCTTTGCAACCCATAATCAGGAGTGTCAAACTTGGGTTGCGGTGACAGGTGGTGAAACCTGGTACTGAAAAAAACGTTTGCAGTTCCACTTTAGCCATACTTGTTTAAGGATAGTGGCGTCCCGTGTCAAGTTTGTCTATGAAATTGCGCAGATTGTTTTTTGCGAGCATTCTAGCGATAAGCTGCAATGTTAATAGTGCAGCTATTTCAGGTGAGTTGGATGCAAAATATTTTCTAGAACTTTCCAGTGGATTGCAATATGAATTTGCTGAAAATCAAAAAAATATTGCCAGCGACTCCATCACTTTGAATGATCGTGGCGTGCACCTGTTGTTGGAGAAAAAAGGGGATGGGAGCCGTTCGGGGCGTGATTTATTGAAACAAGCGGCCCAAGGTGGCGATTTACATGCAATTTATAATTTAGGACTTAGTTACGCCTTGGGATTGGGGGGTGGTCGCTCTTTGGGGGAGGCGATAGGTTGGTTTGAGAAGGGGGCGACGGCGGGTCATGCGGGTTGTCAGTACCGGCTGGGATTGTTTTATCTGGAGGGCAAGGGAATCACCTGGGACATGTCGGAGGCGGCCCATTGGTTTATGGAAGCGGCGGAACAGGGGTATAGCCTGGCCCAATTCATGGTGGGGCAGCTTTACCAGGAGGGACGGGGATTGCCGCAGGAACCGGAGGAGGCGGCCCGTTGGTATGAAAAGGCGGCCAGACAGGGGCATCGGCAGGCGGCTTATCAACTGGCTTTTATGCATGAAATGGGGGAAGGGGTGAAGCGCAATCCCCGCACGGCGGTAACCTGGTACACCCAGGCAGCCAAGGATGGTTTGCGGGAGGCTCAGTTTCAACTGGCGGTGGCCTATGAGCGGGGATTGGGGGTGAAGCGGGATTTGGCTCTTGCCTTGCAGTGGTACAGAAAGGCGGCGGTGCAGGGTCATGTGGCCTCCCAGAACAATGTGGCGGTTTTGCTGGCCAGTCAGAGCAAGGAATACAAGGAGGCCATGTACTGGTTCCAGCGGGCAGCGGAAGAGGGTCACAGCAAGGCACAGCAAAATTTAGGCATGTTTTATTTGTCGGGTTTGGCGGGTGTTCGCAACAATGTATTGGCCTATTTTTGGTTTTCGGTAGCGGCCTCCAACGGTGAGATGGCCAGTATGGAGGGACGGGCGACGGCGGCGGGACGCATGAGTTTTGGTCAGTATACGGCGGCGGAATCGTTGTTCCGGGATTGGCGACTGGCCTATGATTTAAAAGAGTTGCCCAAGGTGATGACGGTGGTGGGGAGCACGGCGGCGAGCGAGGCGGCGGCAGGGGGAATTATTGGTCTGGCGGACGCCCCCCCGGTGATGCATTGGCCACCGGGAACCTGGCCGCAGGAAATTCTCAATCCTGAATTGCAATTGCAACCAGCGGGTGGTGGTACTGGCGGGGACAAATCCAACGCCCCCCTCCCCCGTTTCAACGAATGAGTGTCATGGACAACAAGCCTGTTATCATTTTGGATCGTCCTGCCCATGCGGGCAATATTGGTGCGGTGTTGCGGGCCATGTACAACATGGGATTCCAGCAACTGCGCCTGGTGGCCCCCCGTCAGTTTCCCCACCCGGAGGTGGCGGACTATGCGGTGCATGCCTTGGATTTATTGGAGCGGGTGGAGGTTTTTGCCACTTTGGATGAAGCGTTGGCGGATGTGGAATTTTTGGTGGCCACCACCAACCGTCCCCGTGGTCATCGCCAGCGATCTTTCACCCCCCGTCAGTTGGCGGCTGGTCTGCCTGAATTATCCCCTGCTTCGCCGGTGGTGACCGCCTTGTTGTTTGGGACGGAGCGGAGTGGTCTGGAGACGGTGGATATTTTACGTGCCCACGCCATTTGCCACATTCCCACCTGGGATGGTCAGAGTTCCTTGAACCTTTCCCATGCGGTATTGGTGGTCTTGTATGAATTGATGCTGGGTTGGCAGGAGGGCAAGACTTTTGCGTTTGACCCACTGACCGAGGACAAGCCTGCCACGGTTGGGGATATGGAACGATTGTTTGTCCACATGCAGGAGACCCTGGCGGCCATCGATTTTATCAAACAAGGGCAGGAAAAACACATGATGGCCAGTCTGCGCACCCTGTTTAATCGGGCGGCCCTGGATCGGCGGGAGGTATCCATTTTGCGGGGCATTTTGAATGAGGTGATCGACTCCCACCGGCGGGGGCTGAAACATGCTCTGCCTGACTGACCCCCCCACCGGTTTGGAGCAGGCCGCCTGTTTAACCCCGGACTCATTGCCCCGTCTGGCCCAATGGCAAGCCAGGGTGGGTAGTTTGTTGACGGTGTTTGATGGGCAAGGGGGGTATTATCGGGGACGTTTGTTGGATGAGGCGGGCAACATTCATCTTTTTCAAAGGTTGCCGGCGGGCGTGGAACCGTTGGCCCCCCGTTTGTTATGGCAGGCGATTCCTGACAAGGAGCGCATGTTGTGGATTATTCAAAAGGCGGTGGAGTTGGGTGTGGGTGAAATTCAACCGGTGATGACCCAGCACAGCAACCACCAACCCCGCCCCCAGGGGGGCAAGCCCAGCCAGGACAAATCCACCATTTGGGCCAAAACCGCTTTGGAAGCCGCCCGCCAATGCCGCCGGGCCATCCTCCCCCCCATCCACCCTCCCCTCCCGTTATCCCATTTACTGACCCACCGCCCCCCCCATCATCACCA
>JADFXB010000078.1 GCA_015233935.1 Magnetococcales bacterium | reverse complement strand
TGGAGTGTCACCGTTGCCTAAACATTACCAGCAAAGAGAACAACGCGGGCATCATGGGTTTGCACTGAAATTCCAGGCCATGCAATAAACTTGGCAGGAAAATCTGCATGGCCGGTAAACACCTGCTGTTTTTTCTTCAAAAGGATGGCCACCTGTTCGCCGAGAGTGGTCAGATAGTACAAATCCCAGTCGTTGCGGTCTACCAGTTCAAAATCCATGAGCAGGCGCAAATGCTGGCGACACTCCCGCTCCTTTTCATCATTCCCGGCCCCTGGTCTGGAAGAGACCAGCATTTCCCCCATGTGCTGCACAAAGTTGGCAAAGGTGACCATGCCCTTTTGCTCAAAAAAAAGAATTGACTGGTCGGCATTGGCCAAGTGAGCCGTTGCCTCCCCCCACCGATCTTCGGCGGTCCAATCGGTATGCATGCGTTGCATCAGGGTGCCAGCCTCTCCCAGAAAGCCCAAGGCCTGGCTCCATACCGCCAAAGGGTGTTCCCCCTGATTGTCTGGCTTGAAAGAATTGGCCATGGCAGATATGGCCAGGATGGCATCGTTGACCAACTTGAAATCCACCCGATTCTGACGAAAAAGGGCCATCACCCAATAACGGCGCAACTCACGGGCAGCCGGAGGAATGGCCTTTGGCTCCCCTTTCAGGATGGCCTGTTGGATATGCTCCTGAAGTGTTTTCACCTCATTTTGAAAGGTGGTGTCGTTCATGCGGGTCAACTCCCACTGGCCAAGCCATACTTTATTCAGCAATGAATCCAATGATAAACAACTCAAACCGGGGTGTCACTCGTTTTTCATTCCGGTCAATGTAATTGAGCGGTAAGCGGTCCCCTCGGTCTCCCATCCAACTCCACCTCCAGGATGGATAAACAGTTGTCACAACCCATGGTACAGCAGTCCGTGGTTTTGGGAGACAGACCAAACTTGTCACTTGTTTTAAGTTCTGGATGCTCCCAGGCATGCCAACGTTTTCTTTGGCCATCCGTCGGCAAACCTGTTGGAATGCCTGCCTGAACAAACTGTGCTGGCCATTTGTTGGCCGCTTCCACCAGCCAGCAGGCATTGACCACCAGGGTACAAACCCCTCTATTTCCCCAATCCTTGTTGGTGGCGGCAAAAGGCGCGGTTTCAGTGCTGGCAGCAGGGACAAAGAGCCAATCCATCCAACCTTTGCCTTGAAACTTGTCTAACCAGGATTTCAGTCCTGCAAGAAAATCGATGCAAATGACCACCGCCATCCTGCCCAGTGCCCCAGCATGAACAATGGGGAGCTTGTCCCCTAACCGTCCAGGCTCAGTGGCAAACTCAACTTCTACATCATCAAGACCCAGGTTTCTGGCCAGTTCCGGGGCATTGGAGAGCTGGGAGTTGCGAATGGTGAAGGGATGCAATTTTTCCATACTCCATTTGGGCTCCCCATCAAAGTTCAAAGGGGGACGCAAATAGTGTTCCAAAATAATCTCATCACCACGCTTGTCCAGCACCAGTGCCTGATTGACCGCTTGCTGGGGGTCGTCATCTTGGGAAATATGAAAACTACCCGCCACCAGCAACAATGGATAACTGACTACCGGACCTGTGGTCGCCGCTGCCCGTGCTTTGTCTACCTGGGCCTGATGGTGGTTTTTCATTGCCGCTTTCAACAGTTCCAACAACCCTGGCGGTGCGGTCAATTCCGGCAAGGTCAGTACCATAATTTGTTTTTCCTGGCATAGGGGCAAAATTTTCTGCTGAAAATGATCCGCCTGTTTTTTCCAATCATTTTCATCCTTCAGGAAAAACATTACATGGGGAGTATCCTTGAACGAAAAACTGCTGGTAACCGTCTCTTTGATAATGGAAAAGTCAAGGCACTTGTCCACCGGCCACAATGCCATGCGGGCCACAGATATGGCCGGTTGACCAGAAAATGGGGTGATGGTCTGAATGGCCCGTTCCAATTCACCAATGATCTGATCGGGCAATTTATAAAAAACATTCTCAAAGCCGGTAAGCTTTGGAACAATGTGCAACTGCATCGGAATATTGTTTCCAGTGTTATATCGAGAGGATTCACGCCACGGACTTTCTTGACGGCGCAGTAAAAAATAGCTTTTGCAACTAATTGGGTGAAGAACTTCTTCCCCTGGAAGTAACCAAGAATCAAGATTTTCATCCACAAGAAAGGCAAGCATCTCCAAGGAGGCAATAAAAAAATTTGTATCCGTAGAATTCTCCAGTGCTCTCCAATGTTGTCTGGCGACCAACAAGGGATAATCCTGCATGGGTTGCACTCTTGGGTAATATTTCCGTATCGCACTACTGTATTCTGCAATAAGTCCCTGATTCGCGAATCTTTGAAAGCGATTAGCATTTTCTTTGTAGAAATCATAAAGAACAACAAGCAATTCGCTACAGGAAACACGTTTGGTTTTGTCAAGCAACATCAATTTTTTCACTGCACTATCAAGGCTCATGCCAGAGGCTCCGGGTAAATCCATCATCAAAATGATTTATGGAATGTTTCAACCTTCCCATGAACGATTATTTCTTTACGGAGTGAAAAATGCAACCCTCATCAAGAAAAAAATAGAGTGCAATCCATTGCTAATGAGACTCACTTTAAACCAGTCGCCCGCCTTCAAATTTACCCAATAAAAAAGCCGCCCTGAGAAATATCACAGGGCGGCTTTTTTTGGCGGGCAAAAAATCAACCGGCCAAGGCAGCCTGGGCAGCGGCCAGTCGAGCAATGGGCACCCGGAAGGGAGAGCAGGAGACATAGTTGAGGCCGGCCTTCTGGAAGAAAGCGATGGAGGCCGGGTCTCCACCATGCTCACCACAAATACCCAACTTGATGTCTGGCCGGGTGCTGCGTCCCTTGGTGACCGCAATGTGCACCAGTTGGCCAACCCCTTGTTGATCGATGGAGACAAAGGGATCGGTGGTGATGATTTTGTGCTCCTTGTAGTAACTCAGGAAGGAGCCGGCATCATCACGGGAGATACCCATGCAGGTTTGGGTGAGATCGTTGGTGCCGAAGGAGAAAAATTCCGCCTCCTGGGCGATAAGATCAGCCGTCAAGGCGGCTCTTGGCAACTCGATCATGGTGCCCAACAAAAATTCCAGGGCAACCCCTTTTTCAGCCATGACTGTACGACATACCTTGATGCAACGCTCTTTCAAAAAGCGCAGCTCTTCCACCAACCCCACCAGGGGAATCATGATTTCCGGGATGATGGAAAATCCTTCTGCCTTCACCAAATTACAGGCGGCTTCCATAATGGCGCGCACCTGCATTTCATAAATTTCCGGGAAGGAGATGCCCAGACGGCAGCCCCGATGTCCCAGCATGGGGTTAAATTCATGCAGTTCAGCCACCCGCCGACGCACAATTTCCACCGGAACTCCCAGAGATTGGGCCACCTGCTCCTGGCCTTTTTCATCATGGGGGATGAACTCATGCAAGGGAGGATCCAGCAGACGGATGGTCACCGGAAAGCCCTTCATTTCCCGGAAGATGCCTTCAAAATCCCCCCGTTGCATGGGAAGAATTTTTTCCAAAGCCTTGCGACGACCAGATTCATCCTTGGCCAGGATCATCTCCCGCACGGCAATGATGCGATCCGTTTCAAAGAACATGTGCTCGGTCCGACACAGACCGATCCCCTCCGCCCCAAACTGACGGGCAATTTTACTGTCGTGGGGGGTATCCGCGTTGGTACGCACCTTGAGGGTACGAATTTCATCGGCCCATTCCATGAAGGTGGCAAACTCTCCCGACAGAGTAGCCTCCTGGGTGGGAACCTTGCCAAACATGACCTGACCGGTAGAACCGTCGATGGTGATTAAATCACCTTCACGCACCACCCGGTCACCAACGTGGAAAAGTTTCTCTGCCAACTCAATATGGATAGCCCCACAACCTGCCACACAGGGACGCCCCATGCCACGGGCCACCACGGCAGCGTGGGAGGTGGCACCACCACGGGCAGTGACGATACCCACCGCAGCGGCCATGCCATGGATATCTTCCGGGCTGGTCTCTTCACGCACCAGGATGACCTGTTTGCCATCCCGTGCCCAATGTTCAGCTTCATCGGCGGTAAAAACGGCATGCCCGCTGGCACCACCGGGAGAGGCGGCCAGACCAACGGCCAGTACATCTTTGGGAGCTTTGGGATCCAAGGTGGGATGCAGGAGTTGATCCAAAGAAGGAGGATCCACCCGGCTAATGGCATCTTTTTTGGAGATCAACCCTTCATTGACCATGTCCACTGCAATCTTGATGGCAGCTTTGGTGGTACGTTTGCCATTGCGGGTTTGCAGAATCCACATTTTATTTTGCTGGATGGTAAATTCGATATCCTGCATATCCCGGTAGTGTTGCTCCAGACGATGGTAGAGTTCCACCAGTTCGCCAAAGAGTTGGGGCATCACCTCTTCCATGGCAGGCAGGGTGGAATTTTCCCGCCGTTTGCCTTCCAGGGTAATCTGTTGAGGGGTGCGGATACCCGCCACCACATCTTCCCCTTGGGCATTGATGAGATATTCACCATAGAAGCGATTGTCACCAGTGGCGGGGTCACGGGTAAAACAAACCCCGGTGGCACAATCGTCGCCCATATTGCCAAAGACCATGGCCTGGACATTAACGGCAGTACCCCACTCTTCCGGAATGTTGTTCAGCTTGCGATAGGTGACGGCCCGGGGAATCATCCAGGATTTGAACACAGCTCCAATTCCGGCCCACAATTGTTCCATGGGATCATCGGGGAAAGGTTGACCGGTTTCTTTTTGAACCATGGCCTTGTAAAGACTCACCAGTTCACGCCATTCATCGGCAGTGATTTCGGTATCCAGTTTTTTGCCGCTTTTGGCTTTGTGGGCGTGCAAAATGGATTCAAAATTTTTGTGCTCCACGCCTAACACCACATCGCCGAACATTTGCACGAAACGGCGGTAGGAGTCGTAGGCAAAGCGGGCATCACCGGTACGTTGGATCAATCCTTGCACCGTGGCATCGTTGAGTCCCAAGTTGAGGACCGTATCCATCATACCCGGCATGGAGACCCGTGCCCCGGAACGCACCGACAGCAACAGGGGATTTTGGGGATTGCCAAAATGCGCACCCATAACCTCTTCCACTCGGCCAAGGGCAGCGATAACCTGCTCATGCAACTGGTCTGGATAGGAGCGGCTATGGGAATAAAAATAGGTGCAAACCTCCGTACTTATGGAAAATCCAGCCGGAACCGGGATGCCAATTCGGCTCATTTCCGCCAGATTGGCACCTTTTCCCCCCAGGAGGGGCTTCATGCCCGCACCCCCATCAGCGTTACCACCGCCGAAAAAATAGACCAGTTTTTGTTCCATCCAATACATTCCTTTCATTAACCTAACAGGCCGGAATTGTTATGGTTTGTGTTCAAGCGGCTTCGGGTGCCAAGCGACTGATATCGGCTACCCGCCGGAAGGTCTCCCGGACCTGATGAAGTAGGGCCAAACGGTTACCCCGGATGGCAGGGTCGGGGTCCATCACCAGGATGGCGTCGAAAAATTGATCAATGGCTTCCCGCAAGGTGGCCAAAGCATCCAGGGCCTGGCCATAGTCACTACCGGCAGCCGTCACTTGCTGACCCACGGCAGTCACTTCCTGCACCAAGCGTTGTTCTGCCTCCTGACTTAACAATTGGGGGTTAAGGGTGGGGATAACCACCCCCTCTTCCACCGATTTGTTAAGAATATTGGCGATGCGCTTGTTGGCCGCCACAAGGCTGCCATAGGAGGCCATTCCCTTGAAACGTGCCAAGGAACGAATGCGCACGGCGGCATCATAGAGGTTATCAGGAGCGAGGGCCAGTACGGCATCGATCAAATCATACTCCAAACCCTCACCCCGCAGATAGGGTTCCAAACGACCATGGAAGAAGGTGAGAATGGTTTGGCAAATGGATGGAACTTCACCAGCCTGCAACACCCCTTGTTCCACGAAGCGTTGGCAGGCCTCCATCAGGAGGGGTTGCAAGGGCAGAGAAATTTGCCCGTTGAGCAACATGCGAATAATGCCCAGAGCTGCCCTACGCAAGGCAAAGGGATCTTTGGCACCGGTGGGAGCCAAACCGACACCGAAGCAACCGGCCAGGGTGTCCAATTTATCCGCCAGGGACAAAATGGTGGCTAATGGGGTGGTCGGCAGTTCATCGGCGGCCCCTTGCGGGCGGTAGTGCTGGGCGATAGCCTGGGCAACGCTATCTTCTTCCCCATCATGGCGGGCATAGTAGCCACCCATGATTCCCTGCAATTCGGGAAATTCACCCACCATGCCGGTGACCAGATCACATTTACACAAAAGGGCTGCTTTTGCCGCCTGCTGGATCTCATTGGGAGCCAGTTGGGCTGCCATTTTTTCCGCCAGGGAGCGTATACGCTGACTCTTTTGGTAAAGGGTACCCAGGCGCGCCTGGAAGACCACCGATTTCAGGCTTTCCTGCCGCTCCTGCAAGGATTTTTTGCGATCTTCTCCCCAGTAAAAGGCGGCATCTTCCAGACGGGCCTTGAGCACCCGCTGGTAACCGTTGATCAACACCTGGGGATTGGGAGCTTCGATATTGGCGATGGCGATAAAGTTGGGCAACAGTTTGCCTTGCTGATCCACCACTGCAAAATATTTTTGGTGATTTTTCATGGAGGTAACCAAGACCTCCTTGGGAATGTCCAGGTATACGGGGTCAAACTGTCCCCGCAGGGCGACTGGCCATTCGGTCAAACAGGCATTTTCAGAGAGCAATCCGGCATCGATGATGGCGGTTCCCTGCACCCCGGCGGCTTGTTTGGTCACCTCTTCCCTAATCAGATCGGAGCGTTCCTGGAAATCCACCATCACCTTGTTTTGGCGCAACAGGGAGGCATATTCCTGGGGACCATGGATTTCAAAAGGACCGGGACTCATGAAGCGGTGGCCAGCCACGGTGCGACCGGTGGTCACCCCCTGGCTACTGCCAGCCTGGGCGACGGAAAAGGGCAGGAGTTCGCCATCCAACAGAGCGGTCATGGTGAGGATGGGCCGTACAAAGCGAAATTCACCACTTCCCCAACGCATGGATTTGGGCCAGGAAAAGGTTTTCACAACCTTATCCATCACCAAGGGCAACACCTGGGCGACCGGGCTGCCGGGAATGGTCTCCCGATAGACCAGATAGACCCCTTTACCCATTTCTTCCTGCCCGATGGCCTCAATGGAAACCCCACAGCTTTTGGCAAAACCCAGGGCGGCACCGGTGGGTTTTCCAGCGGCATCAAAGGCACGATCCACGGGGGGACCACGGCGAATTTCCTGGCGATCTGCTTGCTGGGTGGCCAAATCATCGATCAATACCGCCAACCGACGGGGGGTTCCCAGGGTGGAGAGGCTACCAAAAGAGATGCCTGCCTCCTGCAACAAGGTGGACATCATGGAGGCCAAATTATTCAAGGCGTCCGGCAGCATGCGGGCGGGGATCTCTTCACAGCCCAATTCCCAAAGAAAATGGCTCATCCCTGTGCTCCTCCCTGCCGCAAAAGGGGATATCCCAGGGCCTCCCGTTGGGCCACGTAGGCTTCCGCCACCCGCCGTGCCAAATTGCGCACCCGGCCAATGTAGGCGGCCCGCTCGGTAACGCTGATGGCCCCCCTGGCGTTGAGAAGGTTGAAGGAGTGGGAACTTTTGATCACCTGATCATAAGCGGGCAAGGGCAATTTGAGTTCCACCAGCCGAACCGCTTCTGCTTCACTCATGGCAAAAATGCGGAACAAGGCTTCGGTGTCGGCATGTTGGAAATTATAGTGGGAATATTCCACCTCATTTTGGTGAAACACATCCCCGTAGGTGATACCGGGCATCCACTCCAGATCAAAGACATTTTCTTTGCCCTGAATGTACATGGCCAGCCGTTCCAAGCCGTAGGTGATTTCACCGGAAATGGGGCTAAGGTCGATGCTGCCAACCTGTTGGAAATAGGTGAACTGGGTTACTTCCATACCATCCAGCCACACCTCCCAACCCAATCCCCAGGCTCCCAGGGTGGGGCTTTCCCAGTCATCTTCCACAAAGCGTATATCGTGATCTTTCACCCGGATGCCGATGGCTTCCAGAGAGTTCAGGTACAACTCCTGAATATTGACCGGATTGGGTTTCAGGATAACCTGGAATTGGTAATAGTGCTGAAGGCGATTGGGATTTTCCCCATACCTGCCATCCGCTGGACGACGGGATGGTTGGACATAAGCCGTATTCCACGGTTCCGGTCCCAAAACACGCAAAAAGGTGGCGGGATGAAAGGTTCCTGCCCCCATCTCCATATCATAGGGCTGTTGCAGGACGCAGCCATGTTTGGCCCAATACCCTTGCAACGCCAGTATTAATTCCTGAAATGTCACGCCATGTTCCTTTCCTGGTGCCCACTGCTGCTGCCCACTTCCTAAACCGATAGAGGGTATTAAGAATAGCCCCAACTGTCAAGTAAGAGCGGCTATCCCAGCAAAACTCTACCCCATTGGGGGTTTTTGCTACGATGTTTCTTTCATGAGATCAATTTCTCAATTTACGAAAGCCATCCAGTTTTTTCGCTTCTGAGGCAGTAATGCGGCGGGCGTTTTCTTGAGAAGGTTCGTGGAAATAGGCACGTAGCAAACGCAGATGATTCTTTTCCGCCTCAGTCAAGGGGGGTTCCCTCCTGGTGATCACCCTGAGATCAGCCGCCACCAGGATCAAACGATTTTCCCCACTCACTAACTTGGCATAGCGGGAACGACGGGGAATCAACAAACCGGTGCTGGCATAGGTAGCGGGTTGTTTGTTCAAGGTGGTATTGCTAAAGGCAAAGCCACCCGACCACCCTCCCCACACCACCGGGCGATCCCCATCCTTGTATTGTTCCAACTTGACGATATCCTTGGATTGGGCACGACCTGGGGTGTCTGACACATAAACCTGCCCCTCCCACTCCGCCACTAGAACAACATGATACGGCGATGTCAAACGTATAGGAGCCAACGTGATGATGCGCATGTTATCCTCTGGAAAACCAGATTCTCTTAACATCAACAGTTTGGCAGAGGCATAATCTTCACAGTCCCCACCATGCGTATAGGCAGCATGGGGCGGAAGCCATTCGTTGAAAGGATCATCCTCGTAGCGAATACGAGCATTGATGAGATCATGCACCTCTTCCAACAAGGCAACCCCTGTCAGTCCTTCCAACTTCTTTAACTGATCAGCCCATTGGTTGGGTTTTTGCTGCATATGCTCCTGAATGACCTGATTCAGTCTGGCCCCACGCCCGCTGGGATCCTCCAGCAAGGGAAGCTGCTTCTTTAAAATGGCATGGATGGCCGCCGAATCAGCCCAACCGGAAGAAAAGGTCAATCCGCCAAGCAGCACCCCGATGAACAGCCAAAACCGATGGACAGCCGTGCACATGATTCAACCTAAAATTTGATACCCAGTTTGGCAAAAAAACCACCGCTGGAGGATTGTTTTTTACGTCTTTCCAAGTGCTTGCGCATTTTCTCTTCTTCATGGGCCGTGCGCTTTTTGATCAATCCTTCAATGATCCCCGTGGCATTGGTGCTAAAGCCAGCGAAACGTTGCAGAATTTTTTTCGCTGCCTGCTGTTGCTCAATGGAGGGTTCGTTTTCCACATCCTGGGTGGGTTGCAGAAAATAACTCACCCCCAACCATGCCTGCTGATCCTTACCCTCGATATCGTGAATACTTTTCAACACCACCAGGTAGTTCTTGATTTCCTTACGAATCAAGGCAAATTCTCTTTGCAACTCCTCCGTGGCCAATTTTTCGTAGTGCCCCTCCAAATCTTCATGGAGCTTTGTCACCTTGGCAACGGCCCCTTCCAGGTTGGCAGGAAGAAAATCTGCCTCTGTGGGATGAAAACTTTCCTTGATGTGTGCTGCAGCCAGATAGGCTGCTCCTTCGCTTTTTGCTTTGGCGTTATCCATCTGTTTCCCTCCCCTGGCAAGGAACCCCTCTATAATCCTTACGAATACTTTCAATACTGTATCGTCCTAAATCTGTCATAGAATGAGGCAAAAATCAATAACGTTGCATTTTGGCGGCTTGCATGGCCAAAATAAAGAGAGGTCAAACTTGAATTTTATGAAAGCTCTGGAGAAATAATGGTGGAAAAAGAACAACCTTTGCCCCAATCCCTGTTTGGAATCATTGCCTCTTTCGGGGTGGGTGGCGTGATCAGAGCCTTGATCTATACCTTAGGCGGAGGAGTGCTGTTTGGCATTCTGGGCTATATCGCCTTTTTAAATGGACCGGGATCAACCCAAAGTGAACTGGGCACCTTCTGGCGGGTGGTGGTGGCCACATTGATGATTCCCACCTATGCCATTCTGGGCGGGGGCGGAGGCTTGGTTTTGGCCATCGCCCGCACCATATTAAACCATACCGAAAATGTGGAAATTTTACTGAACCGTTTTGTCAATCCGCTCATGGCTTTACTGGTGGAAAAGCTCTCCCCTGATAAGGGAGTCCCGGTTGACGAATACATGGGCCAACTGGATGAAAAAATTGAACGTCTTCAATATGAAAAAGTATCCGCCTTTGCCGGTCCCACCCGTTGGCTGTACCGGGTCATTTTACGGGTTTTCCGGCGTTTTGCTGCCAAAAATCTGCTAAGCAGCATTCAAAGTCGGGGAGAGAGCCTGGTTACCCGTATCGCTTTGGAACGTTTTATTCGAGAGGGGCTGGTCTCCTTTTTGCGGGAAGAGTTTGAGGATCAAATCGACCTCATCCGATATGGGGTGTATGCCATACTGGGGGTGTTGGCAGGTTATCCCATTTACCTGTGGTTCCACTAACTCCCACGATGATGGGAACGGGGCCGCTGCCAACGATGATGGGAGTGGCGAGCGGCGCGACCTTTTTTCCAACATTCGTCGCAAATGGCAAAAGTGTGCCCCACCGGTAGGGGTTTGTGACAATCGGCACATCCACGACTGGATTTGCGGGATTGGGTCAACATGATGTTGATCCCCCGATTGATCTCCCGCCGCTTCCACACCGCCCCCTCCAAGTCAGGAAAACGATCACTGAAACGATAGTGGAGCCAGGAGTAAAGATTGACTATCCGCATAGAAGTTTCCAGACTCTCCAACCTGGCCGCCCGACCATCGGAGGGAGGCAGAAAATAATCCACCTCCCGACTTTGGGCATGGGCCACCGTCTCCACCATGCGGGTATAAGCCGATACCGCCGGGGCAGAGGAGAGGGGAACCGGGGCCGCCGATAGTTGAAACCGGGTTTCCAAATCCAACTCTTCATGACGGTCCGCCAACTTGGCCAGTACGATTTGATCTTCCAAACGGGCCAGGCGATAAACCTGGGGATCGGGGCGCACCGTGCGTAAAAACAGGCTCAACAGACGGGTCAAATCCTGTTTTTTATCCTCCTGCAAGCTGGCGATGGCCAATAAATGATCCAGATTGGGTGCCAAATGGGCGCGACGAATGGCAGGTGGATCCCGCAAGAAGGTCTCTTTCACTGTCAACGGTGAAATGCGAAATACCCCCACATAGCCCATTTCATTTTTGCCAAATCGTCCCGCCCGCCCGGCGATTTGCCGTACCTCCATGGGGGTTAGGGGAACCTCCTGCCGGTCGATCATTTTGCGATCCTGGGCAAACAGCAAGGTTTTAATGGGCAAATTCAACCCCATGCCGATGGCGTCGGTGGCTGCCAGATAGGGGGTTTCCCCACTGGCAAACAGACGGGCCTGCTCCCGCCGCACCTCCGGCGGCAGGGCACCATAAAGAACGGCGCAGCGTTTGCCGGTATAACGTTCAATCTCCTCCTTCAAGCCCAACACACCCGCCCTGGAAAAGGCCACCACCGCCGTTCCCGGCTCCAATTCTTCAAACATTTTCACCGGTTTATCCAGAAAATGCAGGGGAGAGAGGCGTTGCAGCTCTTCCACCTGATAGGGATCACGGGTTAAATCCAACAAGGTGGACAAGACCGGTTTGGCCTCTGGCGCACCCAACAGACAAACTTCATCCGCCATCACCCCCAGAATGGCCTGGGTCCAGGCCCAGCCCCGATCCGCATCTCCCAGCATCTGGCATTCATCGATGACGCAAATATCAAAATGTTGATGAAGGGGGAGCATCTCCACGGTGCAGGCCACATGGTTGGCCCCTGGCACCATGATTCTTTCTTCCCCCGTCACCATACTGCATGGCACCCCCCACTGGGTGAGGGTTTCCATCACCTCCAAAGCCAACAGACGCAAGGGAGCCAGATAGACCCCATTCTTTGCCTTGGCCAAGCGTTGCAACGCCTGATAAGTCTTGCCCGAATTGGTCGGCCCCAAATAAAGGGTAAAATGCCGCTGCATCTCACGGGCGGGAAAGAGAAGATGAAAATGGCGAATGCGCGTCGCCTCCTCCACATCCCGTGCCAGACGGGCAGATTCCATCTCCTTGTAAAGCTTGCCATAATAGGCCCAGTAGGGCAAAAGCGGCAGGGCATGCCCTTTCTGGGGCAACTCTTCACTCTTGCATAATTTCTCATCCACCAGTTTCGCCAGGGTATGATCGCTCTCAGCCAACTCCCCTACCACCGCAGCAAATCTGGCCCGCTGATAGGCGGTCATGACCTTATGCCAACCACTCAACCCGGCTTTTTCCACCGCCTCCGGCGGCAGAATTTCCTGGGGAAAGGAGTGCCATTGATGGTGAAGCACCTGCCAACGCCGGTATATCTCCTGCAACTCCCCTTCCGCCTGCGGTCCCACTTGGTCAAAACGACGCTGCCATTGGGCCACCTGATCATCCCAGACATGCCGTTCATGCTGCCACTGGCGGACATGCACCATCACCCCTTCCAAACGACGGGCATGGTTTTCCTCCTCCGAAATGGTCTGACTCCTGGCATAAAGGCGCAAAGACTCCTCCGGGATCACCACCAACGGCTCCGCACCCTTCTGGATATAACGATTCAATCGCTTCCATGCCCGGCGGGTTTTCAAAGATTCCACCGCCGTCAACGGCCAATATTCCACCCCATCAACAATGGCAACAGGGGGCAACTCCGGTGGAATCCACTGGTTTTCCTGCAATTGCAGGCGACTGATCAAAACAGGTTCCACTGATTGGGCTTCCACGGCTGGCAACTTTCCAAAAGGAGATTGAAACCACTGCAAAAAATACTTCTGTCAACGGCAAGAGTGGTCCATACTATGGGGGATGGCCAGGGGGGGACGCAATGTCTGCCAAATCATTTGCCCACTTACAGGAAATCGGATTCCCATGAACCGTCCATTGCTCCTGAAAATTGTTCTTTTCCTCCTGGTGGCAGCCGGTGGCAGCTGGGTTTTTCTCCACCGGGATGCCCTGCAACCACAAGCACTGGAGCAATGGTTGCAACAATTTGGCATCCTGGCCCCCGTGGTCTTTATTCTGCTCTATGCAGCAGGCACCGTGCTCTTTCTGCCTGGCTCCATCATGACCCTGTTGGGCGGGGTACTCTTTGGTCCCTGGCTGGGAACCTTTTATAATTTGACGGCAGCCACGTTGGGAGCCACCCTCGCCTTCCTCATTGCCCGCTATATCGCCTCCGACTGGGTAGCCAGCAAAAGTGCCGGTCGCCTTAAACAAATCATGGATGGGGTGGAAGCGGAAGGCTGGAAATTTGTTGCCTTTGTACGACTTGTCCCCCTCTTCCCCTTTTTCATCCTCAACTATGCCCTGGGACTCACCCGCATTCGCCTGTGGCACTATGTGGCCGCCACCTTTATTTGCATGTTGCCGGGCGGGGCGGCCTATACCTATCTGGGCTATGCCGGGCGGGAGGCGGTGGCAGGGGGGGAAGGATTGATGCAAAAGGGAATCATCGCCATCGCCCTATTGGCCCTGGCAGCCTTTTTGCCCTCTTTTATTCGTCGCTTTAAAGCAACACCTTCAGGAGAATAGGTGGGGATGCGCATTGGTATTGATTTGGGGGGAACCAAGATTGAGGGTATCTTGTTGGCGGAAGAGGGCACCATTCTGGCACGCCATCGTTTGCCCACCCCTCAGGGGGATTATGAAGCCACCCTGGCACAGGTTGCACGGGTGGTGGAGAAGGTCACCCAAAACCAACATATTTCTCCCCGCCATCCGGTGGGGGTGGGCATGCCAGGCACCCTTTCCCCGGATGACCATCTGGTGATGAATGCCAACTCGGTGTGCCTCATGGGCCATCCCCTGGATCAAGATTTGTCCAGACTGTTGGGAAGGCCGGTGCGCCTGGCCAACGATGCAGATTGTTTCGCCCTGTCAGAAGCCACCGATGGGGCAGCCGCCGGGGCTGGCACCGTGTTTGGGGTGATTTTGGGAACCGGCGTGGGGGGTGGAGTGGTGGTCCAGGGTCGCCTGTTGCAGGGGCCTAATCGCATTGCCGGTGAGTGGGGGCACAATCCCCTCCCCTGGCCTTCCCTGGAAGAAATCCCTGGTCCCCTCTGCTATTGTGGCAAACATGGGTGCATTGAAACCTTTCTCTGTGGTCCAGCTTTGGAAAGGGATTATTTTCAGGCCAGTGGTGAGCGTTGTACTGCTTCGGTGATTGACTCCCTGGCCAATGAGGGCAACCCGCTGGCCGTGCGGTTAATGCAACTCTATGTGCAACGACTGGCCCGCGCCCTGGCATCGGTGATCAATTTGATTGATCCTCATGTTGTGGTCCTGGGGGGTGGCTTGTCCAATCTTTCCCGTCTTTATCCGGTATTGCCGGAATTGATGATCCCCTATCTCTTTTCCAACCGGTTGCGTACCGCCATCCTGCCCGCCAAATATGGGGATTCCAGTGGTGTACGGGGAGCGGCCTGGTTGTGGTCACCTGCGGAGTTGCCATGAAAATCACCATTTTGGGTAGTGGAACCGGCCAAATTTCCTTGAATCGCAGCTCTTCTGCATATTGGTTGCAAAGCCGGGCGGGTTCTTTTCTCATCGATTGCGGTAGTGGCACCCTGAAAAATTTATTGGCCGCTGGTGGCGACTATCTGGAGATTGATGGGGTCTTTTTCACCCACACCCATGTGGACCATGTGGGAGAGTTGGCCGCCCTGATACACGCCCTCCGTCACCCAACCATCGAGAGAGAAAAACCTCTTTATCTCTATGGCACCGCCGATTTTGTGGAGCTTTTTCATACCCATATCGCCCCCTTGTGCGGCCTTCCCAGCCGCTTTTCCCTGCATGTGGAGACGGTATTGCCCCAGTGGCATTTGGGCGACATAACTATTACCACCGAAAGCATGATCCACACCCCCAGAATGGCCAGCATTGGTTATCGTTTCCAGGAGAATGGGCAAACCATTGTCTTTAGTGGCGATTGTGATTGGTGTCCCGGCATCCTCACCCTGGGTCAGGA
>JADFXB010000077.1 GCA_015233935.1 Magnetococcales bacterium | reverse complement strand
CAGGATTTCCACCCTGGGGTTGGGGACACCGCGTCCCACCAGCAAGGGGGGAGCGTTGTCGTTGCTGGCCATGGCGGCAGAGAGGGAGCGCACCAGACGATCCATTCCCTTGCTGTAGGGCCGAGAAGCGAAGGCGCGTTCCTGCGCCCGCCGCAACTTGGCCGCCGCCACCATTTTCATGGCCTTGGTGATCTGTTTGGTATTGGAAACGGAGCGAATCCGCTTCCGGAGTGTTTTCAGGTTAGCCATGGGGCAGCTCCCGTCACTCCGTCTTCAGGTTTTTGGCGACGATCTCTTTAATGGCCTCTTGCACAGCCGCCTCAGTCTGCTCGGAGAGTTTCTGCTCCTTGCGGATCGTATCCAAGAGGGCACTGTACTTGGTACGGAATTGATCCAGGATGGCTTTTTCCATTTCGCCAACCTTTTTCACCGAGACCTGGTCCAACAGACCACGAGTTCCCGCGAAGAGAACCACCACCTGCTCTTCCATGGGCATGGGCTGATATTGGGGCTGCTTGAGCAGCTCCATGAGCCGTTCACCACGGAGGATCAACTTTTGGGTAGCGGGATCCAGGTCGGAGCCGAACTGGGCGAAGGCCGCCATTTCACGGAACTGGGCCAAGTCCAGACGGAGCGAACCGGCCACCTGCTTGGTGGCTTTCACCTGGGCGGAACCACCCACACGGGAGACCGACAGACCCACCGAGATGGCAGGGCGCATGCCCGAATAGAAGAGTTCCGATTCCAAAAAGATTTGCCCGTCGGTGATGGAGATCACGTTGGTGGGGATGTAGGCCGACACGTCACCACCCTGGGTTTCGATCACGGGTAGAGCGGTGAGGGAACCACCACCCATCTCGTCGTTCATCTTGGCGGCACGCTCCAGCAAGCGGGAGTGGAGGTAGAAAATGTCGCCAGGATAAGCTTCACGACCAGGAGGACGACGCAAAATCAAAGACATCTGACGGTAGGCCACGGCCTGTTTGGACAGGTCATCGTAGACGATGAGGGCATGCATACCGTTGTCACGGAAATATTCACCAATGGCACACCCGGAGTAGGGGGCCAAAAACTGCATGGGGGCAGGATCAGAGGCGGTGGCGGCCACCACGGTGGTGTAAGCCATGGCACCGTGATCTTCCAACACCTTCACCACCTGAGCCACGGTAGAACGCTTCTGACCGATGGCCACGTAGATGCAGTAGACCGGTTTGTCGGTCTCATGGGTACGCTTTTGGTTGATGATGGCATCGATGGCAACGGCGGTTTTGCCGGTCTGGCGGTCGCCGATGATCAACTCACGTTGGCCACGACCAATGGGAACCAGGGCATCCAGTGCCTTCAAACCGGTGTAAAGAGGCTCATGCACCGATTTACGGGGGATAATCCCAGGGGCCTTCACTTCCACCAGGCTGCTGTGCTCGGTGACAATGGGACCTTTGCCGTCGATGGCGTTGCCCAGGGCATCCACCACCCGACCCAGCATGGGTTTGCCCACCGGCACCTCCACGATACGACCGGTACGCTTGACCGTGGTGCCTTCCTTGATGGGGGTATCATCACCGAAGATCACCACGCCCACATTGTCCTCTTCCAGATTGAGGGCCATGCCACGGGTGCCGTCGGCAAATTCCACCATCTCGCCGGCCATCACATTGTCCAGTCCGTATACGCGAGCGATACCGTCGCCCACGGCGATGACCTGTCCTACCTCGGAAACCTCGCTGGCCTGTCCGAATTCGGCTATTTGTTTCTTGATGATCTCGCTGATCTCGGCGACGCTAATCTGCATCTGTCAACCCTTCATAAAGGATTTCAAACGGTTTAGCCTGTTCTGAACCGAATAGTCCATCATGGTGGATCCAATCTGCACCACCAGACCACCCAACAGTTCCGGCTCAACATCCAATTGCACACTTACGGTCTTTCCCGTCACACGGGAGAGTGCTTCCGACAAATTGCCCACCATATCGTCAGCCAACGGGGTAGCGGAGGTCACCTTGGCGGTCAACCGCCCAGCCCGCTTGTCCAACTCCCGATGGTAGGCACGATTGATCTCTGAAACCAGCACCATGCGGCGTTTTTGCGCAAGCAATTGCAAAAAGTTGACCATCAACGGTGCCAAGGCAGCCTTTTCCAGGACATTTTCCAACGCGGCTTTCTGGTGCAGCCGATCACTGGCCGGGCTTTCCAACAAATTGCGCAAGGAGGGGGTGGTCTCCACCAATTGGGCAAAGTCTGCCAATTGCTGACCTATCGCCTCCAGGACTCCCTGCTCGGTGGCAAGATCCACCAGTGCTGATGCGTATCGTTTGGCCAAAGTGCTTTCTTGCACGGTTTATACTCCCTAAGTCAGCACATTCTGTTGCAATGTTGCAATTCCATCCTGCCCTGCCTGTATATTTCTATCAAACAATACACACAAGAAAAACGCGACATGAAGCCCGATCACCCATGCCAAAAATCAATTATACATTTTTTTACAGTGAAAGCCTGGACAGATACCACTCAAGAGCGATGATGGTTACCATATTTCTTTCCCGCATTCAACCGCTCTTTATCGCTTTGCAGCAAAAAAATCTGTTTTCCCCCGCAGCCAGAGAGTATGCTAAATATTGAATCATTCTTCAACGGAGAAAGTGTCCCATGGAAGAGGAAAGTCGGCAAAAGATTTTGGAGATTTGGCGTAAGCTGGTCAGTAGTGAGCGGATGGCCTTGATCCGCTATGGAGAGTTTTTACTCCACCAACAGGAGGCCAAGAGTCCCGCCCCAATGGAAGAACCCGTTATTCTGCCTGCCCCGCCGGGAGAGACGGCCATTCAAGCCATGAAACGCCTGAAAAAAAGCTATGCCATGATGGAGACAGATGCTGGCATGCTGGATGAAGCCTCCCAGCTTATGACCCGGCGTATTATGGGGGCCGCCGATGCGGAGGTGATCCCCCTGATAGAAGAACTATTCCAGCGTCGTTACCAACTTTGGCTGCAAAAACGCCAAGGTTGAATCAGGGAGACCGCTGCTCCATGGGGAGGGAAATGTCCCCAGAGCGGGGCCAGGTTTGCTGGATCCAGGCGATGGTCACCAAGGCCAGCAGGAGCATGCCCGCAACTCGGGTCAGCATGGCATATTTCTCCACCTGACGCTGCCGATTGACGGTAAGTTTCAACTCCCGCAACTGGCGTTTGTGCTCCATGGCCAGGGATTGGATGGTTTTTTTGGTCTCCAGGCGGTGGAGAGCCAGCTCTTTTTTGCAAGCAAGCTGGAAGGTTTTCATCTCCTGACGCAGGCGAGTGGTGGAGTCGTGCATCTCTTTCAGAAAGGGCATGCGCTCTTCCATGAGGGCCAACATGACCTCCGCATCCACCACTACCTGGCGGGCGGTGACAGGTTGTTCCTGCATTTCTGGCGGGGAGGGATCGTCGTCCATCAATATCTCCTGCCTTCGGTGATGGAACCGTCCTCCTGTAAGGTGGCCGGGGCATAGTGACGCACAGGACCTTCCTCCACATTGACCAGGCGGTCCACCACCAGCATGGCCCCCAGCATTACAAACAATAAAAAGGCCACCTTGACCAGGCGACTTTGCCGGGTCTCCGGTTGAACCGTCTCGCCTTCCACCTGCTGTTCCTTGCTGAAGCTGGTCTTCCACAACCAGGCAAGGCCCAGGTAGATCAGCAAAAAGCCCAGCAGGATTAACAGAACCAGAATGATCACGCGAATCATACTTGTTTCCTCATCTACCTTTGGGGTGAATCAGATCACTGCGGGCCAGTATGGGCATCAAATGATGGATAATCCGTGCCGTCGCCCCCCAAATGGTCCGATTGTGGAAATTATAGCAGGGTCCGCCCTCTTTTTCTGCCTTTATGGCGGCCTGCCCGTGATTTTGCCAAAAAAAGTGCAACGGTGGACCAATCACCCCTGCCACCTCCCCTCCTTGCGGAATGACCTGCAAGGGTGACGGTGCCCAAACCAGATAAGGCTGGATACGAAATCCACTTACATGGGTGACCTGGGTGGGTAAGGTGGCCACATGCCGCAGCTCCTCTGTATCCCAACCCAACTCTTCCCGACACTCCCGCAAGGCGGTTTGCCACAGAGTTCCATCGGAGGCTTCCCAACGTCCACCAGGAAAGGCATACTGTCCCCGATGATGGGCCACCGTATCGGAGCGGCGGATCAACAAAAGCCGCACCTCCCCGTCATGCATATACAACGGGGCCAACACCGCTGCCGCCACCAGATCGTTCCAGGGCGGTTTGCCCGCTTGAACTACCAGTGCACCTTTGCCAGGAGAGGTCTCATGTGGCATCGCAACCATCCCTTTATGATTCACCTGCCAGCCGGTCAACACGCCATCTGCTCCTGTGGGGAGAGCCTTAAACCACCCTTGTGTGATAAAAGCGGTGGTCGCTCCTGTAAGAGCCAAACCCTAACCCTGGAAGCCCCTCGCATGGTGGCGGTCTGCGCCTGTGGCGTTAGTAAAACCATGCCCACCTGTGACGGCAGCCATGGCTACGACCACAAAAACAAACCCCGTCGAAAACAACCCTTGTAACCCATGCTCCTTGGCTTACTGAATCCCTTGCGAATATTACACCTTGCAGAACAAAGAATCATTTCCGATAGTAGCGGACTGTTCCTTCACCTTCAACCAGAGAACCTGCTTTGCTGCACATTGTCCACTATCGCCGACGCGCTGCAAGCTTTCTTGTCCTGTGCAGCCTGCTCATTGCCAACGGCATTTCCCCTTCCCTGGCCAATCCGCTCCCCGCCGTGCAGGAGATTTGTCAGCGCATCGACAATAAATTGACCAGTGTGAGCCTGCAGGAGTGTCTATCCTTTCATTTTCAATTAGACCAGGGGGTATCCGTCAATGGTTCCCCTTTGATCTATCGAGATTTTCATGCCGTTGGTGGCCGCAAACCCCTGGGTAAAATATTACTCCTGGGCGGCATCCATGGGGATGAGTATGCATCCATTAGTATAGTTTTTAAATGGCTAAAAACATTGGAAGAGCACCATCGGGGATTGTTTGAATGGCGCATCTATCCTTTAACCAACCCGGACGGTTTGTTGCGCAAGGATCCCACCCGTACCAACGCCCACGGGGTAGATCTCAATCGCAACTTTGCCACCCCCAACTGGGAAAAGGAGAGCACCCACTACTGGCATCAGCAAACGGGAAAAGATCCACGGCGTTTTCCTGGAAAAACAGCCCTTTCCGAACCGGAAGCTCAATGGATTACCCGAGAGATCGACCGCTACAAGCCCGACATCATCGTCTCGGTGCACGCCCCCTATAATCTATTGGACTTTGATGGCCCCCCCAGTTCGCCGCCCAAGCGGTTGGGTTCCCTGGTTCTCTCTCCGTTGGGAACCTTCCCTGGTTCTCTGGGACGCTACTCCTGGTCGGTGAAAAATATCCCCCTCATTACCATTGAATTGCCCCATGCCGGGATATTGCCCTCCCCTGCCAATATTCAACAAATATGGAACGACATGGTGGGCTGGATGCAGAACCATCTGAAGAAGGGTAAACGTCCAATCAGCAAGTAGAGGTCAGCGTCCTGCATGCCCAAAGATACAAGACATCCAGGGGCAAGAAGGTGTACCATAGCGATTACTTGGTAGACTTGGGCTGGAGAGGTGACAGGTTTGCAAATTTATTTAAATTTATTCGATGCAGTTTACTTCATGGATAAAATCCTTAACTGTGCCGTTTTTTGATCTATTTTTTGGCCCCTTCCTCTTGAAAAAACGCTGTGATTTTTAACAGATGACCATAGATCTCCCTGCCCTTTGCGACCGTCGCAAACAGGATCAATAGCATGGATAAAAAATCATATTATAACAGCGACGATGTGGTTGAAAGCTATGACAAACAACGCTTTCACTCCCCTGGAGGTCAGTATGTGGACCGGCAGGAACAGTCTGCGGTGCTGCATTATTTGAACAACTCGCCCAAGGATGTGTCCATACTGGACCTGCCAGTAGGCACCGGTCGTATGTCTTTCACCCTGTTGAAAGAAGGCTTCACCCGTGTCACAGGGGCTGACTACTCGCCACAAATGTTAACTGCAGCCGCCCAACGATGTGGTGCAGATCTCACCTTGAACCGCCAGGACGCCATGTCCACCGATTGGCCGGATGCCACCTTTGATATCATCATCTGTCTTCGTTTTACCTTCCATACGGAAGATATTCAAAAATTATTAATTGAGTTTCATCGACTGCTCAAACCTGGGGGAAGGCTCATTTTTGATACCATGCGGTGGACCCCGCGCATGGTTCCTGGGCCATGGAATCGTTTGCTGGGTGGTCGTCTCTGGTGCTATTCAGATGACCGCATTCGGCAGCTCCTGACAAACATGGGTTTTCAAGAGCTTGGCCGACAAGCCATTCTGTTACTGCCGAGCTATCTCTATACGTTTGTTCCCGGATGGTTGCTGCCACTGGTTGCGGCCATGGAGAAAAAGCTGCCAGAGAATTTGCGGACCAAAGCTGTCTGGGCAGTGACCAAAAGCACATTTGTTTAAACAACAGGAGAACTTTCTGACAACAACCGCCGATAAAGTGCTGCATGGTTTTCGACAAACGCTGCCAGGGTGTATTTTTCCAGAAACACCGAACGTTGTTTTTGGCTCATAGTGGTCAGATGATCGGGAGAGCGCAACAAGTCCAAAATGGCGTCAGCCAGGGCCGTTGTATCGTTGGGAGGCACCAGAATCCCGGTTTTGCCATGCTGAATTAACTCTGCCAAGCTATCCACCCGGCTAGCCACCATGGGCAAACCCGTCGCCAGGGCCTCCAGTGCCACGTTGGGAAAGCAGGCGGTTCCAACCGAAGCACGCAAGGGTAATACCAACAGGTCGTGATTGTGCATTTCCTGAAAACTGTCCACCTCTCCTTTGAAAATCACCCTATCTGTCAGACCAGCCTGCGCCACCTGATTCATAATCGTTTTTTGACAACCAAAATCGCTCATAGCCAGGGTTAAGGTGAATGACTGGTGGTCCCGTATTGCCGCCAGTGCATGGAAGAGAACAGCTAACCCCTTGATGGGTGTTGCATGGCCAAGATAGAGAATCGCTGGTTCTGTCGCCAGGAAGGGTCTCTTCCTTGGTCCTGGATCGGCAACGCCATTGGTTATAACCGTAACCCGTGCAGGATCCAGAAAAGACAACTGCTTTTTCTGGAAATGGCTGGCCACCACCAAGTGATGAAAAAACAACGCCCCGAACCAGTACAAGGGCCAATGCAACCAGGAGTTGAACAGATAATGGTGAAAAAGTCCACCCAGCCTACCCAATTGCCACGGCAAACGAAGAGATTCACCTACACCCAGATAGGGTTGCCAGATGGTCGCTACCCGCAAACCATGCCTTCGTTTAGGGATGAACAGGCGCAGTAAAAACATTTCCAGCAAATTTCCCAGGTGAAAATGAATAATCTCCGGCTCCCTGGTCAGTGGCCAGCTCCGCCAGAAACGCCCCATGGCCATGATGTTTTTCAACACCCGCACCCGAGAATGATAATCTGACTCATTGGTAAATGAAATCCATGATAGACCAGTCACTTCATCCATATTGGAGGGCGTTGGCGGGCCGGGTATCAGCAGAGTGGTATCTGCCTGTTTATTTTTCAATTCCCTGGCCAGTTTGACAATACTGTTACTGGCAGCTTCCAATAAATTATTTTTGAAATTGCTCACGGTGAAGAGAACGTTCATGTAACCGCTTTCGCAAAGTAATTGGCGACAATCAATCAGGAGGTGGGGCTTCGCTACCAGGAGAAACGCTGCGAACTTTGGTCTTAATGCTGTATTGGGGTTTGCTATTAAGAAATAAATAGGAACGCCCTACATATTCACCTATAATCCCCAAAAACATCAAGTTGAGTCCGCCAATGCATAGAATCAGACAAACCAAGGTGATCCATCCCTCCAGATGTTGGTCGGAATAGAAATATCGGTAGAGATAGAACAAAGACATGAGTATGCTGACAAAAAAGGAAGCTATGCCCCCATAAGTAGCCAAACGCAAAGGACCGACGGAAAATCCGGTCACATGTTTGCTCCAAACACCAATGGACTTTAGTAAAGAGTAGGTGGAGGTGCCAGCATAACGCGGACTATGGGAGATGTCGATTTGTACCATGCTGCTGGTGAAGGCCAGAATGAGACCATCGACATAAGGATAGGGTCCCTTGTAGCTAAGAATCTCCCGCACCAGATCCCGATGAATAACTTTGAAGGGAGAGAGATAAATATCATGCGGCTTTCCTAAGAAAATACGTGCAAACAAACCGTTAAACGAGCTACCCGCCTTTTTCCACCAGGATTGGTGGAACTCCCGGTAGCGACCAAAGCATACATCATACCCCTGCTGACAAGCCTCGATTAATCTGGGAATGTCGGCTGGCGAGTGTTGCAAATCATCGTCCATGATGACGACATATTCACCTCTGGCGTTGGCCAGTCCCGCCATGATGGCGTTGTCTTGACCGGAGTTTTTGCGTAAGTGGATACCAGTGAGTTCCGGGAACCGACTGGTCAGTGAGGTGATGACCTGCCAGCTACGATCCTGGCTGTGATCATCGACCAGGATCAACTCATAAGGGAACAAAACCTGCTCCTGAATTCTTATGCACAATTCCGGCAGGCAAGCTTCGCTGTTATAAACAGGTATCACAATACTGATCATACACACGGTCGCATCACCACTACCATGTCACGTCCCTCTGAAATAATGGTATGTGAATAGGAAAAACAATCGCCAACGGTTTGCAATGCCCCCAGCAGAGACTCTCGGTTGAAACGGAAAGCCTCATCACCTTTACCCACATTGGCCGACCGCCGAGCCAGCCAGCCCAACAGATCGTTTCGTTGTGAAAGATTACGAATGGGTTCGGTAAGAATGATTTTCGGCGCGGCCTGACACATCAGGCTGAACAATCTTTCTAATTGGTCATGAAAGTGGTAAAGCGATCCCATCATGATGCAAACATCCACCTTGGGCAAGGTATCCACCAAGGCCAGATCCACTACCATGGCGTTGAATCCCTGGTTACGGGCATTCGCTACGAAAGCAGGGTTAATGTCCATGCCTGTCCAGTTTCGTTGCGAGTTCCGACAGTAATTGGCAATGACCACATCACCAAAGCACAACTCCAATACATTCTTATCATTTTCCTGCAATAAATGGGCAATACGCATGAATCGCTGCTCATATTGCCCATGGTAAAGCAGTGACATGGTCCAGCGGTACAAGGTGATATGGCGATAGATAAGACTGACAGTCATTGGATACTTTCGTTTAATGGCCCATCTTGAGTTGACAAATCCTGTTATGGGTCCTTGATTTCTGCCAGAAAGGTTGAACCATTGTCCATCAATATATTAACCTTTTTTGGAAAGGTTTTGGCAACGAGATTGCTGTCAAACTGGATGGTATTACCAACAAGCTGAAGGCTGGCATCGTGAACCATTATTTCCCATCCAAGATTCCAAGGCCAAGCCAAAGGGCTGTCCATATCTGTTTTCAGTGCCGTGATACCGACCGTCCCGGATTCTGCACCTACTTTAAGTCTGATGGTGGAAAATTGATCCAAAGGAATTTTAAACCATTTTTCCTCCCCTTGACTGGCAACAAGACGATCCAGTCTTTGCCATTGTTTGCCGTCGGTCTGATGTTCCACCTCAAGTATTGCTGTGCTGCCCTCCCGAACGGTTAAACGCAGCCAGCCTGGAGAAGAAGAGAGATGGTTGGAAAGGGTCAGGGATTCTCCTTTGACAAGCCAAAAACCACCCCTACGAAAATGTCTTGATTTTCTGACTCCCAAAGCTTTGAGTGCAGGATTCCAGGCAACCAGATAGGGGGGCTATTGTTCCCAAGATAACGTCCAATCTGCTTCTCATCGTTATTAATCAACCATGCTCCGACAGCAGGAATACGCCAGGTATCTTGCAGCATAAAATACATCCATAAGGATTCAACCTGATAAAGAACCCTGTCCGGTGCAAGCTCCAGCAAACGTTTTATTTGGTTAGGATCCACTGCCTGATCCATTATGGAAATGGTTTTGATATACTCGGAATGATGATTCCACCAGCCAGTCCGTTGATGGGAAATAAACCCATAGCAAAAAAGCAGGCCCAAAAAACTGTGCACCAACAGTTTGCTCGGATGGCTATTGAAGGAGAAATTCTTATCACGCAAATGCTGGAAAATTTTCCTACTCGCCATCAGCCATCGAGCAAATCCATAGCCGATGATACCACATACCAGGGTACCGGCTCCCACCCAAACCCGCACAAACAAGTCTGCAGAAACGGCAGGATAAACATAGAATAGACTAATAAATAACATTATAGTTAAGGCAACCAATAAACCCCACAATCTGCTGCGGATGGGTTGGGGTAGATGATTCAACGAAAACAGCCCTTGAATAAATAGAATTATTCCTGCAACCCAGCCACCGAAGGCAGAAAAAGAAAGGTAAACCACATAAAATGCCGTGTACAGGTTAAGTTGAATACCGGCCCAGCCTTGCCATTCCTCTCTCTTTTGAAAGGAAAATAATCTTTGGGGAAATTGGCTTTCTTCCAAATAGGGTATAACAAGTGGAAAAACCAACAACAGGCCAAGCAGGAACAGAATAATCCACTTTCGCATCCCAGCTTCGTGATTAAACATCAAAAACAGCATAATCCACCCTATGCCACCAAAAACTTGCCCCATGGGATGATTTCCAACAGCCAACGCAATAAAAGTTATGGTAAGCAAAATTCGGTTGGTGCCAAATTTTAGGAGGGACCACCATGCCAGCATACCAAAAGCGATACCAAGGGTGCTTGGAATAACCAAATTATAACCTTGTCGCACAAACAGATGAAGTGCCAAGAGGCACAACCCAATTCCCCCACCTAGAGGACCAAAGACTGTCACCATTAAAATAATACAAGTAATAATAATCAAAACCCCGCCACCAAGGGAAACCCATCGATAGCTATCGATCCAGGAAAGGCCAGCCTCATGAAGGGCGAAAAGAAGGTATGGGTGAATCGGGTGGGCCTTGAGAGAAGCCGGGTCATTGCCAAGGGTTTTGATGCCAGTTTTGGTTCGAGCGATTAAATCAAGATTTGCTTCTGGATCCCCCGCCTGCAACCTGATGGAGTCCATACCTGGACAAGATTGTGGAGGGCAGGATAGAACCACACCTCGGGATGCATAGATGTAGGAGTCAAAATTTCCCGTTGTATTTGGATAGAGAAAAATGGGTAATAGCAGCCGCCAGGATAATATGATAATAAAAAAGACCACACTTACAAAAAGCACCCACTTTTCCAACAAGGGAGTGATGTCATTCTCTGGATCAGTATTTAAAACGGAATAGTGCAATATCATAAGGATTCCTGTTTAGGTAGATCTATGGCGCAGGGATTTGATCTGGTAGGCAATCCAATTATGAAAATCAAGGAAAACCATATCAATTCACTTTGCCTTTCCCAGCGTTAGCTCATGCTCAACATCCTCTGGAAAATACATGAAATATTCAGCAGTTGGCAAGGTGAGTTTTCTGCATATCATCAAGAGGTTTTATCTTTTATTTGACAGTGGTAGCATTTTCTCCCTTGTATAATATAAAAATCATACCCCAAGCGGTTTTCGACTACTTAGTACAGTGTTTTGCGACGCCTTTCAAGATAAATGTCACACGGCATTAGCAACCATCACTACTGCATTCTCCCACGCTGACGCCCTTTCCAACGGCAAAAGAAAGCTTATTCATCACAGATGGTAGTTGCAAAACTCTGACAGGAGGCAGATTTTTGGCCTTGATTGACCAGAATAGGGAGAAATTGGGATTCCTCTCCAATTATATCTGCTTTAGAGTGTTCAGAGTTTATCACACTGATCAGGTTTTGGGGTCCATTACAGTCAGCGTCCTGCATGTCCCCAGACATCCGGGGCCGCCCCTTCCAATAAATTATGGCAGGCATCACACTTGCTTTGCACCTCCTGCAGGGTTTGCAAGACGGGCTGGGGGCTGCCTTTGGTCTCCATTTGCTGGATGGAGATTTGGTAGAGTTCTTTCATGGATTTGAGGCATTGCTCGGCCATTTTTTCAAAGGAATCCTGCTGGAATACCGGAGCGGAACCATCCTTTTTTTGCAGGGTGACGGCCTTGGCTGCGTGCCAATCCATGGGGCCGAGAAGTCCGAAGGTATTGTGCAAAGCGGTGACATGGCGGGCCAGGTTGCCGCTGTATTTAAACTCGTGGGTGGCCAGTTGCCGGATGGCCTGGGCATGCAGGCGCAGGATGGTCACCACCGATTCGATATACTGTTCTTTCTGGGAGATAACTTCCGACGATTGCAACCAGGGAGACCACAGCAATCCACCGGCCACAATCAATCCTGCCAGGCTCCGGCGAACTGTTTTGGTGATGGTTTGCTCACATTTGCAGCGATGGATAGTCATGGTGACCTCGACCTGAATGGTAGATGGGTCCGCCCTTAGGGATTGTTGGGTTGATTTTCGGTGGGTTCATCGGGCATGTCGTGGACCAGGCCGGAATGGCAATCCACACATGTTTTATTGCCCTCTTTCATCATACGCCCGTGACGGGAGGCGGCCACCCGGCTTTGATCTTCAAACTGCATGGATTCATAGGCATGGCACTGGCGACACTCTTTGGAGTCTCGTTTGCGCATGGTTTCCAGGACATTTTGTGCCAGGCGGTAGCGTGCTTTTTCAAAGGATTGGGCATCCGGGTAGGTACCGATCACATGGTGGTAGAGATGACGCCCGCCCACCACCGTTTTGTCCCACAATTTATCCACATAGTCCATGAAACCTTTGCCGTGGGGCACATGGCAGTTGGAGCAGATCACCCGCACCCCGGAGGGATTTTTGTAGTGGGTACTTTTCTGGTACTCTTGATAAACTCCATCCATCTCGTGACAGGAGATGCACATTTCCAAACTGTTGGTATAGCCATCCATCATCAAAAAATGAAATAGAACAAATCCCAACACCCCCACGGTCACCCCTGCCAGAAACAGGATCCAGCGACCATTTTTTTGGGAGCTACCAGCCCCTTGATTTCTATCCTGAATCTCTGTCACTGATGTTCTCCTTGATGGAATGGGCAGAGTCGCAACAAGAGACCATAAGAAACCCTTACGATTGGAGCAAAACCAATCGTTGGAGCCAAAATTATCTGTCCTCCCATGTTCTTATTTTTATATTATTCTATCCATTTCCTGCCGATTTTGCAAGAAAAATACCCCTATCTCCCCACAAGGTTTCTTTATCTTTTTCGTTATCATCTCTCAAAATAAAGGCAAACCACCTGCATGGAAAAGCTGGTTGCCACCCAGAACGATACAAGACATCCAGCGGCAAGGAGGTGTACCATTGTGATTGACTGGGTAGTGCTATTAGGGATAAACGAAGCCATTGGGTAGCAAGCACCATGGCAACCGTTACAATGGATATCCCTGAAGATATGCTGGCGGCAGCCATTCAATGGTACGCAGAAGGATGAATTGCCCAGTCCAAAGCGGCTGAATTTTCCTCCGCTAGTCGTGCCGAGTTTCTGGACGAACTGTATGGCAGACGGATTTCTGCCATACAAGTTACTGATACAGAGGGGTAAAATCAGTACATGTTTATTTCAAACAATTCCAGTCTTCCATGGGGAATGGCTGTTTTTTTGGTTGTTCTGGTTGCTGGCTGCGTGGCCAAGCCATCGTCGTCCGGTAAACTGCCTCCCATTGTTCCCAATGAGTCGGCCAAGGACTCGGAAACTCAACAAACCAATGACATGGTCGTTGCCCACAACCAGGTGCGCCGTTCGGTGGGGGTGCCAGACTTGACCTGGTCGCCTGCTCTGGCAAACCAGGCCCAACAATGGGCCAATCGTTTGCAAGGCCAAGGGTGCAAAATGGAGCATAGCCGTGCCGCCAAGGTGGGTGAAAATCTTGCCTGGTCAAGTGGCAGACGTTTAAAACCAACGGATGTGGTCTCCATGTGGGCCAGTGAAGCCAAAGACTTCGACCATACCTCTGGACGCTGCACACCAGGCGCGGTCTGCGGTCACTACACCCAGTTGGTGTGGAAAAATACCCAAGAAGTGGGTTGCGGTATGGCCACCTGTGGCCGGGAGGAAATTTGGGTTTGCAACTACAGTCCACCCGGAAATTATACGGGCCAGAAACCTTTTTAAGGCAGGGATTCTGCTTCTTGCGCCATCTTGTCGGTCTGAAAATAGGCGATGGTACGGCGGAGTTTGTCAGACTGATTGCTTAACTCTTCAGCCGTGGCCGCCATCTCTTCGGAGGCACCAGCATTTTGCTGGATGACCTGATCCAGTTGCTGAATGGCACCATTGATCTGCCCAGCCCCCTGGTTCTGCTCCCGGTTGGCGGCGGCAATTTCCTGTATCAGGCCAACCGTCTTGCCGATGGCAGGAACCAGGCGGGTAATCATTTCACTGGCCTTTTCAGCCGCAGCGACCGTATCCCCAGAGAGCAAGGATATTTCAGCCGCAGCATGCTGGCTTCGTTCCGCCAACTTTCGCACCTCAGACGCCACCACGGCGAAACCCTTCCCATGTTCGCCAGCCCGCGCCGCCTCAATGGCCGCATTGAGAGCCAGCAGGTTGGTCTGACGGGCAATGTCATCAATGATGGCAATCTTACCGATGATGGATTTCATCGCCACCACCGCCTCTCCCACCGCCTCCCCACTCTGAAGGGCATCCTGCATGGTGCGGGCAGCAATGGTTTCGGTCTGCTGGGCATTGTTGTCGTTTTGATGAATGTTGCTGGACATTTGCTCCATGGCAGAAGATGTTTCCTCAATGGCCGCTGCCTGCTGGGTGGCTCCTTCCGCCAGACTGGTGGCCGTTTCCGACAACTCGTGGCTGCCATGGATGACCTTGTCCGAAGCTTGGCGCACCTCGCCAACGACTCGCCGCAGGGTTTGAGCCATACTCCCCATGCCTGCCAGCAGCTTGCCCAGTTCGTCCCGCCGGTCGGTGTCTACCGCAACCATCAGGTTGCCTTGTGCCAATTGATCAATCATGGAACGGCAGAGTTCCACCGGTTGGGTAATGCTGCGGGTGACCGACACAGCAATCAGCACACTCAACAACCCTCCCAATACAGCAATCACCCAAATGGTATTCAGGATGCTATTAACGGATTGGGTGGTGGCGGCAACCAGTTGGCGGGTCTCCTCCACCTGACCGTCCCGCAAAGCCAACACCTTTTCCTGCAAAGATTCGGAGGTACTGTCAAACTCCTCCATCAAGGCATTGCCCGCCTCCAATCCTTGCTGAAGATAGGCTTCCGCCATTTGTTTGCCGGTAAGAAAAAAGTTGTCAAAAGAGCTTTCCAGTGCGTTGAGACGGGCCAGGCCTTCGGTGTTTCCTTCCCGCTGGAACATTTTACGATAGTGGGAGATATCTTCCTTGAACTTGGCCTGAGCGGTTTCCGCATCCTTGTAACCTGCAGGATCGTGGGTGGCGGAAACATCCGTGAGCCATTGCTGAACCCCAATGGTAGACGCCACCATGTTATCCGCACGCAAAGTGAAGGGTAAGGTTTCTTCCTGGATCAGGATGATCTGCCGCTGCACCTCTCGCATCCGTTCCACAATGATCCCCATCCCGATGCCACCGATTACCAGCAACAAGGCAAACCCCAGGAAAAGACGCATCCCTACTTTCATATCGGACGGGAGGCGATTCCTGTTTGATATGCGGACCTAATGCACCCATGACAG
>JADFXB010000076.1 GCA_015233935.1 Magnetococcales bacterium | reverse complement strand
GCAAAGAATTTGATTCTAGACACCCTCAATTCCATCCAAAAATATGCCGTTGACTGTTTGTTTATTTGCATCGATGCAGAAAAAGATGATGTAATCCAACGACGGCGTGAGGTGGAAGAGGTTTTGCAAAGCCATCTCCCCCTGGTTACCACCTTACCCAACTACGCCATTGTCATCCAAAACCGAACCATGGAAACCTGGTTTCTCGGAAACCGCGCTTTGGTCCAATCCGCCCAAAGAGGAGAAGAGTTACTTAAGTGTTTGGACTTCTACAATGTGGAAGTGGAGGATCCTGAACTTTTGCCAATTCAATCAGGCCACCGTAACCATGCCAAATACCATCTGCACTATCTTAGGCAAATCTTCCTGGGTAATAATCTAAGGTATCAAAAAAACAATCCCAGAGAAGTGATGGAGGAAAGCTATCTCTGCCAACTGATTCAACGGGTCCAAGACACTACACACCTGCCAGAATTCAAGCACTTTCTCCAACAATGCCAACAGCTTGGGGCAATTATTCCCTGCTCCTGAAAAAAATTCCCCCTCCCAAAATGGAAGGGGGCAGGTTTTACAGGGGAATCGAAACCGTTGGAAAGATCAGGCCGCTTTGCTGCCTGGTTTGATCTCTTCAAATTCTGCATCCACCACCGAGTCGTTGCTGCCCATGGGACCGTGGGAAGCGGTGGGTCCACCTTGGGAGGTGGCAGGGTTTTTATAGATCACCTCCCCCATCTTCATGGCCGCCTCGGTCAACGCCTGCATCCGGGACTCGATGGTCTCCACCTGGTCGCTGGTCATCACCGATTTCAATTCGGCGATGGCACCCTGCACCGCTTGCTGTACCCCCGCATCCAACTTATCCTGGTGCTCCTTGAGGGATTTTTCCGTGGAGTAGATCAACGAATCCGCCTGGTTTTTCACATCGATCAGACGACGCTTGCGACCATCTTCGGCGGCATGGGCCTCTGCATCCCGCACCATGCGCTGAATCTCCTCCTGACTCAAACCACCCGATGCCTCAATGCGGATGGACTGCTCCTTGGCCGTGGCCAAATCCTTGGCCGACACCCGCACAATGCCGTTGGCATCGATATCAAAGGTCACCTCAATCTGAGGCATTCCACGGGGAGCCGGGGCAATACCCTCCAGGTTGAACTGACCCAGCAACTTGTTGTCGGCAAACATTTCCCGCTCACCCTGGGCCACCCGCACCGTCACCGCCGGTTGATTGTCCACCGCCGTGGAAAAGATCTGGGAACGCTTGCAGGGAATGGTGGTGTTCTTGTCGATCAACTTGGTAAACACCTGGCCCAAAGTCTCAATCCCCAACGACAAGGGGGTCACATCCAGCAACAACACATCCTTCACCTCACCCTTGAGCACCCCACCCTGAATGGCGGCACCAATGGCCACCACCTCGTCAGGATTCACCCCCTTATGGGGTTCCTTGCCAAAAAATTCGGTAACTACCTGTTGCACCTTGGGCATGCGGGTCATGCCACCCACCAACACCACCTCATCAATCTGCGCCACCGTCACCCCCGCATCCTTCAAAGCCGTGCGACAAGGCTCCAGGGTGCGGCGAATCAATCCATCCACCATGCTTTCAAACTTGGCCCGACTCAGGGTCATCTGCAAATGTTGGGGACCGCTGGCGGTCGCCGTGATAAAGGGCAGGTTGATCTCCGTCTGGCTGGCGTTGGACAACTCAATCTTGGCCTTCTCCGCCGCCTCCTTCAACCGTTGCAAGGCCATGGCATCCCGCCGAAGATCGATGCCTTGCTCCTTCTGGAACGCATCGGCCAAATAATCGATCACCACCTTGTCAAAATCTTCCCCACCCAGGAAGGTATCCCCATTGGTGGCCTTGACCTCAAACACCCCATCCCCAATTTCCAGGACGGAAACATCAAAGGTGCCACCACCCAGATCATACACCGCAATGGTGCGCCCACCCTTTTTATCCAAACCATAGGCCAAGGAAGCCGCCGTCGGCTCATTGATAATGCGCAGCACGTTGAGGCCGGCAATCCGTCCCGCATCCTTGGTGGCCTGCCGCTGGGCATCGTTGAAGTAGGCCGGAACCGTGATCACCGCATCGGTCACCTTCTCACCCAAATGATCCTCCGCCGTCTGCTTCATCTTCTGCAAAATCATGGCAGAGACTTCCGCCGGAGAAATTTTCCGCCCATCCACTTCCACCCAGGCATCCCCATTGTCCGCCCGGACAATCTTGTACGGCACCAAATCCAAATCTTTCTTGGTGAGTGGATCGTCATAACGACGACCAATCAGCCGCTTGATGGCAAACAAGGTGTTGGCCGGATTGGTCACCGCCTGCCGTTTGGCCGCCTGCCCCACCAATCGCTCACCTCCCTTGGCAAACGCCACCATGGAAGGCGTGGTCCTGGCCCCTTCACTATTTTCAAGAACCTTCGGCGCGCCCCCATCCAGGATGGCTACACAGGAGTTGGTGGTCCCAAGGTCGATTCCAATAACTTTACTCATCGCTCCCCTCCAGAATCTGTCGTTCAGGTTTGGTTGGGTCAGCCCGAACCATGAACCGTTGGTTTGTTTCGCTGTTACTTTACAGATGGCAACGCCGTACTGATTTTCAAGAACCCACCGTAAATTTTCTTAGATTCCATTCCAACCCCAACGGGGCAGCCAAACCCGACTGGCCTGGCTCACCTGTTGCAAACGGCGCACCCGTTCTTCCACCGGTGGGTGGGTACGCAACCAGGCTGCTTCATTGCCAGGGGCATAGGGTAAAAATATTTGCTGCCAGAATCCCCGCTGGGGCCGTTCAATCTGTTGCAAGGCAGTGGCCAATCCCAGGGGATCACCGGTCAAGGCAACCGCTTCCAGATCAGCGTTGAACTCCCTGGTACGGGAAAGGGCCAGTTGCAACAAGCCACTCAAGGAAGGGGCCGCCAGCAGGAGGAGCCAGGCAGGGATGAAAATTTCTGCCTTGCCCGATAAAATCAAAGGCAAAGCCAACAAAACCAACAACTGCCCCACAATGGACAACCCCATGGTGAGACGGCGAAAAATATCGGCCAGGGCCATCACACGGGTATCCCCATGACGAATGTGGCTGATTTCATGGGCCAACACCCCGGTCAACTGGCGTTGATCCAAACGTTGCAACAATCCCTGGGAGAGGGCCACCGCCGCCTCCTCACCGCTGCCCACCGCAAAGGCGTTGGCTACCGGGCTGGGAATCAGATACATTTGCGGGGTGGTGGGCAGACCGGCCTTTTGTGCCAATTGGGCCGCCAAGCGGTAAAGCCCACCATGCAAGGTTGGGTCCAGCCAACGGGCCTGGGAAAGGCGCAAGATCAAGGCAGGGGCCATATGGGGGGTCATCCAATAGACCACCACCGTCAACAGCACACTCCAACCCACCCCCTCTTCCCCGGCCAACATCCATCCCAACAGGCTCATCAAGCCGGTCATGGCAGCCAACAAAAGCACTGTCTGCCAAATATTTCTCCATTGCTGGCTTTGCCAATTGCGGGAGTCCACGGATACTTGCCAAGCAAACATGGTTCACCTCCTTTGTTCTCCTGGTAAACTCCAGATAGGAAGGATTTTTCCCAAAACAAGATCGTTGCCACAAAATTTCCCCTTGGTATTTCGGTTAGGGTGATGCATCTGTGGTATTCATGTGGTAGTTTAGGCATGTCAAGAGAATATACGTATAGTTGTTATTATTGGAGGCAGAAGGGGCCATTGTTGAAAACGGTTCGTCAACCTACCAAGGAGGAAGGGGTTTCCATGGAGCAGATTTCAGTCACGACCACTGCCGAAAAAGGCTCTGTTCCAGAGGCGGAAAAAATGTTGCATGAAAGGGCCAGCCGGGGTGACTGGATTAAATATCAGCAAGCCCTGGATCGTGTGCCGGACACGATTCCTCTTTATGAAGAGGACAAATTGAATTAAACGGATCAATGGAAAAAGATCATGGCCGACAACTCTTTCCTCACCCAAACCCTCTTTAATAAACATGCCTCCCACTATGATCAAACCAGACGGCTCTTGATTCCCCCCTATGAATCCTTCTATGGCACTCTGCTGCAACTGCTCCTGAACCACCCAAAACCGCTCCAAAAAGTTTTGGATATGGGGGCAGGAACTGGCTTGTTGGCGGAAATGGTGTTAAGCGTGCTGCCGGATGCCCATGTCACTTTACTGGATATTTCCGAAGAAATGCTGGCCATCTCACGTCAACGCTTTGCCAACCAGCCCCAATCCGTATCCTTCCAAGTTGGAGACTATGCCCAAACCCCCTTGGCTGGTCCTTATGACGCCATTGTATCCGCCCTTTCCATTCATCATGTGGAAGGTGAGGGAAAGTTGCAGGTGTTTCGCCAATGTTGGCAAGCCCTATGTGAGGGAGGCATTTTCATCAATGCAGATCAAGTGCTGGGTAGCCAGCCTGCGGTGGAAGAACACTATCGGAAAAACTGGTTGCAACGGGTGCGGCAGGCTGGAGTATCCGAAGAAACCCTGGCGGCTGCCCAGGAACGCATGCTGGCCGATCGCATGTCCCCGCTGGAAGATCAACTAACCTGGATGCAAGAGGCTGGATTTGTGGATGTGCACTGTTGGTTCAAAGATTTCAGCTTTGTGGTCTATTCAGGCAGCAAACCCTTATAACCCTTGACCAGTCGGCCTTTGCCAACGACGCAAGCCCAACCCCACCAACAAGGCGGGAAACCATACCCAGATCAATTCGGAAGTGAGCACCTCCACGCCCCGCATGGAAAAAAAGCGTGCCAGGCGTAAAGGAGCCACTTCAATGGGTTGCCAGGGGGCGAAAAAGCGTTCATCGGAGAAGGGCCACAACAGGCCGATGCCGTGACCACCATTGGTAAAACAATCCAAGATGCCATGGGAAACCAAGGAGACAAACAGAAACCAAAAGACCACACGAAAAGAACTCTGCCAGCGGGTGGCCCACTTGCCCACCAGCAAGGCGATCACCAAGGCGAAGACAAAGGAGTGGCTGAAGCCCCGATGGCCAAAATTGTCCGCATAGGCGATGCCGCCCAGGCGCATGAGGGCCATGTCCAGATCGGGTAAAATGGCCAGAAATATTCCTGTGGCCAACAAGGGAGGCGGGATGATCTGCCGTCCCAACCCCAACCCCATGGCCAGGGGAACAGCAGGATGGGAAAAAATGGTGGGCATGCTGGCTCTTCCGCCAAACTAGGGGTAAATGTTCACCGGAATATGGTCGGGCAACACCCGCCACAACTCCGCCATCTCCTGATTGCTCACTGCCACGCAACCACGGGTCCAGTTGACCAGCTTTTGCAACCGTCCCACAAACCACAAATCATTTCGCACCCCATGGATGGAAATACCGCCACCCGGATCCACCCCCAACGCCTTGGCGGTGGCCAAATCTTCCTCATTGGGATAGGTGAGGTGCAAAGAGCTATAATAATTGCTCCCCTCCCCATAGCGGGAATCGATGGTATACTGCCCCTCCGGGGTTTTGCCATCCAGGGCACGATCCTTGCGCCCTGCGGTGCGTCCCAGGGCAACGTCATAACGACGTAACTCCTTGCCTTCCCGAAAGAGCACCATTTGCCCCTTGGATTTATACACCTCCACCCGATCCGCCTGCACCCCTTCCGGCAAGGGATCGTGGGGCCAATGGGCATAAACGGCCACCCCAATCAGGACCACCCCAAAGGCAACAGATATTTTAGAAAATAGCGCGGCCACGGCCATCCATGTCTAGAGAATGAGGGTCATTTACACCAAAAAGGTGGAATCTTCAAGCCGTTGACGGCTCGTGGGAATGGTAGCAAGAGGCTTCTTTTCCCGCCAGCATAAATCCGTTATGCTGGCGGTTGAATAAAACTGGATTTCTACAGGAGTGGTCATGCGACTTACCGATATTCCCATTAAATACAAACTGCCAACCACCATTGGGGTTGGTTTGTTTTTATTTTGCGGGGTGGTGTTGCTCTACACCCTCACCCTGAGCCGCACCATTGACCACTACGAGCACCTACTGAACCATGAAATGGCCATCCGCCAGCATGCCTCGCAAGTGGCCTTGCAGGTGTTGCAGGCCCGGCGGGAGGAGAAAGATTTTCTCGCCCGCAAGGATGCCGCCCATGCTCGTGGGGTGGCGGAAAAGGTGGAACTGGCCATCCAGGCCGCCCGTCAGGTGGAAAAACTGGCACCGGCCACCCAACGGGTGACGGAAATTGAGCAACAATTAAACCTGATTCCCCTGCTGGAAAAGTATGGTCAAACCTTTCAAACCATTGCTACGGAGATGGAACAAAGAGGTCTTGACTATGACAGCGGTCAGCAAAAAAGATTCCGGGATGCCGCCCACGCCCTGGAAGATGCCTTTCTGGTCCATGATGTGGAAGATGTGCAAGCCGGTCTGGAACACCTGTTGCGTCTGACCATGACCGCCCTGTTGAGCCATGAAGAGGCCCACAGGCAACAGGTGACCACCGCCAGTCAACTTGTGCAACAGTTGATCAAAGAGAAAAAGGAAAATTCCAGCCTGGTAGTGGACATGCTGGCGGGCTTGACGGTTTTCCAGCGGGAGATGACCAACGATCCCGATTCGGTCCAAAAAATTGCCCAACTGTGGCACCACCCGGCCTATACCACCCTGCTGGAGTTGATCCACAAGGTAAACCAACAGGCCATTCCCGGCAGTCATAATTTATATCTGACCATGCGGCGCATGGAAAAGGATTATCTCTTGCGGCAGGATGGACAATATTTAAATGGGGTGCGGCAACAAGGGCTATTGTTGACCGGGTTGATTGAGGCATCCTCTCTTTCCCAGTCTGAAAAAGCCCACTTGACCTCCCACCTGGCCACCTATCAGGATGCCATGGATCAATTGGCCACCTTGGATGCCAGCATTCAACAAAACATGGATTCCATGCGGCAGACCGTCCGGCAAACCGAACCCCTGGCCTTGCGCATTGTCACCATCGCCGAAGAGCTGGCCAGTGCCACCGCCTTGGAAACCCGTGAGTTTGCCGAGAAGAGTGCCCGCTTTATTTTTGTCATTTGTTTAGCCACCATCCTTTTGTGTGGCATGCTCTCCTTTTTCATGGTGCGCACCATCGTTGGCAGCATTTCCCAACTGTGGCAATTTTCCCATGAGGTGGCCCACGGCAATCTGGAGGCCACCATCTCCTTGGACAGCAAGGATGAAATCGGTCAACTCTCTTTGGTGATGGTGGAGATGGTCAATCGCATGCGGGCCATGCGGCTGATTGCCGACCGCATGGTGATGATCATGACCCTGGCCGCCCGTGGAGCGATTCCCGATCAACTGGATGCCCAACTGCACGGCGATTTCCAGAAAATGGGCACCGCCTTGAACGACATGATCCACCGTTTGAAAGAGTTGCGATTGATTGCCGACCGGGTGGATCGTATCAGCCATGGGGAGATTCCCGCCAAACTGGAGGGTACCTATCAGGGGGATTTCAAACGCATGGCCGATGCCATCAATACCATCATCGACAAGTTACAAGAGATGGGTGGACTCTCGCCCCAGGAACGTTTTTCCCAAGAGGGTTGATCTTTGGATAGTCTGACACTCATTTCATTGATGCTTGGTGGGTTTCTGACCATTTTCGTATTGGCCACTCTCCTCACCTTGCCCTTTCGCTCCTCCCGTCCCGCCCCAACAGAGGGAGCGGAAGGCAGCCGCAAGCCTGGCAGCGGTTTATCAGAATCCTGGCTTGCCATCATCATGGAGCATGTTTCCCGCCCATTGGTGGTTCTTTTTCTCACCCTTATGCTGGCCAAACTGTTCGACAGCCATCCAGAATGGCTGGGCGAGACCAGGATGGATCCCCGCTATCTGAAAGCCTGGTATCTTTTCTGGCTGATTGTGTTGTTTTTCAACATCAACGAAGCCATGGGCAGGCTTTTCTATCATGTACGCAAGCAGCAGTTTCCGGTCCCTTCCCTGCTGCTCTACCTGTTGCGGTTGTTGTTGATCGGGGCTTCGGCCTTTGCCATTTTTCATTTTGTGCTGGATTTTGACACCTCCCACCTGTTCACCTCCACGGCGGTGGTGGCGGCGGTGGTGGGTCTTGCCCTGCGGGAGGTGTTGGGCAATTTGTTGGCTGGCTTGTCCATGAATCTGGTGGGAACCGTGGAACCCTCTCAATGGATCGCCATTGGGGAAAAAGAGGGTGAGATCATCCATCGCAACTGGCGGGAAACCCGTCTGCGCTCCACTGGTGGGCATATTTACATTGTGCCCAACAGCATTCTGGCCAATAGCGTCCTCAACAACATGACTTGGAACTCACCCCTGCGCCGCCATCAGTTTACCTTCACCCTCTCCTTTGGCAGTACCCCAGATGCGGTGAAGTCGGTGCTCATGGAGGCCATGTTGAGCGTGCCAGAGGTGGATCGGAGCAAAAAACCAGACGCCCATGTCCATGAATTTCGCGATTACGGGGTGGTCTATCAAGTGCGTTTTTGGAGCCGAACCTTCTTCGACCGCACCAAACTGGAAGGCATGGTGCGGGAACGGGTGTGGTACGCCCTGCGCCGCCATGGTCTGACCATCCCCTTCCCCGATGGTGGTTCGGTCTATTCGGTGGCCCCCACCCTGATTCCCCCCGAGGATAAACAACCGGCGGAAAATGCCCGGTTGTTGTTGCAGTGCGGATTTTTTCAAAAATTGCTGGCAGACCGTTTGAATCTGAATGCCCTGGACCAGGAAAAGATCACCACCTTTGCCCACAGTTTGCGCCATAAAATTTATGGCCCCTATGAGGTGATCTTTCAGCAGGGGGAGACGGGGGAGAGTTGTTTTATCGTCGCCAGGGGAATTTTAACCGGTATCACCCGTTATGAAGGTCTTTCCACCACCCAGGAGTTTCGGGTGGAGTGTGGTGAACTGGTGGGGGAGATGGCCTTGCTCACCGATCTTCCCCGCACCGCCACCATTCGGGCAGATCAGGAAGAGGTGGAAGTTTTGGAACTCTCCAAGGAGGCCTTCACCGACCTGTTGGCCATCCACCCCCAACTGCATGATGCCATTGCCCAGCAGGTGGCTGCCCGTTCCAAGGAGTTGTTCGAGCAGTTAAGCTATTTTGAACCCCAGCAACGGGAAAAGATGGAAAAGCAGTTGCAGGGTCGCTCCTTGCTGCATCGCCTGGGCAGTGCCATTCACCTGCCCTGGCGATGAAGCCTGGAGAGAAAATCAATAGGAACCGCTACCGGAGAATCCCCGCAATTGTTGTTCAAAGTCCCGGTCGCTACTGCCAATCTGATCGATGGCCCGCCGCCAATTCCGCAATTCATCATCAAAAGAGCGCAATTGCTGGGAATCGTTGCTGTTGCGTTGGGCTTGATTGAACACCTCCCACTTGGCATTGTACTCATTCTTCAAATTATAGTGGGAATTTTGCACCTCCTGCCGCTTTTGCTCGATGCGATAACGCAGATCGTTGAGATCGGAGGAGCGGGAGCGACTGCGGGAGAGATCCCGCTTTTCCCGGGAGAAGGCATCCAAATCGTTGTAGACTTCCCCCTTGTAGCGTTCGGTGGCGGAACGATAATCGGCGGTCTGGCGCAATTGATCGTTGAGGGAGGCCCCTTGGGGAACCCGTTGATCCTGCATCTGGGAGAAATAATTGCTGGCGGCATAACCGGCAGCGGCCCCCACCAAACCACCAATCAGCGCACCTTTGGTCTTGTCCTTGGAAATCATGGCGCCCAGTGCCGCCCCGCCCAGAGCAGCCATACCGGTGGTGCCCAGTGTGGAGGAGTTATCCTGCTGAGGTGCGCCATAACCGGCATTTTGATGGCCCCCTTGCTGGGTGACACATCCGGCCAGCAACAACAGACATAAAGGTGGAATGATCGCTTTTTTTGTAACCTGCATTGGCTTATCCTTTCCAGGAAAAGGGGTGGTTTCCGCTTCAATGGTAATCAAAGTGGCCAATTTGTCAAATGAAACTCTTCGCTCCCCAGATTGATCTACCTGCAAAACCCGCAACCCGCAAGGGTCGCCGTTGGGTGTGGGGAGTCCTTTTGGCATTATTCATTGGGGGTGCCGTGGGTGTGACCACCCTGGATTGGCAGCGACACCTGCCCCAATGGCTTTCCATTGTGGTCACTCACCTGTTGGAATGGCCCTTCCAGGTGGCCGCTCTTGAGGTGAGAGAGGAGAAAATTCTCTTTCGTTCCGTCAAGTTGGGAGAATTTTTTCAGGCAGAGGAAGGAACCCTGTTCTGGCATCCCACCTGGCCCCTCACCGCCATGCTGGAACAGGTATTGTTGAAGGGGGTGGACCTTCATTTGCGCATCAGCCAGGGCACCTTGCAACCGGGCAAACGGGAGCGTTGGCCCAAGATGGAAGAAACAGGGGGTGGGCTGGCGGTGTTACCTGCCAAAATCACCTGTCGTCCCTGCCGAGTCACTGTTGACACGCCGCAAGGGGAAGTCAAAGGTGAAGGGGAGGCCTCTGTACAAGCCAACGGGCAGATGCAGGCCAAATTGGATGAGGTGGAATGGGCAGAGCAGGGTTGGCAGGGCAGTTCCATCCAGATGAATGCCACCCTCACCCCGGAGGGTCAACCCCGTCGTTTGAACGTCAAGGTGGAAAAGGTGGTGTTGGGGGATGTGGGCATGGCGTTGCGGGGAGGTGAATTGAATCTCCAGTTGCTGCCTGGCAAACCCTGGTTTACCCCGGCGGGGCAAAAGTTTACCTTGCAAAGGTTGACTGTGGGGATTCCGGTGGGTCCGGTACAATTGCTGTTTGCCTTGCAGGGCAAGAAGAAGGTGGTGGTGGAAAATTTTCAGGCCCAGGTGTTGGGGGGCAAGATGACGGTTCCTCCCATGCATGTGAATCTGGCAGCAGAATCCTGGCAGTTCACCCCTGCCTTGGAAAAATTGGATCTGGCCCAGGTTGCGCAACTGGCAGAGATTCCTGGCTTGACGGCGGAAGGGAGCATGAGTGGTCACCTGCCCATGACCCTCTCCCCGGCGGGTATGGTGGTGGAAAATGGGGAACTGATGACCGATGGTCCCGGCCATTTGCGCTATGATGGGGGAGCGGAGGCCGAAATCTTATTACAACATGGGGTGCCGGAAATGGTCCTCACCGCCATACGAGATTTCCACTATGAGGAAATTCGTGTTATTCTTAATCGGGCGTTGAATGGTGAGATGCAGGCCCAGGTCAAGTTACGGGGGAACAACCCCCAGACCTATGAGGGGCATCCGTTGGAGGTAAACATCAACCTGAGTGGCCCGTTGGATGGAATTTTGCGGCAGGGATTGCGCAGTTTCAATGTGTTGCCAGCTCTTTTGCAACGTCGCATGGAGGAGCTTTCCTCCCAGGATGAGGATAAAAAACAGCCATGAAGCCACTTTTCTCACTTTTATCCCTTTATTTACTCCTGACGGCCTGCTCCCCCACCGTCAAGATTGAGACCCCCACCGAACCCATTGTGATTAATCTCAATGTGAAGATTGAGCATGAAATTCGGGTTCGCCTGGAAAAAGGGGTGGATGAGTTGATCTCCCGTGACAAGGATTTGTTCTGAAGGAAGCCGCCATGTACCGTATGCGTCAAATTTTACCGGCCCTCTTATTCTTTTTTGCCCTGCCTGCCCTGGCGGCTGGCTTGAGCAGTGATCAAGTGGAATCGTTCAAACAGGCACGGGATGCGGGTCATTTAAAAGAGGGTGCCGACGGCTACCTCCACCCCACCAGCGGGGATGCCTCTTTGCGCCAGTTGGCCGACCAGGTCAACAACCAACGAAAAAAACGCTACGAACAACTGGCCCAACAAGAAAAGGTTCCCCTTTCGGTGGTGGAGCAGACGGCGGGGAAAAAGTTACGGGGGATGTGACAACCGTATCCAGTGATTCCCAACCAAGAGAACCCCTATCCATGCATCTTCAAGCCTTGCGAGTGGAAAATTATCGTTCCTTTCCAGGGGCAACCACCATTCCGTTGCGCCCTTTAACCCTGTTTTATGGCTACAACAATACGGGCAAAAGTGGTTTATTGCGTACCTTGCCCTTGCTGGCGGCCTCGGTGCAATCGGACAGCGGGCCTTTGAACGTTGCCTGCCCAGCCATGCGGGGAGCCACCTTCAATGACTTGCGCTGCCGTTTGACTTCCAACCCGGTGGTGGGTATCGGGCTTGATTTTGGTGAACCGAACGGCCCTCATCTAGAGTCTTTTTCTTATCAATTTCGGTTCATCCCTGAAAAAAGCACCCATATTATTGAAAACTTAGCTTATTCCACCGCATCTGAATCGTCAAATTATGAGATTCAGTGGCAACCGGTACTGATGGGAGGCTCTTTTTATCATTTCATATCTTCTATTGTTTCTGAAAAAAATTTGGAAGTTAGTTTCAAAGGGATCTCGCCGGTCAAGTGCAATAACAAAAAGGCAGAGGAATTGTTGCACTCTTCGGCAATTCGGCTAAGTCACTTTTCCGAACATTTTCATTGGCTTTCTTCCTTACGCAATCCGATCAACCGGTTTGAATTCACCTCCAGTGGTTCTTATCGATTGACCCAGGATGGCAGCGGTCAGGGGGTAGCTCCAGTTCTTATTTTTGATCATAGCCAGGATGGAATCGTTTTCCGAGATGTAGCCGAGTGGTTTGAACAGACAACCCAGCACAGACTGAATGTCTGTCATAGTCCCACCTTCAGCGGCCCCTTGACCGCACTGGCTCTCACACCCAAAGCATCCCCCCTTGTGGACATTCCTTTTCCTGATAGTGGGGAAGGTATGGGGCAGGTTCTGCCGGTCATTGTTTTATCGATTCTTGCCAAACAGGGTAAGTTGGGAGCAAAGCCCGTTTTGTTGCTGGAACACCCGGAGGTGCATTTGCAACCCACCATGCACGCTCCCATTGCGGAGGTGTTATGCCAGGCCATCCGGTCACCAAGCACTCCGCAAATTTTGGTGGAGACCCACTCGGAAAACTTGTTGTTGCGGGTGCAGTTGGAGATTGCCACGGGAAAGTTGGATCCAAAAATGGTCATTCTGCATTGGCTATCACAGAGTGAAAACGGCCAAACCAGGATAAAAACCATTGAGTTTGATGAGCAGGCACGGCCAGTGGCGGATAACTGGCCCGCCAATGTGTTTGATTCCAACATCCAACAAGCCAAAAAAATTCTTCAAGCCCGTAAGATAATTTAATGAACATTTATCTTGCTGCAAACTTATTTGAACCGAATAAGAATTTGGATGTTTTCCTAATATCCCTTATAAATGCGGCAGAAGAAGGAAAACACCGCATTTTTATTCGAGATGAATCAAATGAAAATTTTATAAATTGGAAAGACTCTCAATCGCCGAATGTGCAAGACACCATAAACATTGTCCTTATGGAGAGCATGTTAAAGGAAAACATGGGATCCGCTGGTTTGTCTATTTGTATCCACGACGGCTCAACGGACTGGTCTCTTATCCCACCGGCTGTCTCAAGACACGAGGCCAAAAAGTGGATGGATATTCCGGTAACCGTTTGTCTGGAAGACAATATTTCTGATCGAGACTTCCTGCTGGCCATGGCTACCCATGAATATCGAAAGACACTGAAAGAATTATGGGAAAACAAACTGCTTGAATTTATACATTGCGGCGGCATCAGTGGTATTCCGAATAAATGTATCTTTGACTGGCCGGAAGCCATGAAGAAAAAAATATTTGCAATTTTTGATCATGATGGTCTTCACCCGGATTTTCCTTCCGCTCAATCCAATAAGGCAGAAAATCATTGCAAGAACAACAACATTTCTTACCATCGATTGAAAAGAAGAAGCATTGAGAATTATTTACCTCTACCAACTTTGCGGGATTATGCCACCTCCCATGGAAACGGGCATATTTATGATTCATTTGATCATATTGTAAAAGATGAAGTTTATTTTTTTTATAATATACCACATGGTTTTATTGGGGATCAAAATCGAATACGCCAAGGAGAAAGCAGCCATGGGCTTTTTGATGACCTATCCCCACAAGATAGGGAAAACTTGTCAAAGGGATTTGGGGATGCTATCAAGAAAAGGTTTTCTTCTCCCATAGAGGAGCAATCCCTTCTGGACGATGGCGGTTGGCAGGAGCTGCAACCCATTATCCTGCAACTCATCGCCCTGGCGCGCTGAATCTGGAATCCAACATGGACAACCTGGCAACACCTAGTTTTTATAAAGAGCCGCAAATTCAGTATTTGCACGATTTGCTTAATGAAATCAGGAAGGGATTGATAAGAATACCAAGATTCCAACGCCCTTTTGTGTGGACGCCTGAACAGCGTTTGGAACTATTAGCCAGTATAAAAGAGGGTCTGCCCATTGGGGCCATTATGATTTGGCGCACCACCCGAAATGATATTCAATACTACCCAACAATTGGTCCTCATCCTCTTAACTTTCCGCAAGCCACCTCCTATCAATATTTATTGGATGGGGTACAAAGGCTGTCAACCCTCTTTGGCGCATTGTACCAACCCAACTTCAATTCTGAAGAGTTTCAAGAAGTTGAAGAAAATGATTTTACCGTCTATTATGATTTAGACGAAAAAGAGTTTATTTCAGGCAAGGCATCCGCTAACCAACTTATGCCTTTGACCTATATATTAAACAGTTATGATTTAATTAGTTTTCAGCGCGGCTTGCAGGGAGAAAAAGTCAAGCAATGGATTGAGGAATCGGATCGCATAGCCCACATTTTCCGCAACTATAAAATTCCCGTGATTCCCATTTCTACCGACGATTACAGTCAGGCAACCAAATCTTTCCAGCGCATCAACAGTTCAGGCACCACCATGTTGGAAGCCCACATGGTACATGCCCTGTCCTGGTCGCCAAAATTTGATTTTCTAAAACAATTAGAGGAAATGAAAGAACGCTACCTTGCTCCCCTTCATTGGGATGGGGTGGATGATGATCTCATCCTACGTATTTGCAAGGGGGCCTATGATTTAGACCTGCATGAAACAAAACCGAAAGAACTCAGTGATAAAATCAAGGAGGATCCCAGCCAACTGGAGTATTCCATCCGAGCACTCGCCGACTGTGCAAATTTTTTATACGAACATTGTTATGTCCCTATTCCAGAACTTGTTCCCTATGTATGGCAAACCATCCTCCTTACCGACACCTTTCGCCGCCATCCCAATCTTGCTCCTGAGATGCTCCAAGGCATGAAGGCTTGGTTCTGGATAACGACCTTCTCTGAAATGTTTGAGAAGCTAACTGGTTTCCAACATCGAAAATTATTCAATGAATTCCGGGAAATGACAAATGCGTCTGAATTTAAATTTAGCAAAACGATTCCACCCCCCCATATTAACTTCAACAATAATTATATAATTAATTCCACAATCAAAAGAGTTGTTACAATTATGCTTTATAAAAATTATACAACCTGCACTGGAAACAAAGATATTGATCCGCTAATTAGAGAAAAGAAAGCGAACTGTCTTCAACGACTTTTTTTTCAAAGATCAGAAACCGGAAATTACTTTCTCATAGAAGCAAGTCAACGAGATCAGCTAATGAATACCCTTATGCATAAACAAATAGATGACAATTTGCTAAAACGCCATCTAATTTCAAGGTACGCGCTAGCATCTTTACAGAATGACAATAGAATAAATTTCATTAATACTCGTTCAATGGATATTCAAAAATTTAAGGAAGAATTATTGATAGAGTGTTTGGGATTATTAAAATAATAAATTACACCAAAGGATGATTCCTTTTCAGAAACCACGACCAATACAGCAGAATTCCCCCTACCAAAATCGTAACACTACCGACTAAACAAAGGCGGGTGGGTATAGATTTCGGGTAGACCACGGAAG
>JADFXB010000075.1 GCA_015233935.1 Magnetococcales bacterium | reverse complement strand
GATTTTGCTTTGGTAGGTCGTATTGGAATCGAACCAATGACCCTCTGATTAAAAGTCAGATGCTCTACCGACTGAGCTAACGACCCGCTGCATACTGAAACCACCAACTATATCTGGTTCGCGGGATGGTTGCAACCCAAAAAAAATCACCGCGCCAATTTTTTCCAAGAATGGGATACCCTCCATGTATGTTGCCGATGCACGGGATTTGCAGGTCGCCAAACGCTACTTCACCCCCTTTGTGGAACGCTTTCGCAATCAAGAACCAGTGTTGGAACTGGCATCCGGCAAAGGCATCTTTCAAGATCTTCTCAAAGAAGCCGGCATCCAGGGCGTGGGGGTGGAAATGGACGATGACCTCTGCCAAAGCTGCCAACAACGGGGCTTGCAGATTATCAAAGGCGATTTATTCTCCCACATGGATTCCGTTGCCGAAGGCCACTATGGCGGCTGCCTGGCCTCCCATATTGTGGAACACTTTCTTCCCCAACAGGTGGATGAAATGTTTCACAAAGCCGCCAGGGTGGTACGCCCCGGTGGTATCTTGGTGGTGATCACCCCCAATATTGCCAACCTGCGCCGCGCCGCCGGTGATTTCTGGCGGGATCCCACCCATGTACGTCCCTATCCCATTGCCGCACTCCATAAATTATTGCGGAAAAATCAGTGGGAGATGGTGGACTCCGGCGAATGCACCGATCGTCCCACCTCCGTCAAACGAACCATTGTCTACACCCTGCGCAACGTGCTCCTTGGACGCTACTGGGGAGGGGATGATGTGTGGGTGGTGGCCAAACGATTGCCATGATCCCCATTCTTTTTCTACAAAACCGCTCACAAAAAGGCGGTGCTCAAACCTGCCTGTGGCGCATGCTGGTTCATGCCAAAGAGCAGGGCTTGTGGCAACCCCTTCTGGTCACTTCCAGTCCGGGTTGGTTGGTGGATGCCTGTCAGGCCTCCGGTATCCCCGTCATTATCCAGTCCTTTCCACGCTCCCGCTCTTTGTGGGGAAGAAGTGTTGGCAATGCTCTTTTTATACATAATATTTTGGCAAAACTTGGTCAATCGGCATTTGTGCCCGCTTTGGTGCAGGGAAATGATCATGGAGAAGGGATCCTGACAGTTGATCTGGCCAAAAAATTGCGCATACCAGCCTCTGTCTTTCTTCGTGATTCACGCATGCGGAAACAGGACTATTTTAAATATGATTGCCATGCCTGCCAACTGGTCGTCGCCATTGGAACAGTCTTACAAAAACAGGTAATGGCCTGGGATGACAAACAAACCATCTATACCATGAACGATGGTATTTTGTTGAATGAAATCAATTCTCCCCTCCCCATAAACCCTTCCCCACCCCAAGAAATTTTAGTGATTGGCTCTCACCTGGCCAGTAAGGGATGGGCAGATTTGGTCGCTGCCTTGCGGTTGTTGGAACAGGAAGGCAACATGCTGGCGGGCAAACGCTTTGATTTTACCGGAATACGCGACGACTTGGAAAATCCCTTGGGAGATGAATCCTTGACCACCTGCTCCCTGCGTTTTCTGGGCAGGGTCAACCCTTTTCAAGAGTGGGTAAGACGGTATCCACTGGTGATCAACCCCTCCCGGATGGAAACATTCGGCATGGCCGCCGTGGAGGTGATTGCCAGTGGGGTTCCGCTGCTTTCCAGTCGTTGTGGCGTCATTGAGCACATTATTGAGGATTCCAACTATCTCTATCAGGCTGGCAATGCAATCGAACTGGCAAAAAAACTGGCCTTCCTGCTGGAAAATTGGCCAAACTGTGCACTGGATCTTTCCCGTTGTCAGACATTATTGGCGAACCAATTTAATGTGGGGATCACGGTTGATCTACTGAATCGGCATTACCGCCATCTCACCGGTATCTCGCCAGAATAAGGTGGCTATGGCAACCCACTCTGCCTGCCAATCATGAAGGAGGGTCTGGACAATAAAGGACAATGGGAGTACATTGTCCGCCTGATCCAAAGAGCTTGAGATCATACTAACTGTTTGAAAATTGAGAACAATTATGTCACACTTTCAGCCATGCGTTGTGGATTTAGAGCAGATTGCCCATTGGCTCCGCAACTGGTTACAAAATCATTCTTCCGAAGGACAAAATTTTGTTCTGGAAGGCGATGCCAATTTTCTACAGGCAAAAATTATTGACTCCTTTCAACTTATCGAACTCATCTCCGCTATTGAAGAGGAGTTTGGTTTCCAGTTCAATTTTGATCAATTGCAAGATCCGCGTTTTCCCACCGTGAACGGACTCTCTCAGTTGCTTTTTGAAGGATTATCCCCATGAGCGACCATCCTTTTGACAAGTGGGTTACAACCTACGCAAAAGCCCAGGCAGCCGGACAAGACCAGGCGTGGCCTAGCGAAGTGTTGGTGCGACTGTTTAAAGGCAACTATGTCCCCGGAATGGCTGCCACGAACCTGTCCGGCAAGCGGGTGCTGGATGTGGGGTTTGGCAATGGCAACAATGGTGTCTTTTTTGCCCACCTTGGTATGCAAGTGGCTGGTACAGAGGTGGATGAGGCCCTATGCAAATCGGCAACCCAACGCCTGGAGCAATTGGGTTTGACGGGAGACTTTCGGGTCGGGACCAATCGCAATCTGCCTTTTGACAACGATTCTTTTGATTTTTTGGTCTCCTGGAATGTCCTTCACTATGAAGATTGTGAAGAACATATTCAGGCAGCCATTGCAGAATATGCCCGGGTTTTACGTCCGGGTGGACGGATCTTTATTTCAACCACCGGTCCTGAACATAAAATTCTTGCCGATGCCCAATCCCTTGGCTGTCATCGCTATCGCATAGGTCGCCCAGACGATTTCAGACAGGGCCAGACCTTTTTTTATTTTGATAATCCCTATTACATCCACTATTACTTCGATCCCCATTTCCGTGATGTGCAGGTAGGACGCATTAATGATCATCTGTTTTCAGACCGTTTGGACTGGTTTTTGATTACCGGGGTTAAACCATAACGGAGATGGGCTGTGTCACAAGGAGGCAGGATTACGCATCACTATTCGCGCCACTCCCTGGCCGATGCCCTGGTTGAGGTGGGGCTGGGCTCTGGTCAGGTGGTCTTCTGCCATAGCAACATTGGATTATTGGGGCGTCCCGCCGAGGGCAGTGATCCCCAAACCATTTTCCAAGTCATTCTGGGAGCCTTTCAAGATGTCTTGGGTAAAAATGGTACGTTGGTGGTCCCCACCTTTACCTATTCCTTTCCGCGCATGCAGCCTTTTGACCCGGACAATACCCCGTCCACCTGTGGCATCTTTTCTGAAATGATTCGCAAGCATGCGGATGCCCGCCGCTCCCTTGATCCGGTATTTTCAGTCGCTGCCGTTGGTGGGCAGGCGCGAGAATTGACCGCCAACGTATCCGAAAACTGCTTTGGACCAGACAGTTTTTTTGACCGCTTCCATGCAAGCAACGGCATGGTGTGCAATTTAAATTTGGATGCCGGATCAACCTATCTTCATTATGTGGAAAGACAACTGTTGGTGCCCTATCGGTATGATAAGGTTGTCAGCGGTTTGTTTTGCTTGCAGGGAGAAGAAAAACCAGGGCGTGCGATTATCTATGTGCGAGACCTGTGTAATCCCTGCACGGAATTCAGTTTCAAACCTTTCGATAAACTTGCTACCCAAGTTGGTGTTGCCAAAAAAGCAAAGGCGGGGCTGGGGGTGGTGGTGGCCTCTTCTGCCCAGGCCAGTTTTGAGTTAATTGGGCGCACTTTGCCAGAACGCCCCATGTTGCTCACCATTTCCGATGGACAGGAAGTGGTTCTGGACTTCCGACCCAAGACAGATTACGGCATAAGTCTTGGCAAAGACCAACCAACCGACCAGCAGAAACTGTTCAAACTGCTGACCGATCAACTGGCCCCATTGCAACGCCAGGGGGTAACCGGGGGTGTGGATACCACCTTCGCCATTCTTGGAGACCTGCTCCCCCTGGAGTTAAGCTACTTGCCCACCGGTTCCCCTCTTGGCAATACCCTGATTCCAGAAAGATGGGTTGCCACAGGGGGTTGGATACGCTCCACCCAAGGAGATATCCATCTGAACTTGCAGGACTATCCTCACCTGGTGGTTGCCCACAGTCGCCCCTTTAGTGGCAAGGTGGGCAAGAATCTTCTGGAAGAACACCGATTTCCCATGGATGCCACCCTGCTGGATAAAAATAATTGGGGCATCCACCTGCCGGACACCATGACCTTACCCGATAATGAATATGAGGTTTCATTGCAGGTGGAGCAGTGTTTTGGTGCCCTGACCTGTGGGCGTTGGCACAAATCGGGACAGGAAAAAGATGCACCCCCTGTTTTGTTGGCCATAGACTTGGGTGAGGGGTCATCTACCCCTTTAGTCGCCATGGTGCTGGTCTTGCGCGATCTGGCTGGCTGGCAACCCCGCTGCCATTGGACCATCCTGTTTTATCCCAAACCATTTGCCCCACAGGATTTACGCCTGGCAAATGATCCCGACCCCATGGAGTTGACCCAGTTAATGCCAAAAGGACAACCCACCGTCGTCAACGCCTGTGAGTGGGTTGCCACCCTGAAAAATGCCATGATAGATTGGGATAACCATTACCAAGTTATCGCCAGCAAAGCCAAAGGATCTTTGCAATGACCAAATCTGACCAAATCACCCGCTGGCGTAATGCTCTCCAAGAGTTATGGGGGTTGAACCGGGTGCATGCCGGCAGTGAAATGGCGAAAGCCTATCGCCTCCTGATGGACTTTTATCCTTCTTGCCAAATCATCGGCTATCCATCTGGCGACCGCTGTGGTTCCTGGGTTGCCCCCCTTGCCTGGGAGGTCAACAAGGCCAGACTGCTGGATCCACAAGGCAAAGTTCTTTGCGATTGGCATGAGCAAAAACTCTCCGTATTTACCTATAGTCCACCCTTTATGGGTCAGGTAAGCCGCTCTGAACTGGAAGAGCATTTATTCTCCATCCCTGGTCAGCCCGAACGCACCCCCTTTCATTTTCGCAATCAATACCGGCAGTGGGAACAGCAGTGGGGATTTTGCCTGCCCCATAAAATCAGGGAAAACCTGCCGGAGGGAAATTATACCGTCGAAATGGACACCTCCCTGTCTCCTGGCATGATGGAGATGGTGGAACAGGTGCATGAGGGTGAATCAACGGATTCCCTTTTACTGATCGGCCATTTTGACCATCCACAAATGTGTAATGATGGTTTGGTGGGATGTTTGGCAGGCCACGAAGCGGTCTCCAGACTGGCCGGTCGCCGTACCCATCTCACCTATCGCATGCTTTCCACCGTGGAAATTGTGGGTTCCGTCTTTTACGCCGTGCGGGAAGCAAAAAAACGGGGCGTCAAAGAAGCCTTGTTCGTTGCAACCTCCGGCGCAAACGCCCCCCTGGTCTATCAATCAACCTTTTATGGGCAAGCAACGGTGGATCGCCTGTTTCGCCATGTGTTACGCTTTGCCAAACCAGATACCCCCGTGAAACCCTTTCGCAAAGGCGGTCTGGGCAATGATGAAATCGCTTTTGATGTCCAGGGCGTGCAAATTCCCTGCGGCTCCATCATGCGTGCCCCCTTCTCAGAATACCACACCGACCTGGACACGCCTGCTTCTGTGCACACAGAACAATTTGAAGAGATGGTGGATTTAATCTCCGAAGTGATTGAAGCCTTGGAATGCCATTACCGTTTGGTCCCGCGCTTTTCCGGCCTTCCTTGTCTCTCCTCCCCGGAATTGGACCTCTATTTGCCCTACCCAATGATGTCCCATGTGGTGCGGCATGGCCTGACCATGGACCACCCCATTTTTGCAGGAAGCCAACCCGACTTGGTTGAAAAGCTTTTTACAGAACGACCCGATGTTTTTAACGATTTGATGACCGCTCTACCCCGTATGTGCGATGGGGTGAACACGGTCCTGGACGTGGCAGAACGGGTGGATCTTCCCTTCCGCATCGTTGAAAGATATACTAAAATGTGGGAGGATAAGGGCTTGTTGGAAAGAGTTTGGACTTCGCCCTTCGGTTCTTGATCACCTCTTCTCGTTGCAGGTCTTCAGGGTTTTTCAGTTTTTCTGCCTACATCATTCGAGTGGGTCATGGCTACTATTCAAGAAAATGAGAGAAAAACCGTTGTTATCCTGGTGGACAACGTCCGCCGGGATTTATACGGTTCCGTTCTGGCGGCCTATCAAATGGAACAACGGGGCATCCGCTGTTACCTGGAACCCCTGGAATCCTACAAGGCGGTGCTGGAAGCCTATCGGCCAGGCATGATCATTTTTAACCATCTCACAGCAAGCCACCTGGTCAAATATTCCAAACGGCTGGCCGAAGTGGGGGTGCTGACAGCCGTACTGCCAAACGAATTAAGTTATAGCCAGGAGATCACCGCCTTTCTTGCAGGCCGCTTTCACAAAGATGCCCATATCGATGTCCAATTTTGCTGGAATGAACAACACAAACAAGCCGTCTTGAATGAAGGTTTTACCAGCCGCCTGGATGTGATTGGCGTACCGCGGTTTGATTTTTATTTCCATCCATGGAGCAAAATATTTCCTCAGCCACCCCATAAAAAACGGCCTGTGGTATTGTTCGTGGCCAACTTTGTCCTGGCCCGCTTTAACGATATGCCTAAAAGTGCCGCTGACAAACACTTCCGCGATTGGAAAGATCGATCCAGCTTTGCCCATACCTACTGGGATGCCATCAAGACCAACCATGCCAACCGAAGCCGTTCTTTAACCTTTCTGAACGAACTGATACAATGCGACCGCTATCACATCATTGTGCGGCCCCATCCGTCGGAAGATCACCAGTTTTATCATAACTGGTTCGACCAATTGCCTCCGTCCCAAAAACAACACATCGAACTGGATGCCCAATCCAATATCGGGGAACTCCTGCTACGCTGTGATATCAGCCTGGCATGTGAAATGTGTACAACGGTACTTGAAAGCTGGATTGCCAAACGCCCCCTGGTACAATTGGTTTTCGACCGTTCCAGCTCCTTCTATACTTCCCTGACAACCCATTTGAACGTTGAATGCGAGCATCCCAATGAGCTGCCCGCTCTGGTGGATGCACAATTGTCGGATCCAAGCCAAAGCCATTTGGCCGCTGGTCGGGCAGAACATTTGCACGAATGGTGCAATTCTCCTGACGGAAACTCCACACAACGTATGGTGGATATCATCGAGGAGATGCTTGATAACAAGCCTCTCGCCAACTGGAGTCTCCTGAAGAGCGACGATTATCTGCGGGGAGCCAAGCTGCGCACCCTCTCCGCTCTCGGACTCCCTTATTATTGGAGTCCCCTCCTAAAGATCAAACACAAGCTCTCCACCAAGTATGCCCTGAAAATGCTGGCCTATAACAAAAATGTTAAAAAAGAAAATGTTCAGGCTCTGCAAGCCATGTTTCATGATCGTCTGGACCCACACACTAAACCTGCTCAGTAACAGGGGGTGGTAAGATGCTGCGAGCGGCTGTCATCGGCTTGGGCAACGTGGGTGCAGATTTCGTATCAAAAACAGAAACTCTGATCTCTGTGCAAAATCATGCCGCTGCCTATGCATTGCATCCCGAAATTCAATTGGTGGCAGGATGCTCCCCGGATGAAGAACACCGCAGTCGGTTTAGCTCTCGCTACGGGTGTCCGGCATTTTCTCAAGTAGAGGAAATGCTGGAACAATGCCAACCCCAGGTGGTCAGTATTTGCTCTCCCACCCCCTTGCACCTGGCCCATGTGGAACAGTGCCTGGCGGCTGGCGTGCAACGCATTTGGCTGGAAAAGCCCCCCGCCGTCAACTTATCCCAATTATTGACCATGCGCCAACAAGTGGATGCCGCCGGAGCACGGGTGGTTGTACATTATCTTCGCCGTTACGCCGCCTGGGCCAACGCCTGCCGACAGGTCATCCAAGCAGAAACTTTGGGAAAACTTTTGGGTGTACAGTTGACCTATAGCCGTGGACTTCTCACCAATGGCAGTCACTTTCTTGATCTGGCATTTTATTTATTGGGAGATTCAGCACACTTCCAAGTGGTGGCGGTAGATGATACCTTGCAAGAAAATCCTTCTGCTTTGTTGCGTCTGGGAGAGGACATTCCTGTGAGCTTGAGTGGACTTCCTGTGGATTATCACAATTTGGATCTCTCCCTCACCTTTCAAAAAGGCAGACTCTCCCTCATGCACGGTGGAATGACCATGCGTTGGGAAGATAAAATACCCCATCCTCTGTTTGATGGTTTTTTCATTTTACAGGAAAATCCTCATCACTCCCTCCCGCCAGGAGGGTTTGATGGCTGTTTTGCTAGGGCATTAGACGATCTGTTGGCCCACGATACCCCACCCGTCAGTGGTCTTTCCCAGGCAACCAAAACCCAAGAGTTGCTCAATGCCCTTCTCCCATCCTGACCCATGCCCCACAATTCTTGCCGTTGCTTCGGATCCTGGCGGAGCGCGGGCCGTTCTGCCTGTATTGGAAGAGCTGGCGGGTCGTCATTTCACCATCGTGTTGAGCGAAAGTGCCACACTGGGACGGGAGGCACCCTCCCATTGGCCACGTCTTCCCCCAGAATGGGTGGTGGATGAACAACGCCTGGGGGAATTGAAGCAAAAAATGGACATCAAGGGTCTGGTCTTGGGAACCGGCCTGCAAGATCCCACCCCATTGCTTGCCCTTGGCCATGCCCGCACCTTGGGTATTCCCTCCCTGATGATGCTGGATAATTGGACAAGCTATCGATCCCGCATGGAACTGAATGGAACGGCCATCTGGCCCGATCTGTACGGCGTCATGGACCAATTGGCCTTCAACGAGGCCATCCGCGAGGGAGTTCCTCCAGAACTGTTACGCATTACCGGCCATCCAGGCCTTGCCTCCCTCACCCGGCAAGCCATGGCGCATAATGCACTGGAACAACAGACCCTAAAAATGCAATTGGGCTGCCCCGCCAATCGACAGATGATCCTGTTTATCTCCGAACCGGTGGAGATGGACCAGGGGGCCGATGCTTCCAACCCCAGATTTCGGGGCTATACGGAAAAAACCGTGCTCACCCCCCTGGCGGAATGCCTGCGAAACAATAAAGATCAACTCTTCCTTGTCCTTGCCCCCCATCCCCGTGAAAATGCACAGGCCCTGGGGGCCTACTGGCACCAACTGGCAACGGGCATCGATTTTTCCGTACTATCCGGTATGACCACCCGCCAAGGTGTATTGGCCGCTGATGGGGTGGCGGGTATGGCTTCCCTGGTGTTATATGAATCCTGGCTGGTGGGACGACCGACCCTGAGTCTGCAGCCCGGATTATGTCGCCAGGATCTTGCCAGCCTGTCACAACGACCAGGAATTTGGTTTGTGGATCAACAAAAAGAGGCCCATAAAAGTGTGGCAGACTGGCTGACACAGATTTTCCAGGGAACCCCTGGTATGATAAGGTCTGAATTGCGACTCCATGGGGATGCAGCTTTTTTGGCAGCGGATATGCTCCAACAATTGTGGCAAAAGGAGGATGGCATGCAAAGTAAAGGATGCTCTCAATGAAGGTTGCAATCATTCCTGCCCGTGGTGGTAGCAAGCGTATACCGGGAAAAAATATACGCCCCTTTTTGCAAAAACCTGTTATCCACTACTCCATCCAAGCCGCATTGGCGAGTGGTGTGTTTGACCAGGTGATCGTTTCAACCGATTCGGAAGAAATTGCCCGGGTGGCTGAAGAGGGGGGAGCCACCATTCCCTTTATGCGCCCAGCCCACCTGGCAGATGATCATACAATAACTTTAGATGTCATTTTGCATGCCTTGGCCCAGTTGGGCGGAGCAGAGCGGGTGGAAACCCTATGCTGCATCTATGCCACCGCCCCGTTTGTGCAACCCCGTTACCTGAAACAGGGGCTGGAATTGTTGGAACAATCACAAGGCAGTGCTGCCATTAGCGTGACCTCGTTTCCCTTTCCCATTTTTCGGGGTTTGCAAATCAATCAGAAGGGCTTTTTGGAAATGTTCTGGCCCCAGTACGAGACAACCCGCAGCAACGATCTGCCCGAAGCCTTCCACGATGCGGGGCAGTTCTATTGGCTGGACAGCCAAAAGCTGCTCCAACAAAAAACCATGTATCCCAAAGACGCCTGCCCGGTCATTCTGCCTCGCTATCTTGTTCAGGATATCGATACCATGGAAGACTGGCAAACAGCGGAGTTTATGTACCTATCCTTGCAACAACGGGGTGCGATATGAGCAAATTGGCCATTTTGGGTGGAACCCCCGTCAGAAGTCACCCCCTTCCTGGCTATCGGACCATCGGAGCAGAGGAGCAACTAGCCGTTGAGCAGGTGTTGGCGAGTGGTGCGCTTAGCCGTTATCTGGGATGTTGGGGTGAAATGTTTATGGGTGGCCCCCAGGTTCGCGCCTTGGAAGAGGAGTGGAGTGCCCATTTTGGCGCACGACACGCCATCGCCGTCAACTCCTGCACCTCAGGGTTGATGTGTGCCATCGGGGCGGTGGGGATTGAGCCGGGAGATGAAGTGATTGTGCCGCCCTATACCATGTCGGCCACCGTCATGGCTCCCCTCATCTATGGTGGCATTCCCATTTTTGCCGATGTTTGTCCGCAAACCTTTTGTATCGATGCCGAGAGCATCCAAAAGAAAATCACCCCCCGCACCAAAGCCATTATGGCCGTCGATTTGTTCGGTCACCCCTATAATGCTCCCATCATCAATGCCCTTGCCCAAAAACATGGTTTGCGGGTCATTGAAGATTGTGCACAAGCTCCGGGGGCACGCCTGCATCAACGTTATGCAGGTTGCTTGGGCGATGTGGGGGTGTTTTCCCTGAACTATCACAAGCACATCCATAGCGGTGAAGGCGGGGTTGTGGTCACCGATGATGATGATTTGGCAGACCGGGTGCGGTTAATTCGCAACCATGGTGAATCGGTTGCAGAAGGGAAGGGGGTAAAAAATTTGGTCAACCTGGTTGGCTTTAATTTTCGCATGACCGAAATTGAAGCCGCCATTGCCCGTTGTCAATTGAGAAAATTAGACAATGTAAACGCCTTGCGCCTGGAAAATGTGCATAAACTGGAGCGTGCACTGGCAAACATTCCGGCCATCACCTTGCCCGTGGTGCACCAAGGTGCCCAACATGTCTATTATGTGCATGCCTGTCTGTTTGATGAACAAATGGCAGGGATTCATCGCAATCGTTTTGTTGCGGCGGTGGCGGCTGAATTGCCCGTGTTTCAGGGGCGGGAGGCTGAAGGGGTGAAAATCAGTTCGGGCTATGTGCGTCCACTCTACCTGTTGCCCTTGTTTCAACAACGCATAGCGTTTGGTTCACAAGGCTTCCCCTTCTCCCTTTCGCCCCCGGAAGCTCAATTGACCTATGCCAAGGGCATTTGTCCAGTAACCGAGCAGTTACACGAACACAAACTGTTCTTGCACGAGTTTATCCATCCACTCATGGAAGAGCAGGATTTATTGGACGTGATACATGCCTTTGAAAAAGTCTGGGAAAATCGCAAGGATCTACTGTGACTGGAAACATACTGACGAGTCAACGATTGCGTTTGGTGCCCTTCACCGAACGGCATCTTACCCAACGCTATGTGGATTGGCTCAATGATCGCCGACTTATGCGCTACAGTGAGCAACGGCATCGTCACCATTCCATGGAATCTTGTCTGGCCTATTATCAATCCTTCGACAAGACACCCCATCAATTTTGGGCCATCGAATGTCCCTCCTGTGATCCCTGCCATGTGGGAAACATGTCCGTTCATAGAGATTTAAACAATGGTCTGGCGGATGTGTCCATTCTTTTGGGAGAAAAGTCTCTGCATGGACAGGGTTATGGCTTGGAAGCATGGAGCCTGATATGCGACCATCTGCTCAACACGGTGGGAGTCCGCAAGATTACAGCCGGGACCATGGCCTGTAATCTATCCATGCTGCGCATCATGGAGCGATCCGGTATGGTGCAGGATGGAGAAAGAATGGCCCATTATCTGGTAGATGGTAAACCAACCTCTATTCTCTACCGGGCACTGTTTGCACCCTCCTGATCATAAAAGGTTTTCCCATGCAGATGCCCAAAATTTTGGATTGCACCTTGCGGGATGGCAGTTATGCCATACGATTCCAATTTACCGCTGAAGATACCAGCCTGATTGCCGCTGCCTTGGATGAGGCTGGCATACCCTTTATTGAGGTGGGACATGGTGTTGGGTTGGGAGCCTCTGAACGGGGCTTTGAAGTGGCCGCAGAGCAGGATGAAGTCTACATGCAGGCCGCTGCCAACAGTGTCCGTCACAATCGTTGGGGCATGTTTTGCATTCCTGGCATTGCCCGACTGGAGCATGTGGAGTTGGCGGCCTCCTACAAGATGGATTTTATCAGAATAGGGAGCAACCTAGCCGATGTTGAGAGCACCCGCCCCTATATTGAATGTGCCAAAAAACATGGTATGTATGTGGCCGCCAACTTTATGAAATCCTATTCCAGCCCTCCTGAAGTGTTTTTGGAAAAGGTGCGCTTGTCGGTCTCCTATGGAGCGGATCTGGTCTATTTGGTGGATTCGGCAGGGGGCATGCTGCCTGAGGAGATCCGTCATTATATCACCACAGTCAAGGATGCACTTCCCCAGGTAGGCTTGGGATTCCATGGTCACAACAATCTGGGGCTGGGGGTGGCCAATGCCTTGGTGGCCAATGAATTGGGTGTGGAAGTGGTGGACGCCTCCTTGCAGGGAATAGGAAGGGGAGGCGGCAATACCTGTCTGGAACAATATGTTTGTGCCTTACAGCGCAGTGGTTTGCCCACCAAACTGGACCCCGTCTATTTAATGACCATCGCTCGCAAATATGTGGCTCCCAAAATGTCCCATCCTGGTCCCCTCTCTTTGGATGTGGTCTCTGGTCTTGCCCTTTTTCACTCAAGCTATATGCCCATTATTGAAAAGTATGCCTTACGCTATCGGGTAGACCCCCATAAACTGATCATCGCTGTTTGCGAAAAAAACCGTACCTCCGCTCCCGAAGCCCTGGTAGAAGAGGAAGCCCGCCATCTTGCTGAAGCGGGTATTCGTTCAAACGGTCTGCAGTTTGCCCCCTACTATGGTCAGGAGCAGGATTGATGATGCAATCGGCAGATGTGTTGGCAGCAGTAATCCAGCAAGGGGGTGGGGAGAGACCAGCCTTGGTGCAGGGCACACAAGTCTTGAGTTACCAGGGGTTACAGGAACAAGTCTGGCAAATGGCGGCCTCCTTAAGCAAACACGGTCTTGGCCAGGGGGATCGTATCGCCCTCATGTTACCCAATGGATTAAACTTGGTGGTGGGCTATCTGGCGGCCATCCATTTGGGTCTGACCTTTATTCCTGTCAACCCGGATTTGCCAAAAACCACCCATGACTATATCAAGCAGGTCTCTCGCCCACATTTGGTTTTAGACGAAAAGAAGCTGGCGGAATTAACACGGGAAGCCATGCCACCTCCTGCCGGTCACCATGCCGAAAGTGTTGGCATCTTTTTTACCTCCGGCACAACGGGGCAACCCAAAGGGGTATGCCATGGTTTTGTTAATTTATTGGTGAATGCACACACATTCAACCAATTGACGGGTTTGGGTGCTGACTGCCGAATGATGCATGTATTTCCCATGACCTACATGGCAGGTTTTCTCAATACGGTGCTTTCGCCCCTGGCTGCCGGGGGATGTGTGGTACTGGCCCCCATGTTCAGTCCCCAATTTGCTTTACACTTTTGGCCGTATGCCATTTCCAATCAAGTCAATGCCCTATGGCTGTCCCCAACCATGATGGCCATTCTTGCCCGTCTCAACAGAGGTCGCCAGGTAGCCACCTGGGCGGAAGGGGCTTTGCATCATCTATTTGTGGGAACGGCCCCCTTATCAGCGGCAGTGAGAAAAAGCTTTCAGGAAAACTTTTCCGTCACTCCCCTGGAAAGTTACGGAATGACAGAAACCTTGCTCACCTCCGTCAACCTGCCAGGACAGGATTGGCAACCGGGTTCAGTGGGTCGCCTGCTGCCAGGAATATCGGTTATCCAGCAATCCGAGACCGAACAAGACGGTCAACTATTGGTTGACACCCCTTTTATCATGCAAGGCTATCTGGACCCCCAGGATGGATCCATCAACACTGCACAGGTGCCTCATCCTTTTCCAACGGGGGATATGGGATATGTCACCTCTGCCGGGGATTTATTGATCACCGGGCGATTGAAAGATATGATCATTCGCGGAGGGGTCAATGTCAGTCCAAGGGCGGTGGAAGAGGTGTTGCTGGTCCATCAGGCGGTACGTGAGGCGGCGGTGGTAGGGCTGCCCCATGATATATGGGGGGAAGAGGTAGGGGCCTTCGTCTGCCTGGAAGATGGTTGGTTACCCAAACAGGCTGAAGCTGAATTAATGGCCTACTTAAAAGTCAATTTACCCGTGGATGCCGTTCCTGGACGCATGGTTTTTCTGCAGGAACTCCCCCGTAACACCACCGGTAAGGTGTTAAAACATAAATTGGTGGATGGAGCATGATTCTTGGGTTTGACCATCTGGCCTTTACCGTGACCCATCTGGACCAAGAGTTGGCACAACTTGGTCAAGCGGGGTGGCAAACCCAGTTTGTCGCCCGCCAGGTGGTCAATCCACCCCAGAAAAAGCCCTTGCTTCACCATTATTTGCCCTTTCACGATTTGGTCTGGTGCGCCTCTCCCCTGGTTGGTGGGGCTGCGTTGGAACTGGTTAGACACGGTGAATCCATGGCTCCATCCCCCTCTCCCTATCACCTGGAAGAGGATGGCTCCATCACCTTGTCCGTTGCGGATACCGGGCAGGAAATGATCTTCTGGCAGAAGGCACTGGGTTTCCACTCCCTGGCAGAAAACAGCCTTATTTTAAAACGCCCTTTGCCACAGTGGAGCTGTCGGATTACCCTGCAGGAGGAAAAAAACACTCCCCTCTCTTATTTGGACAGTCCAGGCTATCCCTGTGTGGCCCTCTTGTGTTCCGATGTCATCAAAGATACCAAACATATACTGAAGGAAGGTGGATGGCAGGCCGTGGAACCTTTTGAACTCTCCCCCAACGGAAAACCCCTGCTGATTACCATGTTACGTACCCCCGGTGGTGCACTTTGTGAACTGATTCAACCGCTTCGTAAGGCAAACTCATGACTCCTCGAATGATTGACCTCACCTTTCCGATCTGCGAAGGAATGCAAACTTTTGCCGCCCCCTGGCATCCCCTGGTGGAGATCACCCAAATGGGACGCCATGGCATCGAGAATCGTGAAACCCGGAAGCTGGTCATTGGCACCCACACGGGAACCCATGTGGATGCCCCCTTGCACTTTATCCGGCGGGGTAGCACCGTAGATCAGATTCCCTTGGATGTGTTGATTGGACCGGCCACCGTGGTTGATCTATCCGATTCCCTCAACGGTGAGGCGATTACACCGGAAAAATTAACGGAACGTGTGAACAATCGATCCTGGGAGCGACTGCTGCTGCGTTTTGATTGGGACAACCGATGGATGACAAACGCCTATTATGAACAGCACCCTTTTTTGGAAGAAAATACGGCCCGCCTGCTGGTGGAAAAAGGATGTCGTTTGCTGGCCATGGATACACCCCAGGCAGACAATCCGTTGAACGGTCGTCAAAGCCAGAAGGACTCCCCGATTCATAAAATTTTGTTAGGCTCCGGGGTGATTCTGGTTGAATATTTGTGTCATCTCAACCACCTTACCCGTTCGGAAGTCACGTTTATTGCCGCCCCTTTGAAAATTTTAGGTGGCGATGGTTCACCAGCCCGTTGTTTCGCAATAGAAGAGTAGATCAACGACCAAGGGTACACCAATCATGAACCCATCTTTTGCCATCAGCTTTGAAAATTGTGCTCGCCTGGAAGAACATGCCCAACTTGTGATGAATTGGCGTAATGATGAAGAGACGTTACGCTTTTCTTTTCACCAGGAAAAAAAGATATGGACCTCCTTTTGGCCTGAATATCAAAATCATTATTT
>JADFXB010000074.1 GCA_015233935.1 Magnetococcales bacterium | reverse complement strand
GCCTTTGTGTTCGCCCGCACCCTTTCTTCGCCGTTGCTGGCATTAAACGAAGCCGCCATGAAAATTGCGCGTGGCGACTTAACAGCACGGGTGACAGTCAAAGGCACCGATGAATGGGGGGCACTGGCTCTCTCCTTCAATCAAATGGCCTCAAGTAATCAGGAACAGTTGTGGATCAAGTCCACACTGGCAGAACTTTCCAGCCTCATGCAAAGCTCTGAGTCCGCAGAGCATTTTGCATCGGTCATGATTCGCAAGCTTGCATCGCTGCTTGGCTGTGGCCACGGAGTATTCTACATACGGACAGAGGACCACAGGAGCTATCGGCTGTTTGGTAGTTATGGATTTCAAGAACAAAAGCGTTTAAACAACACGTTTGCCCTGGGTGAAGGCTTGGTTGGACAGTGCGCCATGGAAAAGGAACCCATTCTTTTAACCAATGTCCCCGCAGATCACATCCGCATTGCCACAGGCCTTGGAGAATCATCCCCCTTGATGGTAATAGCGGTTCCTTTGATATTTCAAAACGATGTCTTGGCGGTGGTGGAGCTTGCCACCCACACCCCCTTCAGTTCAAGTCAGAAAGAGCTGCTGCATGAACTGATGATTTCCCTGGGAATCGGTTTGGAAAATCTCAATCGCAACCAGCGCACCATCATCCTGTTGCAACAGACCCAACAACAGGCCGAAGAACTGGAAATGCAGAGCGAAGAGATGCGACAGGCCAACGAAGAGTTGCAAAGCCAGCAGACCGTGTTGGAACAGGCCAATCAAGCCCTGCTGACTGCCCGTGCCGAAGTGGAAGCCAAGGCAGCAGATTTGGCCGCCTCCAGCCGTTACAAATCCCAGTTTTTGGCCAACATGTCCCATGAGTTGCGCACCCCCTTGAACAGTCTGCTACTACTGGCCAAAGGGTTTGCCGAAAACGAAGAGGGCAACCTTACCCCGTCACAACAGGAATCCGCCCGCATCATATTTGACAGTGGCACAGATTTATTGGAATTGATCAACGATATATTGGATCTATCCAAAATTGAGGCCGGAAGAATGGATGTCCACCTGGCCCCAGTGAATATACGAGAATTTGCTGAAGAAATTCGCATTGGGTTCAAGCATATGGCGGCTGCAAAAGGATTGTCCTGGGAGGTGATGGCACCGCCAGGGCCGGAAATCCTGGTGACTGACCGGGGCAAAGTCCGGCAAATTCTTAAGAATTTTCTTTCCAATGCCTTCAAGTTTACGGAAAAAGGCGGGGTGAGCGTCACCTTTGCACCGGTGGAAAAAGGGTTATCCATTGCCGTGACAGATACCGGCATCGGCATTCCACCAGACAAGCACAAGTTGATTTTTGAAGCGTTTCAACAAGCCGATGGAAGCACCAGCCGCAAATATGGTGGAACCGGGCTGGGCCTTTCCATCGTGCGTGAATTGAGCCGTTTGCTGGGAGGCGAAATCCAACTGGTAAGCCAAGAGGGCAAAGGCAGCATATTCTCCCTGTTGCTGCCCGTTCAAGCCCATGGGGAAATGCGTTCATGTGATTTGACGACTTTGCCAGAACGCACCCAAGAGTCTTATTCGCCGCCGGAGCAATTGCCCTCTCCTGCCCTGAAAGCCGTGTTGGAATCTTCCCAGGCCCTCATGGGCAGCATCGAACATTTTATTGAGGATGACCGCAATGTCATTGCCTCAGGGGATCGTCTGTTGCTGGTGATCGAGGACGATGCCAATTTTGCCGCCATCGTTCGCAATCTGGCTCGTCAGCGGGGTTTTAAATGTCTGGTGACCGATCGCGGGGCATCAGGATTGCTGTTGGCGGCCCGTCATCAACCGGCAGGTATTATTCTGGATCACTCCCTGCCAGATATGGATGGCAAAGAGGTGATGATCGGTCTGCGGCAAAACCAGGCCACATCCAGTATTCCGGTTCATATCATTTCAGCCATGGATCGTCAGCAAAGTCTGGGCCATGGGGCGATAGGCGTATTGCAGAAACCGGTCACCAGGGAACAACTGCAAAGCGTCATGGAAAACTTTGAGTGCCAGAATAAGGGACGCCGCTCCAAACTTATGTTGGTGGACGATGACATTCTCTCTCGCATATCCACCCTTCGACTGCTTGAAAGCGACGATATCCAGGTGATCGCCGCAGCCAACTGCCAGGAAGCCCTCCATCTTCTCCATCATGAAACCTTCGATTGCATGATCCTGGATTTGAGCTTGCCCGATTGCAGCGGTTTCCGCCTGCTGGAAAACATATCCAAAGATCCCATGATCCACGAACTGCCGGTGGTGATTCACTCCGGCAAAGAGCTTTCCCGCGCGGAGTACAGCCAGTTGCGTCGTTATACTGATGCGGTGGTTACCAAGGGTACTCCTGGTTCTGCGGATCGACTGGTCCGGGAGGTGGGGGCATTTTTGCAGGCCATGGACAAGGCCCCCGTGCCAGAAACCAGGGATGAATCCAGACAGATCCATGAGTGGAAGGCGTTATTCGCCAACAAGAGCATTTTGCTGGTGGACGATGATGTACGCAACACCTTTGCCCTATCAAGGGTGTTGGAAAAACGCGGACTTAACGTTATTATGGCCCCAGATGGTCTCACGGCCCTGGAGCTTCTTGAACACTCCCCCCGCTCCGTGGACGCCGTATTGATGGACGTGATGATGCCGGGTTTGGATGGCAATGAGACCACTCGCCGCGTGCGGGAAAAAGAAAAGTTTCGTCACCTGCCCATCATTGGTTTGAGTGCCAAGGCCATGGCAGATGATCGACAACGCTCCCTGGATGCGGGCATGGATCATTTTCTTTCCAAACCGGTGGATCAAGATCTCCTGTTGTCTCTGTTGCGGGATATCCTGGTAAACAAGGTCCTCTCCCATGACAGATGAAGAAGTGCAGGACATAGAAATTCAGCTTGTTTTGGAAGCTCTGCGTCTGCGTTTTGGCTATGACTTTCGCAATTATGCCCCGGCTTCCTTGCGCAGGCGGGTAACCCAGTGTCTGTCTTCCTGTGAATTTACCTATATTTCTGAAATTATTCCCCGACTCTTGCACCAAGGTGCATTTCTGGACCGTTTGATCCAGGTATTGACCATTTCGGTCTCCACCCTGTTTCGGGATCCAGAAGTATTTCGCCTGTTGCGGGAACACTCGGTGCCCATGTTGCGGACCTACCCCTATTTTAATGTCTGGATGGCGGGTTGTGCCACCGGGGAAGAGGTTTACTCCATGGCCATTCTCCTAAAAGAGGCAGGGATTTACGACCGTGGACGCATCTTCGCCACCGATATCAATCGGGAAAATCTTGATATTGCCGAGCGTGGTTATTACAAAGCGGATCGTTGGCAAGAATTCGAGAATAATTATCGACTTTCCGGTGGCCAGTCCAAATTGGAGGATTATTGCCACATGGATGGCGACTGGCTGTCTTTTGACCCGGAACTAAAGAAAAATATGGTTTATTCCACCCATAATCTGGCCACCGATGGGGTTTTTGCCGAAATGCAGTTCATTGTTTGCCGAAACGTGCTGATTTACTTCGACGGGGGTTTGCAGCATCGAGTGATCGATCTTTTTCAGGATAGTTTGGTGCGGGGCGGTCATCTATGCCTTGGCATGTCGGAAAATTTGGATCTGGGTAGACCAGGTCATGAATTTCAGGCGGTTTCGGAAAAACATCGCCTGTTCATGGCCGGTTATAAGAGGGCAGGATCATGATAACAAGACTGGAGGCCATCAGTAAAATTTTGATTGTGGATGATGTTCCAGCCAATCTTTATTCGCTGGCTCAATTGCTTGGGTCGGTGCAAGCCGAGATCATTCAGGCCCGCTCCGGGATGGAGGTGCTGACTTTGTGCCTGAAGCATGATTTTGCCTTGATCCTGCTGGATGTCAACATGCCTGGCATGGATGGCTTTGAAGTAGCGGATATTTTACGAGGCTCCAGCCAAACCCGTGCCATTCCCATTATTTTTATCACAGCCTCCCATTTGGATGAGCTGCAACAAATTCGTGGCTATGATTCCGGGGCGGTGGATTACATTACCAAACCCATCAACGACCAGGTATTGCTGTCCAAGGTAAAGGTCATCCTGGAACTGTATGAACAACGCCAAATTCTGGCCCGACAAGCGAAAATGCTGGATGAGAAAAACCAGGGATTGGAACGGGAGATCCAGGAGCGACAGAAGGCAGAAGCCAATTTGCTGAAGATTACCCAGTCCCGTATTACCCGTCAAATGCTCATGCAGACCGCATTGGAGCCGCTGACCCTGGCGGATCAAATGCAAAAGGCACTCTTGATTATTTTGGACGTGCCATGGTTGACCATGCTCCCCCGGGGTGCCATCTTCCTGATTGATCCACAAAGCGGAAAACTAAAGCTCACTGCCCAACATGAGCTGGCGGTACCCTTGTTGACGGCCTGCGCCAGCATTGAACCTGGTCGTTGTTTGTGCGGCAAGGCAGCACAAACCCGGCAGATTATTTTTACCAACCACCTGGATTCCGACCATGAAATCCGGTATGAAGGCATCGAGCCTCATGGCCATTATTGTGTGCCCATTTTACACAAAGAGGTGCTGCTGGGGGTACTGAACATCTACCTGGCAGAAGGCATTTCCCGCGATCCCATTCATGACGAATTGCTAAGCGACATAGCCCAAACCCTGGCCAGAATCATAGAACATCGCCAGATGGAGCAGGCACTTCATACCGCCAGGCTACAGGCAGAGGAGGCCAGTCGCGCCAGAGAAAGATTTCTGGCCACCATGAGTCACGAAATCCGCACACCCTTGAACGGCATCATCGGATTTTCCCAATTACTGACGGAGTATGAGCTGCCTGATCAATTGGGCAGGTACGTGGAGAAAATTCAAAAATCTGGCGAGCATTTGCTCAATCTGATCTCTGACATTCTGGATTTTTCCAAAATAGAGGCACAAGGGGTGACCCTGGAGCAAATTCCCTTTGCTTCGGGTGACTTTCTGGAAAAAACATTGGACATGGTAACCCTGTCGGCGCAAAAGAAGGGGGTGGAGCTTTTGTTGCACCGGGATGCCGACCTGCCGGGTACATTGGTGGGGGATCCCAATCGGCTGCGTCAGATTTTGCTCAACCTGCTCTCCAATGCCATCAAGTTTACCGAGCAAGGCCAGGTGGTGTTGCAAGTCTCCCTGTTGCAACGGCAGGAGAATGGGATTTTATTGAGCTTTACCGTTCGGGACAACGGCATCGGTATTACCCCGGAGCAGGCAGAAAATTTATTCAAACCGTTTGGTCAGGCGGACAATTCCACTACCCGCAGATTTGGCGGCACCGGTCTCGGATTGGTCATCGCTGACAGATTGGCCCACCTCATGGGGGGCGAGATTAAGATGAACAGCGTGCCTGGCCAGGGGAGCGAATTTATCGCCACCCTGTCTTTGCAGGAGGCCAATCAAGAGCCACAGGATTCCCGGACGTTGCCCAGCGGGACATTCACCGCCAGCCAAGCGGAGGGAAAACGCCTGCTTCTGGTGGAAGATGATGAGGTCAACCGGCTGTTTATCCTTGATTATCTCAAGATGATTGGCTTTTCCGGAATTGAAATTGCCGTGGATGGGGAGGAGGCCTTGGCCAGACTGAATACCCGCGCCTGCCACCTGGTATTGATGGATTGTCAGTTGCCGAAGATGGATGGCTATCAAGCCACCCGTGAGATACGGCGGCGGGGCATTTCCGCCATGGGAGGGGGGCATCTGCCCGTGATCGCCTTGACCGCCAATGCCATGGCGGGCGACCGGGAAAAATGCCTGGCGGCGGGTATGGATGATTTTCTCGCCAAGCCACTGAATATTGGTGCGCTAAAGCAAACGCTGGCCCGGTGGTTAGCCCCAGAAGGCCGGGAAGCACCTCCAGAATCTTCCCATGAAACGTTGATCATGCAGGATGATACACCCCTGAATGAGGCCGAATTTGCTGAATTGCAGGCCATGTTCGGTCAGCATAAGCTTGAACAATTGATCAAGGCATTTTTGGATAGCCTGCCGGAGAAGTTGAAGGGAATTCGCATGGCTGTGGAACGGGGGAACACCGAAGCCATGGGAAAAACCGCACATATCCTCAAGGGAAATGTCGGCATGATGAAGGCCACGCCAATGTTTGACCTGTGCAGCAAACTCGTGGATTTGGGGCGGTCTGGTTCCCTGGAGGGAGCCGAACAACTGGTGGAGCAGTTGGAAACACAAGCGGAGCGATTGAGCCAGACCTTAAACAAGATGCTGGTTCCAGAAGAAGAAACCATGTGAGAGGGGGAGTGCTATGAAAATTTTAATCGCCGATGACGATTTTTTTACCCGAATATCTCTGAAATCCACATTGGAACAGTTTGGCCGCTGCGATATGGTGACCAACGGCGTGGAAGCTCTGGAAATATTTATCGATGCCTATGAGAGTGGGAATGCCTATCGCCTGGTGATACTGGACATTCAGATGCCTGGAATGGATGGGGTGGAGGCCCTGAAGAATATCCGGCAGTATGAAAAGGATTCCAAGATTCCTCCCAAGGAAGAGGCGACCATCTTCATGGTGACAGCCTTGGATACCCCTTCCACCATTGTGCGTACCTTCATGGATGGGGGCTGCACCGATTATATCATCAAAACCAACGCCCTGCTCCAATTACCGGAGAAGGTGAAGGAGCACGGGCTGGTTTGAGTACCTCAGCAGGATTCCCTAGACTGCATTCCACGCCTTTTCCATCAGCGGCTCCAGAATGGCCACCATGTGATCCACCTCTTCTGTGGTCAGGTTCAAGGCAGGCATGAAGCGCAAAGATTCCGGGCGGGGGGCGTTGAGGAGCAGACCGTTTTCCATGGCAGCGGTCACCAACGCGCCTCCCACAGGGCGTCCCAGATTGAGGGCCAGCAACAGGCCCTTGCCACGCACCTCTCCACAGCCAAAACGTTGGGAAAGATAAAGCAGCTTTTCCCGTAAATAATCACCCACGTGGCGAACCTGGGGCAGGAAATCTGGCTCCAGCAGGGTTTTCATAACTGCCAGTCCCGCCGCCGTGATAATGGGGGTGCCGTTGAAGGTTCCCCCCTGGTCACCCGGTTCAAAGCAACACACCGCTTCCTTGGCGGTGAGGGCGGCCAAAGGCAGACCACCTCCCATACCCTTACCCAGGGTCATGATGTCCGGCTCTACCCCGCTTTGCTGATAGCCAAACAGGGTGCCTGTCCGCCCCATGCCGGTTTGTACTTCATCAAAGATCAACAATAAACCAGCCTCATGGGTGAGCTGGCGCAAGGCATGCAGATAATCATCCTCTGCCGGGAAAACCCCCGCCTCCCCCTGAATGGGTTCCAGCATGATGGCCACCGTTTTGGGGGTAATCGCTTGTTTGACGGCGGTTAAATCATTCAGGTCCACCTTGACGAAACCCGTTACCTTTGGTTCAAACAAATTTTCCCATTGGGGTTTGCCGGAGGCGGACATGGTGGCCAGGGTACGACCATGAAAACCATGATCCATGGTGATGATTTCATAGGCCCCTGAACGATGGATGCCACCCCACTTGCGGGCCAGCTTGATGGCCCCTTCGTTGGCTTCCGCCCCCGAATTGGCATAGAACACCCGGTCCACGCAACTGTTTTGGACGATTAAATCAGCCAGTTGGATGGCAGGAAGATTGTAAAAGGCCGGACTGGGATTGAGCAATTCCTCCGATTGCCGACGAATGGCTTCCACCACCGCTGGCGGACAATGGCCCAGACAGTTGACTGCCCACCCCTGGATAAAATCCAGATATTTCTTGCCGGTATGATCCCACAACCAAGAACCCCGTCCGCGCACGAAAATCAGATCCGGGCGGGTGGTAAAACGCATCAATGCATTGAAAGTGGATGGGGTCACCTCAACCATGATCACTCCTGTTTGCCTAAACGTTCCATACCGGGTAAGCCGGGAGTCAAGCCCTGGAAAAAGCGTTTGAACAACGACTCCTCCTCCACATGGCGACGCAAGGATGCAATTTCGCCATCACCGATGGTGCGGCCATCCAGGGCATCCAAGGCCAAGGCATAAAAACCGCCATCCCGGAAGTTATGCCCCAACACCGATGCATAGTTGCGAGCTTCGTTGAGCAATCCCAGGCGATAGTGGGCGTAAGCGAGTCCGAATAAGGCCTCTTCCACATAGAAGGTGGTGCTGAACTCTTTGTCTTCCACCACCCGCCGGAAACGGTTAGAGGCAGCGATAAACTCCCGTTGATCCAGATAATACCGCCCGATGACCATTTCCTGTTCCGCCAGCCGATACATGCACAAGGTCAGCATTTGTTTGGCATCAAAGGCATAGTCTGAATTGGGAAAGCGTTTGACCAACTCACGAAATGCGGCGATGGCCTCTCTGGTTTTGCCTTGATCCCGGTAAGGGTCGGCAATTTGTTGATAAAAGGCGAGGGCACGCATGTAGTAGGCATAGGCCACATGAGGATGGCGGGGATGCAGGCGGATAAACCGCTCCGCATTGCTGATGGCCTCCTCAAATTGATCCTGCTTGAAGGTGGAATAGATCAAGTTAATTTGCGAGCGGGTGGCCCAAGGGGAGAATGGATGCTTTTGATCCAACCCTTCAAACAGCTTGGCGGCTGTTTTAAACCGCTCCGCCCGCAGCATTTCCACCCCTTCCATATAGATCACCTCTGGCGGACGTTTATCCTCCGGTGGTAAATCAGGAGTGGAGCTACACCCTGCCAGGGTCAGGATCAAGACTAAGGGAAACAGAGCTTTTTTCATGGTTATGATCTGATCGGTGCGAAGTTGCAAGAATTCTGTTAGTCTAACAGAGTTCTACCCAAACCCGAAACCTTCCCCGCACGATTGGGAACACTTTGACCAAAAAAAGTTGCACAAGAAAGCATGGACCCGCCACATGAACCAATGGATTCTCCAATGTCGTCCCGGATTTGAAAACGAATGCCTGGCCGAAATCATCACAAAATCTCCCCAACTGGCCCAACAAGGCACCTTGGGCCATGAGGGAGGCTGGTTGGCGGTGCCCCTCACCTCCCCCCTCTCCCCCTGGCAGGCGGCGGAATCCATTCCTTATCGCCAACTGGCCTTTACCCGGCAATCCTTTGCTGCTATTGCCTGGTTGCAGGAGTTGACGGCGGGGGATCGGTTGTCTCCCCTGCAAGGGGTGTTGGCCCAATTGACCATGCCGGTACAGGATATCTGGTTGGAAACCCCAGATACCAATCCGGGTAAGGGGTTGCAGGCCCTGGCCAGGGCACTGGAACCTGGGTTGCGGCAATTTATGCAGGAAAAAAATCTTTTGTCCGCCGACTCCCCTTATCGCCTGCATTTGTTGGTTTTGACCAGTACCAGCATTCTTTTGGGGGTATCCCACCGGGATCATTCCAGTCCCAATCCCATGGGCATTCCCCGTTTGCGCCTGGCCAAAGAGGCTCCCAGTCGGGCTGCCCTTAAACTGGAAGAGGCTGTTCACCATTTTCTCTCGCCGGAGGAGCGGAAGAAGGCCTTGCGTCCCGGTCTCCATGCCGTGGATCTGGGGGCCGCACCCGGTGGTTGGAGCTGGTATCTTTGTCAGCAGGGGGTAAAAGTCATTGCAGTAGACAATGGCCCCTTGCAACCTGCCCTGGCTGCTTCACCTCTCATCACCCATTTGCGGGAGGATGGTTTTGCCTATACCCCCCGTCGCCCGGTGGACTGGCTTTGTTGTGACATGGTGGAGCAACCCCGCAAGGTGGCCGCTTTGGTGGGGCGTTGGTTTGCTGCGGGCCACTGCCGCCACGCCATCTTCAACCTGAAAATGCCCATGAAAAAACGCTGGCAAGAGTTGCAATTGTGCGAAACCCTGCTGCAAAAATCTGTGCAAAAACCAGGCAAAACCCTGCACATTTCGTTTAAGCAACTCTACCACGACCGGGAAGAGGTCACCGGTTACGTGCATATCGGATAATCTCCATTGAGGACGATCATGGCCCATCAGGAACAAATCAATCGCGTGGTGACCCAGGCAAGCCAGATTATTCTGGGCAAGGAAAACCGCATTCGTCTTGCCCTGGCCTGCATTCTGGCCCATGGTCACCTGCTTATTGAGGACCATCCCGGCGTGGGCAAGACCACCCTGGCCATGACCCTGGCCCGTTTGCTGGGATTGCGCTATCAGCGTATCCAGTTCACCTCCGATCTTTTGCCTGCGGATATTTTGGGGGTCTCCATCTTTGATCGGGAGACCACCAGCTTCCGCTTTCATCCCGGCCCCATCTTTTGTCAGTTGGTGCTGGCCGATGAGGTCAACCGGGCCACCCCCAAAACCCAAAGTGCCCTGCTGGAGGCCATGGAAGAAAAACAGGTGACCCTGGATGGGGAAACCCGACCGTTACCCTCTCCCTTCTTCGTCATCGCCACCCAAAATCCTGAACATCAAACCGGCACCTTCCCCCTGCCCGAATCCCAACTGGACCGTTTTCTCATGCGTCTGGACCTGGGATTTCCCGATCCCCAGGCGGAACGGGAGTTGCTGCAAGGGGAGGATCGTCGCTTGCTGGTCCATCGCCTGCAACCCTGCCTGTTGCCAGGAGAGCTGGAACAGTTGCAGACGGCTGTGCAAAAAATAGGGGTATCTCCGGCACTCCTGGACTATGTTCAGGCCCTGATTGCCTTTACCCGCCACTCCCCCCATTTTCGCCACGGCCTTTCCCCACGGGCGGGACTGGCCATCCTGGCGGCGGCCAAAGCCTGGGCCTTGATGGAAAAACATCCTTCCGTCTTGCCGGAGGATGTGCAGGCGGTGTTGCCCGGTATCGTCAACCATCGCCTGTTTCCCCGCTCCGGCGATGTGCGGGAGGTGGCCTCCCTGCTCATCACTGCGGTGGCCATCCCCTGACCATGGCCGCCTCCATCACCCTGGACCGCCGCCATATCTACATTCTGCCCAATCGTTACGGCATGATGTTGACTGTGGTATTGCTGGTCATGCTGGCCACCTCCCTCAATTATGGTCTCAGCCTGGGATTTGCGTTCACCTTTCTCCTGGGGGGCATCCTGGTGGTCTCCCTGTTTCACACCTATCGGAATCTGCACGGCCTTACCCTCACGGAAGGGGAAGCAACCCCCACCTTTGCCGGGGATGATGCCCGTTTTCCCATTCAAATCGACAACCATAACGGCCCACCCCGCCAAGCCATCGGTCTGTGTTTGCCCAAAGGTTCCACTGTGGGCGAAGCTGTGGAGGCCAATTCCAATCGCTGGCTCTACCTTGTTGCCCCAACTCAGCAACGGGGCTGGCTCACCATCCGCCGCTTCCACATCACCACCACCTATCCCCTGGGATTGGTGCGGGGCTGGAGCGTGGTGGACAGCCATATGAAATGTCTCGTCTATCCCAAACCCGCCCCCGACGCCCCCCCGCTCCCCAGCCAACCCCGTCCCGCCGGACAACAGGGAAGCGGTTGGGGAGAGGGTGAGGATTTTCAAGGGTTGCGGGATTTTCAGGAGGGGGATTCGGTCAAGCATATTCATTGGAAGAGTTGGGCGCGGCAGGAAATTTTGTTGGTCAAACAATTTGGTGGTCACCAGTTGCAGGAACTTTGGCTGGACTATGACCAACTGGCCCCCATGGCCCTGGAAGATCGCCTCAGCCTGCTGTGTCGCTGGGCCTTGCTTGCCCATCAACAAGGTTCCCTGTGGGGTTTGCGCCTGCCGGAGGAGGAAATTCCCCTGGCCAGCGGGGAAAATCATCTGCACACCTGTTTACGCGCCCTTGCCCTTTACGGTTTACCGGAGCTTGGATAAACTGAAATTTGTTTCCCGTATCACCACTTGCACAAAGGATTTTTCATCCATGGCCGGAAAAAGCGTGGCTATCGTTCTCTCCATTGCCATCGCCATTGTGGCAGGCATGTTTTACACCGCCCCCTCCCGCACCTTTGAACAAATTGTCACCGCCAGTCGCATGGGAGATATGACCGCCTTTGCCAACCTGGTGAATATGGAACGCATTCGCAGCAAGATGAAAATGGACATGCGCTCCCGTCTCAACTCCCAAGCCGAAGGAGCAGGGACCGCCAACGATTTGGGCAAAAGCCTGGTCAACATGCTGGGATCGGCCTTGAGTGCCGGGGTCAGTCAGATGATCAATGCTGAGGATTTGGCCCTGGAAATTTCCCGCAGCAAAGATTTTTCCCTCACCTGGCAAAACGGCTCCACCACCCTGGTTAGCATGACCTTTGCCGATAGCAAAAAACCGCCCCTGCACATTATTTTGGAGCGACAGGGACTCTTCCAATGGGTGGCGGTGGCCCTGGAACCCCGCTGAACGTGACCAACCCCATCCATCGCAGCCATGCCATCCTGCTCATGGGTCTGCTCCTGCTGGTGAGCCTGCCCCACTTGCCCCGTTTTAGTCCGGTGACCATGGTGGCCGTTATGGGCCTGCTGGCCTGGAACATCCATTCCCTTTGGCGAAAGGGTCACCTGCCCCAACCTTCCATGCTGGTTCGTGTTATTCTGGTGGTGGTTGCGGTGGCCATCCTCCCCCTCTCCTCTTACAAGATGGTCAATCGGGAGGCAGGGGTGGCCTTGTTGATGACCATGTTGTTTTTGAAAATGCTGGAAATGCGCACCCTGCGGGATTTTTATTTTTTGCTTTTGTGGCTGTTTTTTCTGGCCATCAGCCATGTTCTTTTCAGTCAGTCCATGCCCATGGCCTTGTATGTCCTGGTTTGTATGCTGGCATTGGTAACCTTTGTGATCTATCTGGCCCGCCCCCATGCCACCCTGGGAGATTGGCGTCCCTCTTTGCGATTGACCGTCACCCTCACCCTGCAAGCCCTGCCAGTGATGATATTGTTGTTTTTATTTTTTCCCCGCCTGCCTGGTCCCCTCCTGGGCATACCACGGGAGATGGCCCCCTCCTCTGCCCGCAGCGGTTTGTCGGACAGCATGGAACCTGGCTCCATCAGCAGTTTAATCCTGGCGGATCAACTGGCCTTTCGAGTGGATTTTACCGGTCCGCCCCCCACGGCAGGTCAGCTCTACTGGCGGGGACCGGTCTTGTGGAATTTTTGGGGGCGCAGTTGGCATACAGCATCCCTCCATGATGAAGAGGCACCCCAATCAACTTCTGCATCCGCCATCCACTATTGGGTCACCCTGGAACCCCATGGGCGCGAATGGCTTTTCGCCCTGGATTATCCCCTCCCCCCACCGGCCCCTTTTCATCAGGTGGCGGATGGTCAATGGCATAATGATAAACCGGTCTACCAACGATTGCGTTATCAGGCATCCTCCAGTTTAAACCAAGCCGTCCAAATCAACCTCTCCCATCAGCAAAGACGCTTGGGACTGCAATTGCCCAAACATGGCAATGAACAATCCCGCACCCTGGCCCGGCAGTGGCGTGACGCCCATCCTGACGATCCCGCCGCTGTGGTGAAGGCCGCTTTGCATCATTTCAATCAGAACCCTTTTTATTACACCCTGAACCCACCCTTGTTGGGCAAGGAAGCGGTGGATGAGTTTATGTTCCAATCCCAGCGGGGATTTTGCGAACATTATGCGGGGGCGTTCACCTTTTTGATGCGGGCTGCCGGGATTCCTGCCAGGGTGGTGACCGGTTATTTGGGGGGCAAAATTCATCCGCTGGATGGTCATCTCACGGTGCGGCAAGCGGATGCCCATGCCTGGAGTGAGGTCTGGCTGCCTCAATCCGGTTGGCAGAGGGTAGATCCCACCTCAGCCATCGATCCCCAACGGGTGGATCCCTCCCCCTCCCCTGCCAGCCAGGTGTTGCACCTTTCCCCAGTACCCCCCTCCACCTGGCCCTGGTTTCTGGATTTTCAACAAGTGTGGGATGCGGTGGATAATCGCTGGAACTTATGGATTTTGGGCTACGGACGGGAGCAACAATTGGCCCTGTTCAGCAAACTGGGAGGAAGCGGCTCCTGGCAAGATTTAACCCTCACCATGACCACCACCGTCACCCTGGCCCTGGCCGGGGTTGCCCTGCTGATGGTGGTACAGTTTCGTCCCTGGCGATGGCGACGCCAACCGGTATTACGCCACTATGAAACCTTTTGCCACCACATGGCCACCCTGGGCACCCCACGCCTACCCCACGAAGGCCCCCTGGATTATGCCCATCGCCTGGAAGCTATCCATCCAGACCTCAAGGCATGGATCTGGCAGGTCACCCAACTCTATATCGCCCTGCGCTATGATCAGCAGGAGACGAACGAGGGGTTGGAATATTTTCGGCGGTTGGTTCATCGTACAAAAATTGGTTAGAATAGGGTGAATTTCTGCGATTTTTATAAGTTATTTTACATCAAGATGTATAGGTTCTGGGAAGGCATGTGTTGTTTCGATTCTTTTTTGGACCACTGTTTTGACTTTGCAGGGTTTTCTTTTTGCCATTCCCATCCTTCTGGGTGGAAGGCAAGGCCTTTCCATACGTCACTTTTTCGTTGGAGAACAATGGAGATTGAAGTATGATAGGGCGTGCCTTTTCGATAAAGTGGGCTGGGTGGCGTGCAGGAAGGGGAATGGAGTCTGGAATAAAGAGCAGAATACCGTACTGAGTGGCGAGATCATGCCGACTTTGCTGAGGGAACGAGGATATCGGGTTTATTTTTACAGCCACGAACCCAATGAGCCTCCACACCTGCATGTGGACAAGGATGGCAAATCGGCCAAGTTTTGGCTACTTCCGCTGCAGTTGTCTTGGAATATGGGGTATTCAGCTAAAGAGTTGAATGAAATTCATGACTTGCTTCTTGCCAATCAAACATTGTTATGGGATGGGTGGCATGGGTATTTTGGCACTTCGATCTGATGAACGTGTGGCCAATGTGGAATTGACCGATGAAGCCATCGTGGTTAGCCTACAGGATGGTCGCACGATCTCTGCCCCCCTGATTTGGTTCCCTAAACTCGTCAATGCGACTGCGGATCAACGCAACCGCTGGGAAATTTGCAGTGGCGGCTACGGTTTGCACTGGGAAGAATTGGACGAAGACCTGTCCACAGAAGGTCTGTTGCGCGGTGCTCCGGCCCCTCGAGATAGGGATATTGGCTTGGGGAACTCGGTTTAGGAAAGTGTTCCGGCAATTCCATAAGGGAAATGGGTGTGGTGTCCCGGGTGGTCATCGTTGCCGATATTTCTGAGCTGAGCCTTTGGGAGGATGGCTATAAACCAGGAGAAGCCCATGAAGTGTGCTGTTTGCCGTCATGGAAAAACTGCACTGGGCTGTATCACAGCAACACTTGAACAGCAAGAAACCGTTGTGGTGGTGAAGCAAATTTAGGCGGTTGTCCCCGGAATTCCCCTAGGAGAAGTCATGATGCATGCCATTGCCAAAGTGGTTTATCGCGAAGATGTCCAAGAGATTCATCTTCCCCGGATGTTCCATCTGAATGCATCGGAAGTCATGGTTCACACCAACGGCGACAGCTTGGTGTTGACCCCTTGCAGGTCGTCTTGGGAGGGGTTTGTTGAGGGGTTTTCGGCAGCAGAAGATGGCTTTCGCAAACCCGACGAGGAAAATGCCAAGGATCTTCCCAGGAAGACTTTTGAGTGATCCGTTATCTATTGGACACCAACGCCTGCATTGGAATCATCAGGGGGATACCGCCTTTGTTGCGGCAGCGATTGTTGGAGATAACCCCCGGTAAGATAGCGCATTTGCAAATTGTTCTTTATGTGTGGAAGGTTGGTGTTTTTTTGATCCAGTCGAGCGTAACAAAACTTGACCAGTCTAAGGCACTTCTTGTACCATGCTTATGCGCCGGATTACGGGAAGATCAAGCCACCATGGCTGCTAATGTCCGGCGACCTATTAGCAAAGGGACACCCATTGGTCCCCTGGACACCCTGATTGCCGCCCACGCACTCTCCCTGGATGCCATATTGGTGACTCATAATGTGGGTGAATTTCTGCGGGTGTATGGGTTGCGGTTGGAGGATTGGGAAAGTCCATAAAGAGGGGAATGGGGTATAGGGAAGAATTTCATGTTGTAGGGTCGAGAACTGGCGCGTTGGTTTTAGAGTGGGGTAGGCTGTCTTCATCTGCATAGCTTTCGCCGCAGGCGTAAGTCCTTTCTCATGAC
>JADFXB010000073.1 GCA_015233935.1 Magnetococcales bacterium | reverse complement strand
ATGACCAGCATGAAATTCCACCAACAAACAGCGGCGATGCTCCACCACCGGCAGGAGTAAACGGTCAACAGAGAGAGCGGTGCAATTGTTGACTTGGGAGCGTTGTAGGAAGTGCAGGAAATATCGGTTGGAAACTGTACACTAATTTTTTCAATGTCGGTGTCTCATTTTCATTGACACATTCCGCAGCTGCGTACAGCAAGCCGGGCGTGCCATGGTGTTCACCACTTGCACAATCACGTTTTCGTCAATCAATAACCAGGGAACGCTGCAGTGATTGGTCCACCTCTTTGCAGATATCACCATGGATAGCCGATTGACCCAACAAATTTGCTGGAATCACAGTCTAGCGGATGAAGGCATTGTTGCTCATTTTGAAATCGATCAATCAGATGTTCACCAGCGACAGCATGCAGCACCCGAACATCTTCTACCTTTTTCATACATCGCACCAAGTTGGAAGCCCCACTATCCAAAGGGGAAAAAGAGGTCACAGACAAATCGTTATTCTTGACATAGCCGACACAAAGCTCGTCATCGACCTTGGTAAGTGCCAGATATGGGGCAAAAGCCACGGGACGAAAATCTCATCATCACACTAAATATCGAGAACGTTCGCTGTACTCCACCTCATGCGTTACAAGGTCATGGTGAATTACCAGTGCGTGATCATCCAGCAATCGTTGCGTGATCTCGTCAACGTATTGGAACCCGCTAGCCCTTGAACCACGCCAGATGCGGATCATGGTCCACCGCATGAAAATCTCCCTGGGGAGAGTTTTCAGTCTGAGGAAGGTGTCAAAACATGCTTTCGGAAACTCTGCCAGTATTTCTGTTCGGATAGCATTCAACAAACAAAAAAACAAAATCTGTAAAGACCGCGCGGGATTCACCACTGCATAGGAATACCACGCAATGAGAACAGAACAAACACCTGCTACACCATCACCACCAAAACATCACCCATCTCCAGCCTTAGAGCCGCTTATTGTTTCGATCAAGGATGCGGCCACGCTTCTGGGCAATGTTTCGACAAGGCACGTCTATCAACTCATCCATACCCAGGGACTACCATCAATGAGAATCGGCAAACGCCGATTGGCTATACCTCTTCATGGACTTAAAGAATGGTTGCAACAACGTTCGGCTCCGTCAATAATCGGTATCGCAACGGGGCCGGTGGCTAAGGAGATCAGACAATGCCATACCGGCGGTCAGACTCGGATACCTGGTGGGCGTCCTACACAGATGCAAGCGGCAAAAGAGTTAGGCGATCTACTGGGACTGAAAACAGAAAGGAGGCAGAAGCAGTTGAGGCGAAGTGGAAGTTAGAGATTCATCAGCAGCAAAAATGGGGACAGCAACCGACACGAACATTTGACGAGTTGATGTTGGCCTACCTGAAAGCCACAGAAGGGGTTAAGAGGAGTTCCGAGAGGGATCTATTCAGTGCAAAGCGGCTATACCCGTTTTTCTCTGGCAAAGAGTTGGGATCGTTAGCACCGTCAGACATCAGGGCCTACATTGAGTATCGTCGGACTGAAGGTGTCCAATCAGGGACCATAAACCGTGAATTGGGGTTGCTATCAGCCGCCATAAACTACGCTCGTATGGAATTGGAGTGGGAGATTCCCAACCCTGTTACTGGAAGGCGGCTCAGGGAGCCAGAGGGGAGAGTTCGGTGGTTAACCGAAGAGGAGGCAAATCGGTTGATCAAGCAGGCCGAAAGTCAGCTCAGGGCACCATATCTGGCGGATTTTATCCGGTTGGCGTTGAATACTGGATGCCGGTTAAATGAGCTTTTAGGCCTGGAATGGCGGCGTGTGGACATGGAGAGGAGAATCTTTTTTCTTTCTGAGGAACACACAAAAAGTGCGAGGAGACGTTCCATACCGTTGAATAATCAAGCTCTTTTAGCTTTGAGCAATCGGGTGGCGTATCACAAGCAGCATTGCCCTGAATCCCCTTGGGTCTTTTGCCATAAGGACGGCACACGACTGATGGCAGTGAAGAAATCCTTTGCTGCAGCGTGTGAAGCAGCAGGGATCGAGGATTTTCATATCCACGATCTACGCCATACTTGCGCGGCTTGGTTGGTGACGAAGGGGGTTCCGTTGCCGCAAATAAGGGATCTTTTGGGACATAGTTCGGTGACCATGACGGAGCGGTATGCCCATCTGGCTCCTGAAACCGTGCGTGCAGCAGTTAGCCGTTTGGATGGGATGTCACGGTTTGGTCACGGTGAACATCTTGTCTCCCATTGAAATGCAGGGGGTGACTGATCATTTCGGGGGAATAAGTTGCCAGAACCAGGTAATGGCAGGGTGGCTGGCTCCGAAATCTTGGACATAGCCCCTGTTCGTTTGGAAAAGTTGGTCACGTTTTGGTCACGGTGAGTACCAAAAACGAATCAAGCGGTTGGCATTTTCACGCCAACCGCTTGAATTATCTTAGAAAAATGGTGGGCGGCGCAGGGATTGAACCTGCGACCCCTGCCGTGTGAAGGCAGTGCTCTCCCGCTGAGCTAGCCGCCCAAAGGCGATACTTACGAAGTGGGCAAGTTATACCTGTATTGGGGGGGAGAGTCAAGAAGATTACTGGCCAAAAGACGATTTTACCCGCCAACGACGCAACACCATCCAACGGTTAAAAAGGCCGTAAGATAAATAACAACAAAGCCACAACAAGCCTGCCAATACAGGGGTTAAATGCTCACGAAAGAGCCATAAGAGCAAAGCAAATAAAGGCAGTGACAAAAACTCTCCCACCGCCACCGCCATGGACTGCCCCCTGGCAAACAAGGCATTTAACCAGACCCAGGCATAAATACGACACCAATCCCCCAACAAAAGCAAACCGGAGGCGGTGGCCTCCACCGGAAATCCCTCCAGATAAAAAAAGGTGGTCACCGGCTGTCGCAACAGAAAAAAGCCCAACAGCAGCACACCTCCCGGCCAAAACAAGGTGCGGATCATGGTGTGGATAATGGGGAAAAATTCTTCTTTTTTGACCGCTGCCCCCAAACGGGGCAAGAAATAAAAGCCCATCACCCCTGATGCAATGGTGGTAATCCAATCGGTGATACGCCATTGGGCCTGGATGATCCCCATATCTCCCCAGGAAAGGGAGGATGCAAGGGTGGTGCGCAACAAGAGGGAGGATAGCGGGGAGAGGATGCCAATGGCCAGAGCGGCAGGCAAATAGGCGAGTAAAGGCGACCAGCAACGATTCAATAAAACATGCCAGCCGGGGGCGAAAGAGGCATAAACCACCACCCCCAAGGCCAGCAGCAAGGAAAACAGGGTTTGTCCCAACAACAACCGGACCATCAAGGGGGAATCACCAGGCCAGAAGATGGCCGCCAGACTCACCAGGGCACCCATCACCACCAACCCCAAAATGTGCCAACGCCGTTCGCCTCCCTGCCAGGAGGCCGTCACCATGCCAGGAATAACCTCCAACCAACCACTGATTGCCGCCATGAACAGCAATAAAGGAGGTAAAGTCGCACCGGTCAGTTGATCGGACAAGCGGGGAAACCAAAGAAGCGGAAAGAGCAACAATCCGGAAAAAAACAAAGACAAGCCAATAGCCGCCACCAACAAGGCCAGGCGATGAGCCGGATTGACGGTGCGGGCCGTATTCACCACCAATCCCGCCCCCAGTCCACTCAAACTAATGGTGGAAAGCAAACCTGTGAGGGAGCCAATCTGCCCCCACAATCCCACCGCCTCCGCACCCCCCTGCAAGGCAACCGCCTTGTCCACCACCGCTTTGCCCGCCAGACCTACCACAACAATGGCCAAGGTTAAGGCCATGGCATACCGTTCATTTCCCAATGCCGAAGAATGGGGCAAGGTCACTGCAACGGCACTCGCACCTGAAATTCTGCCCCATTTTCCACATTGTGAGCGCGAATCTCGCCGTGCATGTGTTCCTCAATAATCATCTTGGCCATATACAAACCAATGCCGCTCCCCCCTTTATCCTCCTTGGTGGTGAAATAGGGATCAAATATTTTATGCAAATAACTCTCCGGTATGCCGCCCCCATTGTCGCTAATGGCCACCACCGCCTGCCCTTCCTCCCGGCAAAGGGCGATGCGAATTCTGCCTGGCAAAATTCTTTGGTGGGTAATGGCATCCTTGGCATTGGACAAGATCAATAGCATCACCTGGGAAAACTCACCCGGATAACCCATAATGCCTAAGTCCACCGCCTGCACATCCATCTCCATGCGGATTCCTTTGCTGGCCATGCTGGCTTCCAAAAGTTCCATGGCCTCCTTCACAGGCTCCAGAGGATTGAACAACTCCCGCTTGCTCTCCGGTTTGAAAAAGTTACGAAAATCATCGATGGTGGAGGACATGCGAGCCAATATTTTGCTCCCCTTGTCCACCTGCTGATGCAAATAGTTGGACGACCACTGCCCATGGCTCTCCGCATCCTCCAGATTGGCCAGCAACAAGCTCAAGGCGTTGAGGGGTTGCCGCCATTGGTGGGCAATCGCCCCAATCATCTCCCCCATGGCCGCCAGTCGGGATTGGTGCATGAGGATGAAATCCTTACGACGGTTGTTTTCCACCTCCGCCATCACCCGCTGTTCCAGGCTGGCGTTGATGGTCTCCATCTGCTGGCGTTTTTCCTCCAAAACGGCCAGTAAATGTTTTAACTCGGTAATTTCCATGCCATAAAGGTTGACATAACCGTTTTCCACAAAGGGGACAATCTTCAAGGCAAGAATTTTGTTACCAAAGCTGACTTCCACTTGATCCATGCGTCCCAACAGGAGGGCACGCTCAAAGATGGTGCTCCAACGGTTGCCCAGCACCTCGCCAACCTGACATTGCCAATATTCCAGCAGCAATCGCCCCTGCCGGTTGGCATAAAGAACCCTCCCAACATTGTCAATCCGCAAAACCGCATTGGGATTTTCATCGGGAAACTTGGCCATCTCCCGGGAGGCTCTTTCCGCCCGTATCTGTTCGGTAATGTTGACCCCAATCCCACCAATTTTTACCGAATCGCCACTCAAAATGGGAAAACGATGAATCAACCAATAATTTTCCTCTCCCTCTCTGTTAAACACCTCCACAAACTGATGGGCTGACCGACTATGCAACACCAGTTGATCGTTGCCTCGTAACGATAAGGTGGTGGACGATGGCCAACAAGCCAAATCGTGCCACTCTTCCAGGGGAAGCTGTTGGCAGCGGGAAAGTTCCCGGAAGCGGGGATTGGCATAAAGATACTGGCCATCGCTATCTTTGATGAAGGCGATGCCTGGCAGATTATCCATGAAGAGGGTGAATTGCTGCTCCATGGCCTGTAAGGCCTCTTCTGCCAGTTTCCTGTCCGTAAGATTGCGGGAGGTCACCACAATCCCTTCCACCTCTCCTGCGGGATCCCGAAATGGGGTGTAGGTGACATCCATCCAGCAACGACCACAATTGCCAAGTTCAAACCAGGCTTGATAGGAAACCTGCTCTCCTGCCAGGCAGCGATCCAACATGGGCTTGATATGGATAAAGGTCGTTTCTCCCAGCAAGTCTCTCACCGAGTGACCAACAATCTCATCCCTGCGTCTGTCATGGGTTTCAAGGTAAGCGTTGTTGACAGCTTGATAGACATAATTTTTATTAATCAATGACATATGATCGGAAGATGCCGAAACGATATTGCCATAAAGTTGCAATTCACGGTGTTGCGCCTCCAAGCGTCGATTGGCCATTTCCAATTCACGGGTACGACTTTGTACCAGGGAATCCAGATGGTCACGATGCAAGCGTAGCTCCTTTTCTTCTTGCAAGCGGGTGGTTATGTTCTGGGCCAGCAGCAAGTAGCCGATCAAGCTTTGGTCATGATCCCAAATACCACTGAGCCGTACCTCAAAATGGCGGGATTCCTGGTCACGGGGACGCTCCAATACAAAGCGATATTCACCACGTTTCTGCAATACGGTGATGGCTTCATGAAAATTGTGACTTTCCACCTTCTCCTGGGAAAGAAAATCCAACACACCTCTCCCGATCACCTCACGGCTGGGATAGCCAAACATTTCCTCCGCCGCCTGATTATAATATTTGATGGATAATTCCAAAGTGCAGGCTACAATGGCCATGTTGCTGGAAGAACGCAAAATATTGTCCAGATAATCGGTTTTTTCCCGCAGCTCCCGCTCTTTGCGGTTACGCTCCGATACATCGAGAAAAATTCCCAATAGCATAGGGCGTTGATCGGTGGTGAAGAGGGATGCGGATATTTCCACCTCCACCTGGACCCCGTCAAAACGTTGGATTCGGGCATTTTTGTAGGAATATCGCCCTTGGCTGATGGCCTGATGAAACATGGACCAATAGCCTGCTTCATCCTCTGGTGGATGAAGACGGGTAATGGGGACACCCAACAGGGCTTCCCGAGAGGCGGCCATCAGTCGGCAGGCGGCGGGATTTACATCCAACAGGACTCCCAGGTGGGCATCGGCAATAAAAATGGCTTCCAGGGAGTTGAAAAACAGGTTGCGATAACGTTCTTCCGAAATGAGCAAGGCCCGGCTTTTTTCTTTGAACAAATCACTGAACCGCTTATCTTCCAATTGCCGAAAAATGGTTAAAGAGCGACTTAAGGCAATGGTGATGATCACGGCACTCAACATACGAACCAGTTCAATGGGAATGCCAAAAATCAGTTGAAACTGCTGCCTGTTGATGGTATCCACCGGAAAAAAGGTTCCTGCCATACCGAAAATGGCCAACAGGCCATAAATGCCAAAAAAATATCCAGCCGTGCGAAGATGCTGGGCCTCACGTTCTGTTTTTGCAGGGAAAAAATCCTTGCGAAGCAGTAGCCATGCTGTTAAAAAACTGCCCGGCATCCCCAGACCATAACGTGCCAGGAAATCGGCCAAGACAAGAGGTTGCTGGTTGAAAATAAGAAGAACCAGCAATATTAACCAACCGGTAAAGAGCACCAGGGGGCCGTTACGCCAACGGCTGTGTCGCTGATTGGAACAAAGCAGTAAACCTTCCCAACCAAATTTCAGTAAGATGGCATAAGATATTGCGTTAAGAACCAGTTGAAATGAATAAGGGTGGAAACCGGAAAGATCGGCAGGGAGGGAGGTATGGATAAGGGCTTGATCCAATCCTACTTTACAACCATGAAAAAAGCCAAAAGCAGCCAGCCAACGAAAATGCCAAACCTGCCACACCTCTTTCAATCGTTGGGCATGTTGCCAAAGGGATGCCGCCATCCAGAAAAAGCTTAGTCCATAGGCGGACAAGATTAAGTGTTTGTAAAATTCATCCACCGGTTTTTCCTGGCTGATGGTGCATCAGATTGGCTCAACCCGGTTGCGTCCTCTTTCCTTGGCCAGATAAAGAGCGGCATCAGCCTTGGCCACCAAGCTCTGCATGCCCAAGGTCTGGTCAAACTGGGCCACCCCAAAACTGCAGGTGATATGTTCTACTGTGGAAAAGGTATGGGCAGCCACATTGGAACGCAATTTTTCCGCAATCATGCGGGCATCCTGGAAGCTGGATTCGGGCAGGACCACCAAAAATTCCTCGCCACCCCAGCGTACCACCATATCAGAGCGGCGAACCGTGTTTTGCAGAAGTCCCGCCAACCCCTGCAATACCTGATCACCCACCTCATGGCCATAGGTATCATTGACCTTTTTAAAATGGTCCACATCCAACAAGATGACCGAAAAGGTCCGGTTGTAGCGTTGGCAGCGATTGATCTCCTTGGTCAACGATTTTTGTCCCATGGCCCGATTGGCAAGTCCTGTCAGGGTATCGGTAAAGGCCATGTGTTCCAAATGTTTGAGTTGACCTTCGATGGCGGAGACATCGGCAAAGGTAAAGAGTTGGCAATGGGGTGGGGTCATTTGTCGGCACTCCACCACCAGTGCCAGGGGGGCTTCGTCTGGTTGGGTGGGATTTTTCAGATAGACCAGGGGTGCGTTCTGGGCCAATTCTTCCAAGCGATGGAGCCAGAGGCCGCCGGCTTGTGACAAGGGGGTGCCATGCTGATCCAGCAATAACTCCCCCAAACCCGTGGGATTGGACAAAAAGTCACCCAATTGATCAACTTCCAGACGATGTAAAAAGGCTCGATTAAGATAGACTACTTGGTCATCACTGGTGGTTAAGAGCAGGTTGGGATGAATGTCCATCAATAGACGTAAATAACTGTCCGCCTCTTCCCGTTCTTTGCGTTGCCAAAGATTGCTGACAATTTTTTCCAGGGCTTCTGAGAGGGATTTGGTATTGACGGGTTTCAAAAGATAACGATCAATCCCCAGTTCGATGGAGCGCAATAAATATTGCTCTTCATTGTAGGCGGTGAGAACAATGATGGGAATGTGGTGGTCTTCATCCCGGATGGCGCGGATCATGGACAAGCCATCCATTTCCGGCATGAGAATATCGCTTAAAATGATGTCGGGCTTTTCTTCCCGGAAGGCGGCCAATCCTTGCTTTCCGTTGCAAGCGACCCGCACCTGTTTAAAACGCCGACTCAAAAACTGCACCATTTGTTGACGAATTTCTTCATCATCCTCCACAAAGAGGACGGTCAGCTTGGCCAGTAATTCCTGGGGATTGAGTAGTGCATTCACGGTCATCAAACCTTCCTAAGCTCTAAGAATCCTTTTAATCGTCTACCCCAGTTGGACGATCATCTCACCAAAAAATTTCCCCAGCCCACTCATTTAGTCTGAAACCAAGCATAGATGCAAGAGTTTTCCAAGTTTAAACAACATCTATCTAGGTCACATCACTCTCAATGCCCAGTTTGGCAAGGCGATAGCGAAAGGAGCGAAACGATAATTTTAACAATTCGGCAGCACGGGTTTTGTTGCCATCGGATTTGTCCAGAGCCTGGCGAATAAGACGACTTTCCAGATTGGTGAGAATGGCCTCCAAGTCTACCCCTTCATCCCCCAGGGTGATCTCTTGCCCCACCTCCGTTGATAAGCTCGCATGGTAGTTGCGAATGTAAACAGGCAGGCTGGCATATTCCACCTTCTCTCCCATGGCCAGAGAGACCATACCTTCCATTAAATTTTCCAACTCCCGTACATTGCCAGGAAAGTTATAATTCATCAGGCAATCCATGGCTGCCGGTTCAATTCCTTTGACCGGCAGGCCATAGCGTTTGGCACTTTTGTCGATAAAACGGGCCACCAGTAAAGGAATATCTTCCCGCCGCTCCCGCAAAGCCGGCATGGCCAGGTTGATCACCTGGATGCGATAGAGCAAGTCCTCCCGAAAGTGCCCTGCCGCCACCTCCTGGGTCAAATCCCGGTTGGTGGTGGCCAACACCCGCACATCCACCGTTTTTTCTCCCGCACCGCCCAAAGGTCGAACCACCCGTTCTTGCAAAACACGCAATAATTTGACCTGGGTGGATAAGGGCATTTCCCCAATTTCATCCAAGAGCAGAGTACCGCCATCCGCCTCCATGAACACCCCTTTGCGGTGGCTCACCGCCCCGGAAAAAGCCCCCTTGACGTGACCAAACAGTTCACTCTCAATCAAGGTTTCCGGCAGGGCGGCGCAGTTGATGGCCACAAAGGGGGCGTTGGCCCGACTGCTGGCCTGATGCACCATGCGGGCGATCAACTCCTTGCCGGTACCCGACTCTCCGGTGATCAATACGGTGGCTGTGGTGCGGGCGGCTCGCAACGCCAGTTCAGTCAACCGTCGCATGGCAGGGCTGGACCCCACCACCATAGGATCGGGACGTTCCGCCAGGGCTTGGCGCAAGCGGGCATTTTCACGGGTCAGGCTGGCCTGTTCCAGGGCGCGACTGACCACCAGGTGAAAATCTTCCAGGGAAAAGGGCTTCTCCAAATATTCAAAAGCCCCCTCCTTCATGGCAATCACCGCTGTTTCCGTACTGGCATAAGCAGTGATCAACAAAACCGGACGACCACTATCCAACTTTTTGGCCTGTCTTAACACATCCAGCCCGCTGCCGTCTGGCAGACGCAAATCGGTAATAACCAGGTCACTGGCCTCTTCCAGTTTTCCCATGGCCTCTTTGACCGTGGCAGCCTCCACCACCCGGTGACCACCATTTTCCAAAGTCAGGGCCAGGGTTTCCCGCAGATTGCGTTGGTCGTCACATATCAGAATGGTCGCCATGGCGTCCTTCCAGAAATAAGGTAACCTGCAACCCCCCCTCAGGGCGGTTGGCCAGGCTCAATTGTCCTCCATTGGAGCGCACCAGTTGTCCCACCAGGGCCAGCCCCAATCCGGTCCCACTGGTACGGGTGGTAAAAAACGGCTCCATCACCTTGGGCAGCAATTCTGCATCGATTCCCGTGCCATTGTCCATTACCACCACCGTCACCCCATGGGATGTGGCCTCTGCCAGAATGGTGACCTCACCATGATCATGGGTAAATTGGGCCGAATTCAATAGTAAATTCAATAACACCTGTCGCAATTGGTTGGGGTCGAAACAAACCTCAATGTCATTGGGTAGCTGCCAGGTTAGGTTACGATGCTCTCCCCAGCGTTCATCGTTGACCAATTGCAGATATATTTCTTCCACAATCACCGCCAGAGGAAGCCATTGCCTTTGTGGCTGACGGGGACGGGAAAAGGTAAGAAAATCGCTGGTTAAACGATTGAGACGGGTCACTTCTTCCAGGACAATGCGTTGCATGCGCTCCCGGCGGCTTTCATCATGGGTGGTTCCCAACATTTGTACCGCAGAGAGAATGGATGCCAGGGGATTGCGAATTTCATGGGCCATGAAGGCGGCCATGCGTCCGGTCAGGGCGAGGCGTTCCCCTTCCGCAATCTCTTTCTCCAATTGCTTCTGTTGGGTGAGATCCCGTAACACCACCAGAATACCCACCTGGGCTTGCTGGGAGTCTACCAGAGGAGAGAGGCTTACATCCAGAATGCGATCATTCAGGCTCATTTCCACATGAATGGTCTCTGCCACCGGATTTTCCAATATCCAGCGAAAATCGGGCAGGATACGATCCAGATAACGTCCCGTCAGGGATTCGGGGGCGCGGTTGAGAATATCCGCCGCCACCTGGTTGACCGAACGGATCAAACCTTGTGAATTGAGGGTCAAAAGTCCAAAGGGAACTGCTTCGATGATCTGCCGGTTCAAAAGGACCATGCTGGCCAGGTTTTCCCGGTGGTGTTCAACCGCCTGCTGCAATCCCCGCGCCCGCTCTGACAATGTTCCAGCCAACAGGGCGGTAAGAAAAAAGGCACTCCCTTGCAAGACCAGCCAACTGGCCAGGTTGGCATCATAGGGTTCACCATTGTGAAACAGGTGGTCGATCACCGAATTGGACAGCAGAGAGAGAATCAGGGAGAGGATGCCCACCACCATGGCATCCCGCCTGCCCAATAAGAGGGTGGCACTCAAGACCGACAGGGTGAAGAAAAAATAAAATGGACTACGCAAGCCACCGGTTAAGGTGATGAGAATAAACGAGAGCAGAGGATCCATGGCGCATTGCACCCTGGCCAGCAAATCCAGATGCCAGCGGGTGCGCAGCCAGAAGAGATAGATCAAGGTGATGAAAAACAATCCTGCCACAAAAAGATGGAGGGGGTCGCCAGGTAGCAGGCGCATTCCCCGCTCCATCAGGGGCAGAATCTGGTGGATAAACAGAAACAGCACGCTGATGAACAACAAGCGAAAGAGGGTCAGTCGCTTGATCTGTAAAAAACGGTCGGTATGGGGCACAGCCGGTTACACCGCCGCGCCCATTTGGAAGATGGGCATGTACATGGCCACCACCAGACCACCGATCAGCACCCCCAGAAAGACCAGAATTAACGGTTCCAACAGGGATGTCAGTGAGTCCACCGCCCGGTCCACCTCTTCTTCGTAGAAGTCGGCCACCTTGTTCAGCATGGTTTCCAGATTACCGGTGGATTCACCGATGGCAATCATTTGGGTCACCATGGAGGGGAAGATGCCGGAGGCGATAAGGGGTTCGGTCAGGGTGCGTCCTTCCGAGATGGAGGAGCGGGAGTTGAGCACCGCCTCTTCCACCACCCGGTTGCCCGCTGTTTTGGCCACGTTGACCAGGCTTTCCAGGATGGGGGTACCGGCAGCAATCATGGTGCCAAAGGTGCGGGCAAAACGGGCCACGGCGGCTTTACGCAGAATGGGGCCAAAAATGGGCAGGTTGAGGCTTAACTTGTCCATTTTGTAATGAAAATGTTCGTTGGTTTTGTACATTTGCGCAAAGACACGTAGGCTAGCAAAGATAGCCAGTCCCATCACCCACCAATATTTTTGGGTCCAGTTGGAAATATCGATCACCACCCGGGTGGGGGCAGGTAGCTTGGCCCCGAAGGATTCAAACAATTCGGCAAAGACCGGGACCACGTAGATCATCAATACTGCGGTGATCACCAGAGCAATGACGATCACCGAAATCGGATAGGTCATGGCCGATTTGACCTTGCCTTTAAGGGCAGCGGCTTTTTCTTTATAGATGGCCAGACGGTTGAGGACGGCGTCCAAAATACCCGATTGTTCACCCGCCTGTACCAGGTTGATGAACAGTTCGTCAAACATATCCGGCTCTCTGGACATGGCCTCGGTAAGGGTTACCCCCGATTCAATGGCTGTGCGTATGTTGCTGGTGGCCTCCCGCACCCGTGGATTTTCCGATCCTTTGGAGACCAGGTCAAAACAGGAGACCAGGGGCAATCCTGCCCCCACCATCACCGCCAACTGACGGGTGAAGACCACTACCTCAATTTCCGTCACCTTGGCCTTGCGAAAACTTCTTTTGGACTTGGGTTTGACTTTAATATCTTTGAACCCTTGTCGCCGCAACTGACCGATAATCAGTCCTTCGTTATCCGCCTCCATTTCGCCGTTTTTCTTCTCGCCGTTTTTGGAGGTGGCTTGCCAGGTATAGACTTCCATGCTTCATCTCCCTTCGGGGACGACAGTTACCGGGATTGAATGCGTTGACGTAAATGTTGCAAGATTTTTTGACTGGGCATGGTCTGACCAGTCCATCGTTCAAAGGCTTCTGCCCCCTGGTAGACCAGCATGGGCAGACCATCGCTGCAGGCCAGACCCAGGGCCATGGCTTGTTCCAGCAATGGGGTGGGACGCGCTCCGTAGACGATATCGATGATTTTGGCGGTTGTGGGCATCCGCTGCAATGTTTGACGTACCAGGGCCATTTCCGGGGTATCCCCTTGCAGGCCGATGCTGGTGGTGTTGACCAGCCACTGGCAGTCGGGCAACAGGCTGGGAACTTCCTGCCAGCTTGCGCTACGTAGGGCAATGGCGGGCAGGGTGGGGGCCAACTGCTCTATCAATGTTTGTGCGCGTTCCTGGTGGCGATTGACCACAATGATTTGCTTGATCCCTAAACGGGGCAATGCAGCCAACACAGCCCGTGCCGCTCCCCCTGCGCCCAACAGGATAGCCACTCCCGCAGTTGGCGGTTGGCCAAATTCCTGCTGAGCTGCCGCCACAAAGCCTCCCACATCGGTATTATGCCCTGAGAGTTTCCCGTTATCATCGATAATCACCGTATTGACGGCTCCTACCTGGCTGGCTTCCAGGGTCAATCCATCCATGAGGGGGAGGAGGGCTTCTTTATGGGGAATGGTGGCATTAAAGCCCCGGCATCCCATGGCCGCCAGCCCCCGTACCGTGGTGGCCAGGCGTTCAGGGGAAACGTGAAAGGCCAGATAACGATAATTGAGGGGGATTCCCGCCTCCGCCAACCATTCCAAAGCCAGGTTGTGCATGGCCGGGGAGAGGGAGTGGCCAATGGGATCACCCAATACCGCCAGCAGTCGGGTTTTGGCATCGATGGCTGCAAGAGGCATGACCAGGGTTTCCTATACCGGGTTGTCGCTGTCCACAAAATGGTGTTGGACGCCAAAGGTGGTTTCCAACAGTTCACCCAGGGCCATCACCCCAAACCGTTCCGTGCGATGGTGACCTGCTGCAATTACGTTGATTTTCTCTTCACGGGCGATATGATAGAGGGGTTCGGAGGCCTCTCCCACCAGGAACAAATCTGCTTTGGCCTGCAACGCCTCGAAAATCAATTCCGGTGCCCCGCCACTGCATATTGCCACTGTTTGAATGGTTTGGGAACCAAAAGGCAACAGGTGGGTCAGACCACCAAAGACTTTATTCACCAGGGTAACCACCTCTTGTATTTCTTTGCCTGGAGACCAGTGGCCCAAGCGGGAGAGGTAAATGCCCCGATATTTGCCAAAGGGTTCCCCGGTTGCCAATCCCAGGCGGTGGAGAATTTGGGCATTGTTACCCAATTGGGGATGGCGATCCAGGGGCAAGTGGTAGGATAGCAGAGAAATATCGTGATCCAACAGCAGTTTGAGCCGCTGTTTGTAACTTCCCTCGACAATCTTCACCTCTTTGTCCCAGATCAATCCGTGGTGGGCAATGACCAACTGGGCTTGTTGGCTGACCGCCGCCTGGAAAAGGGCCAAGCTGGCGGATACCCCGGTAACCACCCGATCAACCTGTGGGCATCCCCGCACCTGCACACCGTTGGGGGTGTAGTCGGCAATGGCATCCTTATCCAGTACCTGATTAAGATGATGTTCAATATCAGAGAGCAGTGCCATAGATTTCCTTATTTTTCCGTCTTATGTTTGTAAAATCCTTGTCAAGGATGATGTGGGAAAGCTACCATGCCAGGGTTGTATTTCAGCAATGGGATGACTGTGTTTGAACGATGGTGATGTACCATGATCCATACCTATAAAAAAATCGATTTGTGTTGCGATCAGCAGGAGGGGGAGCAGCCCTCTGCCTATTTGGTAGCGCGTAACAAGATCACCCAGTTTATGATTCGCTATATCCTGGTGGAGTCGTACCAAAAGTTTGTCCAGGCGCGCAAACCCTACCCTTTTGTGCCTGCCAACTCCTTGCGGCCTGGCTCGGTTACCCCTACCAAGGAGTACACGCTCCATAATAACGCCCTGGTCGTCTTCCTGGAAGATGTCTTACCTGTCAAATTACGTAAACATTTTCGCTGTCGTCCTTCCAACCGCATGCTCAAGGGGAATATTTTGTCGGTAGCCCCAGATTTGCAAGGGATGGAAACCTATGAACCATCCATGCGCCGGGTGTTGGATGATGGTTTTGAGGACTTGATGCGCATAATGTTGCCCCTGGATTTTTCGTTACTGATACAAAATGCTGCCGATCCAGAGGATGCGCCCGATTATGAACTGACCAATTTTCACGTCAAGATTGAACGTCTGACGGAAAACGCTTTGTGCAATCTGGGGATGCATTTAAATTATCTGGAAAAAACCCTCTATGAGCATGGGGAAGATTTTGTTGAAATCATGGAGCGTAAGTTTCTGGAATATTTTAATTTTTACCATAATGCTGCAGGAAGACGGACTGCTGCGGCTCTTGCCGGACAGTTGATCTCCAGGGAGCGATTGACAGGAACCATCTACATTGCTTCCCAGCAGGATCGTCGTCTCACCTTGCTTTCCACCTGCAAGCCCAACCCCAATGTGGAGGTGGAGCAGTTTTTGTTGCAACCCCTGGACAGTACCGAGTTGGCACGGCTGCGTCAGTGGGGTAAGGAGCATCAGTTGGATATTAATCAACAATTTTTGGTACGGCGCAACCCAGGGGTGGTGGTGGTGCGGGTGCGGTATCAGCACACGGATGCGGCCTATCCCACCCCGGATGGTTCACTGCGTAAGGGCATCAACCCGCGTGAAAGGTGGATCCGTTTGGTGGAGGAGGCCATTGTTCCTTACAATGGTGGCAAGTTTGCGTGTGGTGGTCACACCATGGCCTATCGTCGTTCGTTGCATTCTTCCTGATTTATTCTCACCCGCCCTTGCGGGGGCGGGTGAGATGAAGAAGTATCAGGCAGCGGTCAACTGTTCGGCCATGGCGCGTATGCGTTCCATGGCTTTTTCCAGATTGGCCATGGAGGTGGCGTAGGAGATGCGGAAGTAGGGATCCATGCCGAAGGCGGAGCCGGGAACCACGGCAACACCGTAGTTTTCAAGCATCAATGCGGCCAGTTGCAGGGAGTTTTTAATCTTTTTGCCATCGGGGCCTTTTTTGCCCATGAGTCCGCCGCAATTGGGGTAGGCGTAGAAGGCTCCTTCCGGGGTGCGGCAGGTGATGCCTGGCATGCTGTTAAACTGGTCGACCACATAATCCCGACGTTCTTTGAAGGCGGCCACCATGGTGCCGATGAAATCCTGGGGACCGGAGAGGGCGACAACAGCCCCTTTTTGCACGAAGGAGACGGGATTGGAGGTGCTTTGGGATTGGATGGTTTCCATGGCGGCGATGATGGTGGGGTCGCCGATGGCATAGCCCAGTCGCCAGCCGGTCATGGAGTAGGCTTTGGAGAGTCCGTTCAGCACGATGGTACGATTTTTCAGTTCGGGCACCACCATGGGCAGGTTGTAGAATTTAAAGTCGTCGAAGACGATTTTGTCATAGATGTCATCGGTGATCACCCACAGTTTGGGATGGCGCAGGATGACTTTGCCCAGGGCGGCCAGTTCCTCTTTGGTATAGGCGGCACCGGTGGGGTTGGAGGGGGAGTTGATCACCAGGAAGCGGCTACGGCG
>JADFXB010000072.1 GCA_015233935.1 Magnetococcales bacterium | reverse complement strand
AAGCCCTGGACCTGATCCACAAGCGGCTGTTGGAGAGAGGGGCCAGCGACAAGCCTGTTCATTCCCTGAAAGAGCTGTACAGCCTGATGGTGGACTGTGGTGAGGAGGCCTTCGGTGAACTGGCCATTTCCCAAGACTACCCCAGAGCCAACTCCCGTCTCATCAACGCCATGATGCAGATTAAAAATCAAAGCAAAATGGTGATGGAAGAGATGATGACGGCCATGAGCATGCCCAGCCGTACCGAACTGGATACCGCTCACCTGAATATCATGGAATTGAAGCGGCGGGTGCGTGCCCTGGAAGACGAAATTCGTACCCTGAAGAAAAAGGATGTGGAGCCAGAAGTTGCCGCCCTCAAGGAAAATGTTGAGCAACTGCCCATCAAAGAATTTCGCTCCGAGCTGGAAAAATTGAAAAAGCAGATGCAAGAATCCTTAACCGACAAGGGTGAAGGCGAAGGGGAAGGCGAAGGCGAATTGGGGGAAGGCGATGACAAAGCAGACCCAGCCCGCGCCGCCAGCCGTCGTCCCCGTACCACCCGCGCCAAACCTCAGAGCGAAGGAGCATAAACCGTGTTTCCCTTGTCTTTTCAAGCCGAGAATGTCCTCCAGGAAGTGACCGAATTCCAGCAGAAGCTGGCCAACGGGATGAAAACCTTGAGCGAACTTGGCCCCATTGATGTGGGCGTCAGTGCCAAGGAACCGGTTTACCGGGAAGATAAAATGGTTCTCTACCATTTTGTTCCCCAAGTAGAAAAACCCTTCCGGGTGCCCGTGCTGGTGGTCTACGCCCTGGTGAACCGTCCCTATATGGCTGACCTGCAAGATGGACGCTCCATGATCCAGGGTCTGCTTCGCGAGGGAATGGATGTCTACCTCATCGACTGGGGTTATCCGGATGGCGCAGATCGCTACCTGGGCCTGCAAGACTATATCGATGGCTATATCCATCGTTGCGTGGATGTCATCTGCGAAAAACATGGTCTCTTCCGCATCAATGTCCTGGGCATCTGCCAAGGTGGAACCTTCAGCCTTTGCTACACCGCCCTCCACCCGGACAAAGTGCGCAACCTGGTTACCATGGTCACCCCGGTGGACTTCCATACCCCTGGCAATATGTTGAGCCACTGGGCCAAAGGGATGGACGTGGACCTGCTGGTGGATACCCTGGGCAATATTCCCGGTGAAATGCTCAACTTTACCTTCCTCACCATGAAACCCTTCCAGCTCACCGGTAAAAAGTATATCGACCTGGTGGAAATCATGGATGACAAGAAAAAGTTGAAAAACTTCATGCGCATGGAAAAATGGATCTTTGACTCCCCGGATCAGGCTGGTGAAGCCTTCCGTCAGTTCATCAAAGATTTCTACCAGAAAAATGCCTTGATCAAAGGCGAGGTCTTCATCGGCTCCTCACGGGTGGATCTGGCCCGCATCAACATGCCGGTGCTGAATGTCTACGCCACGGAAGATCACCTGGTGCCGCCTCCCGCCTCCTTGATCCTGAAGGAAAAGGTAACGTCCAAGGACTACACCGAATATCCCTTCAAAGGTGGCCATATCGGTATCTATGTGAGTGGCACCGCCCAAAAAGAAATTCCCCCCTACATCGCCAACTGGCTGAAACAACGGGGTTAATGGTTTCGGGAATTGCTTCCCGAAGTTGTGGCATCTTTTCCTAAGTGTGGGTAAAATTGTATACCTCCCGAAGTTCGCTTCGGGAGGTTTTTTTGTCTGGGGTACTGGAAACGAATAGGGGCAATTACCCAATAGAACAAATTCAATGGCTTAAAATTTGTATGAAGCGTACAATGGTTCGTCTATCTGAAATTTTGGGAACCTTTCAGATTAGACTAAATCTAAATTCCCATAATAAGTGCATACACCAAATCCTTCAGGAGAAGATCAATGGCTCATGTCCTTCCTCCCCTTCCCTTTGAAAAAGATGCTCTGGAACCTTACATCTCGCGGGAAACCTTGGAATACCATCACGGCAAGCACCACCAAACCTACGTTACCAACCTGAATAACCTGATTGCCGGTACCGAATTTGAAAACAGCTCCCTGGAAGAAATTGTCATGAAATCCAGTGGTGGCATGTTCAATAATGCGGCCCAGGTTTGGAATCATACCTTTTACTGGAACTGCCTGCGCGCCCCCGGCGGAGCGGAACCTTCTGGTGCCCTGCTGGATGCCATCGTTGCAAAATGGGGATCTCTGGCTGCCTTTCAGGAAGCCTTCACCAAAGTGGCGGTTGGCACCTTTGGCTCTGGTTGGGGCTGGCTGGTGAAAACTGCGGACGGTGGTCTGGACCTGGTCTCCACCAGTAATGCTGCTACTCCTCTTACCCAGGGCATGGTTCCCCTTCTCACCTGTGATGTATGGGAACACGCCTATTATGTGGACTACCGTAACGCCCGGCCCAAGTATGTGGAAGCTTTCTGGAAACTGGTCAACTGGGATTTTGTGGCCTCTCGCTATGCTGGCTAACCCTCCCTCAGCATTTTGATCATCTCACTCAAGCCGCCCTGCAACCAAGGGCGGCTTTTTTGTTGATGGAACCTGTTTTTTGCCCGGATGGACAGAGTATAATGGCGGATTGGGGCGGGGAATGGCCCCTTGCACAAGTTCAACCCTATGTTTCCATTGGAGTAATAAAAAGATGGCCCTGATAAAACGTGCCTTGATCAGCGTATCAGATAAAACCGGTTTGACACCTTTTTGTATGGCATTGGCAGAACGGGGAGTGACCATTCTCTCCACCGGCGGCACGGCAGCCCTGCTGCGTCAAAACAATATTGCCGTCACCGAAGTGGCCGACTTTACCGGTTTTCCCGAAATGCTGGACGGGCGCGTCAAAACCTTGCATCCCCGTATCCATGGCGGTCTCTTGGGTGTTCGGGACAACCCGGAACACGCCCACCAGATGGCTGAGCACGGTATTGAGGCCATCGATATGGTGGTGGTCAACCTCTATCCCTTTGAAGCCACGGTGGCCAAACCCGGCTGCACCCTGGAACAGGCCATCGAAAACATAGATATCGGCGGTCCCTCCATGTTGCGCTCTGCCGCCAAAAACCACCGCTTTGTCACCGTCATCACCGATCCTGCCGATTATGCACTGGTGATGGAGGAGATGGCCGCCAACGATGGGGCGGTGAGCGAAGCCACCAACGCTCGCCTGGCCAAAAAAACCTTTGCCCGCACCGCCGCCTACGATGGAGCCATCTCCAACTGGCTCTCCAGCCTGGACCAACAGGGACACCCCGGCCTGTTTCCCGACACCTTCACCATGCAGGTCAACAAGGTGCAGGAGATGCGCTATGGCGAAAATCCCCACCAGATTGCCGCTTTTTACGTGGAATCCAAGGTGGAGGAGCCTTCGGTCTCCAACGCCAAAGTGCTGCAAGGCAAGGCCCTCTCGTTTAATAACATCAACGATGCCAACGGGGCCTTTGAACTGGTGCGGGAGTTTGATGAACCCACGGCGGTGATTGTCAAACACACCAACCCCTGTGGCGTTTGCAGCCATGAGGATTTGGTGCAGGCCTATCTGAACGCTCGTGCGGCGGATCCCACCTCGGCCTTTGGTGGCATCCTGGCGTTCAACCGTCCGGTGGAAGCGGCTCTCGCCAAAGAGATCACCACCACCTTTGTGGAAGCGGTCATTGCCCCTGGCTATAGTGAAGAGGCCCGCGCCATTTTTGCCGCCAAAACCGCCCTGCGCCTGCTGGAAGCCCCCAAAGGGACCGCCAGCCCCAGTGGCCTGGATATGAAACGGGTGGTGGGTGGCCTGCTGTTGCAGCAACGGGATTTGGCCGTCTTACGTATGGAAGACCTGAAGGTGGTGACCAAGCGGGCACCCAGCGAAGAGGAGTTGCGGGATTTACTCTTTGCCTGGAAGGTGGTGAAACATGTGAAGTCCAATGCCATCGTCTATGTCAAGGATCTCACCACCGTGGGGGTGGGTGCTGGCCAGATGAGCCGGGTAGACTCCTCCCGTATCGCCGTCTGGAAGGCCCAGGAGACCGCCCAGGCTGCCGGTCGTCTGGACAATCCCATTACCGGAACCGTGCTGGCCTCCGACGCCTTCTTCCCCTTCCGGGATGGGGTGGATGCGGCAGCCAAAGCAGGGGCGAAAGCGGTCATTCAACCGGGTGGTTCGGTTCGGGATGGGGAGGTGATTGAAGCCGCCGATGAACATGGCATGGCCATGGTCTTCACCGGCTATCGCCACTTCCGGCACTGATGAATTCCCTTAAGGCGGGGAATATTTTCTCCCCGCCTTAAGGGGCTGGTTACCACTTGCAATGGCTGTCAATACATATGCTTGAAGATATTGAAAAAACTTTATGGGCGGCAGCGGACAAGCTGCGGGCCAATATGGATGCGGCGGAATACAAGCATTTGGTGCTTGGTTTGATTTTTGTCAAATACATTTCCGATACTTTCAGCAGTCGGCAACAAGAGTTGCAGCGCAGATTCATGGATCCAAAGGATGAGTTCCACCTTTCGGATGCCACGCCAGCAAGCCTCAAGGAGGAGTTGGAAGAGCGGGATTACTACACCGCAGCCAACGTCTTCTGGGTTCCTGAAGCAGCACGCTGGCAGACGCTTCGCTCCTCCGCCAAGCAACCGCAGATTGGCCGGTTGATGGATGATGCCCTGGCCCTTATTGAAGCTGAAAACCCCAAATTGAAGGGAGTTCTGGACAAACGCTACGCCCGTGCTCAACTGCCCGATGGCAAGTTGGGAGAGTTGATAGACCTGATTTCCACCATCGGATTCAACACGGATGCGGGACAGGCACGGGATGTTCTTGGCCAGGTCTATGAATATTTTTTGGGTCAATTCGCCAACGCGGAAGGCAAAAAGGGTGGTCAATTCTACACCCCCTCCTCCATCGTCAAAACCCTGGTAGCGGTGCTGGCTCCCCATCATGGCAAGGTTTACGATCCTTGCTGTGGGTCTGGGGGCATGTTTGTGCAGAGTGAAAAATTTATCGAAGCCCATGGGGGCAAGAGGGGAGATGCCGCCATCTATGGCCAGGAGTCTAACCCCACCACCTGGCGATTGGCGGCCATGAATCTGGCCATTCGGGGGATTGACGGCAACCTGGGCCGCGAACCGGCGGACACCTTCACCAAAAATCAACATCCTGACTTGCGAGCTGATTTCATTCTGGCCAATCCCCCTTTCAATGTCAGTGATTGGTGGCATGGTTCCCTGGCAGGTGATCCGCGCTGGATTTATGGGGAACCTCCGGCGGGGAATGCCAACTATGCCTGGTTGCAACATATGCTCTATCACTTGAAGCCCACGGGAAGGGCTGGCATCGTGTTGGCCAATGGTTCCATGAGTTCTGCCCAAAACAGTGAAGGGGAGATTCGCCGGGCCATGGTGGAAGCCGATGTGGTGGAGGTGATGGTGGCCCTGCCGGGTCAACTCTTCTTCAACACCCAGATTCCCGCCTGTTTATGGTTCCTGGCCAAGCAAAAGAGGAGCCGCAAGCAGGAGGTGCTGTTTATCGATGCCCGCAAGCTGGGAAAGATGATCAGCCGTTCCCAGGCAGAATTGAGCCATGAGGTCATCACCCGGATTGGGGATACGGTGGCGGCCTGGCGTGGGGGGAGTGCTGGCTACCAGGATACCCCCGGCTTTTGCCGGAGTGTCCCCATCTCGGAAATTGCCCAACATGGACATGTCTTGACTCCCGGTCGTTATGTGGGGGCCGAGGAGGTGGAAGAGGATGATGAAGCCTTCGCCGAGAAGATGGGCAAGTTGACGGAAAAGCTGGGGGAGCAAATGGCCAGGGGGGCAGAGCTGGACCAGTTGATTCGGCAAAAATTGGCTACCCTGGGGTATGAATTTTGATGGCCATGATGGAACCATTGGACCTGTCACCCTTGGAAAGAGCGGTTCAGCGACTCGATGAAGGTTTGAGCCGTTATCAACAGAATGTTTCCGATCTTCAGATTCGGGACGGGCTGATTCAACGATTTGAATTTACCTACGAAGTCAGCCACAAAACCCTGAAAAAATTTCTGATGCTGGTATCTGCTTCACCAGAACTATTTGCCGATAGGCCCTTTTCCGATTTGATCCGCACGGGAAATGAGTATAATCTACTATTAGGAAATTGGGCAGATTGGAAAAAATACCGGGAGAGCAGGGAAAAAACCAGTCACACCTATGATGAACCGATAGCCATGGAAGTGGTTCAGTCCATTCCAGCCTTTCTGGAGGAGGCCCGCTATCTTCTGGAACAACTGCAAAAGAAAATTGGCAAGATGTGAGCAAACACCCCCCCATAGACATCCGCCCGGACCACCTGCAAACTGTACTGGACATTCTCAAAAAACATGTTCCCCACCATGAGGTGTGGGCGTTTGGCTCCCGCGTTAAATGGACAGCGAAGGAATTCTCGGACCTGGACTTGTGCGTAATTTCCCACCAGCCTCTTGATCTTGGGCTGAAGGCCGATTTGCTGGAGGATTTCTCTGAGTCGGATTTGCCCTGGAAGGTGGATGTGGTGGATTGGGCCACGACCAGTGAATCGTTTAGGAAGATCATTGAGGGGGAGAAGGTGGTGGTGCAGAGAATTTTAAATAATTATTATAATAATTTAAACAACAAGTGGATTTTGACCAAAATTGAAGATATTGCAGCATCTCATCCAAATTCAATTACTATTGGTCCTTTTGGCTCCCGTATGAAGGCAGACTTATACGTCCAGTCTGGGGTAAGAGTTATCCGTGGAAATAATATATCGAGAGATAAAAAATTTGATGGGAATTATGTTTACGTATCTGAAAAAACAGCTAACTCATTATCTAGTTGTTGTTTGAAACCAGGCGACTTGGTATTTCCTCATCGAGGAAACATTGGAACTGTCGGGATTACACCAGATGATGGTAACAAATACATCCTATCAACAAGTTTAATGAAACTATCACCCTGCAAAAACAAGGTTGATTCTCTTTATTTGATGTACTTCTTCAGGAGTCCGATTGGGCGTGCATCATTACTGATGAATGCCTCTCAAGTTGGAACACCTGGCATTGCCACTCCATTAAAATCGTTACGTAACATTCAACTATTATTACCTCCAATTTCTTTGCAGAATAAAATTGCCAGTTTGTTGGGTGCTCTTGACGACCGCATCACCCTTCTACGTGAAATCAACGGCACCCTTGAAGCCATCGCCCAGGCACTGTTCAAATCCTGGTTTATCGATTTTGACCCCGTACACGCCAAGCAGCAGGGCCTCGCGCCTGAAGGCATGGATGAAGCCACCGCCGATCTATTCCCAGACAACTTTGAAGAGTCGGAGTTGGGATTGATTCCGAAGGGGTGGAGGGTTGGGAGTCTTTCTGATGTTGCCTTATTAAATCCAGAATCATGGACGGCAAAAAGTCATCCATATTCATTATCCTACATTGATTTATCAAACACTAAAGATAATATCATTTCAAATATTTCGGAATATTTATTTGACAATGCTCCGAGCCGTGCAAGAAGAGTGTTGCGGAGTGGAGATACCATTATTGGTACTGTACGCCCAGGAAACCGTTCATTTGCGTTTATTTACAATCCAATAAAGAATTTAACTGCCAGCACTGGTTTTGCCGTATTACGCCCTAAAGAAGAATATTATACTGAATTAATATTTTTAACTTCTACGCAAAAAGCAAATATTGAATATCTAGCTCACTTGGCTGATGGTGGAGCTTATCCTGCTGTACGTCCTGAGGAAATAATGGGCATCAAATGCATACTATCAAACAACTCTATTATGGAAGCTTTCCATAATTTTACCTCACCATTATTAATAAGGATAATGGAAAATAATCTATTTTCCCAAACCCTCACCACCCTCCGTGACACCCTCCTCCCCCGCCTCATCTCCGGTCAACTCCGTCTACCTGAGGTTGAAGAAACGCCATGACTGAACAGCAATTGGAACAGGAATTCCTGGGGTGGTTGGGAGAAATGGGCTATGCCCATCTCCACGGACCGGAAATAGCCCCGGAGGGAGGTTCACCGGAGCGCAAGGATTACCGCCAGATACTCCTCATCGACCGCCTCCGGTCAGCCATCCACCGTTTGAATCCCTCCCTGCCTTCCACAGCCAAAGAGGATGCCCTCAAGCAGGTGGTGAATCTGGGGTCTCCGGTTCTGCTTGCGGCAAACCGCCACTTTCACCAGCAATTGGTGGGTGGGGTGAAGGTGCAATACCAGAAAGATGGGGAAACCCGTGGGGATTTCGTTCAACTCATGGACTGGAACACCCCCGGCAACAATGAATGGCTGGCGGTCAATCAATATTCGGTCAAGGGAGCACGCCATACCCGCAGACCGGATATGGTCCTGTTCGTCAACGGGCTGCCCCTGGTGGTGGTGGAGTTGAAAAATCCCGCCGATAAAGATGCAGACATTTGGCAGGCGTTCGCGCAACTCCAAACCTACAAAGAACAAATTGCCGATTTGTTTCAATACAATGAAATTCTGGTCATTGCCGATGGCAGCGAAGCCCGCCTGGGTTCCCTCACCGCCGACCGGGAACGCTTCATGCAGTGGCGCACCATCGATGGCACCACCGTGGACCCGTTGGGGCAGTTCAACGAGTTGGAAACCCTGGTCCGTGGCTTGTTATCTCCAGTCTATTTACTCGATTATATTCGATATTTTATTCTTTTTGAGGATGATGGCATCCTGGTGAAAAAAATTGCCGGTTATCACCAGTTCCATGCGGTGCGCACCGCCATTCAACAGGTGGTGAAGGCATCCCGCCCTGGAAGAGACAAAAAAGAAAAGGGCAAAGGAGGGGTGGTCTGGCATACCCAGGGCAGCGGCAAAAGCATCACCATGACCTGTTTTGCCGCCCGTGTGATGCAGGAAGCCGCCATGGAAAATCCCACCATCGTGGTCATCACCGACCGCAACGATCTGGACGGGCAACTGTTCGGCGTCTTCTCCCTGGCCCAGGATTTATTGCGGGAACAACCCATACAGGCCACCTCACGGCAAGACCTGCGGTTGAAACTAAAAAATCGCGCATCCGGTGGCATCCTCTTCACCACCATCCAAAAATTTATGCCGGGTGAAGATGAAGACACCTTCCCCCAACTCTCCCAGCGTCACAACATTGTGGTCATGGCGGATGAAGCCCACCGCACCCAATACGGATTCTCCGCCTCTCTGAAGGGGAAACCGGGGCGGGAAAAGTTCCAGGTGGGATTTGCACAACATTTGCGGGATGCCCTGCCCAATGCCACCTTTGTGGCCTTCACCGGAACCCCTGTCTCCTCCGAAGACAAGGACACCCGCGCCGTCTTTGGCGATTACATTCACATCTACGACATGCAACAGGCCCAAAGGGATGGGGCGACGGTTGCCATCTATTTTGAATCCAGGCTGGCCAAACTCGCCATCAAACCGGAAGAGATACCCAAGATCGATGCTGAAGTGGATGAACTGACGGAAGATGAAGAAGAGAACCAACAAAACAAGCTGAAGAGCCGGTGGGCCGCCTTGGAGAAGGTGGTGGGAGCAGAACCCCGCATCACCAGCATTGCCAACGACCTGACAGCCCACTTTGAGGAGCGCGACAAGGCCCAGACCGGCAAAGCCATGGTGGTGGCCATGAGTCGGGAAATTTGTGTCCATCTCTACAACGCCATCATTAAATTGCATCCTGACTGGCATGATGAAGACCCGGAAAAGGGAGCCATCAAAATTGTCATGACGGGTTCTGCCAGCGACAAAGCCCTCCTGCGCCCCCACATCTACACGGGGCAAGTCAAGAAAAGACTGGAAAAGCGGTTCAAGGATCCCAAAGATCCCCTGCGGATGGTTATTGTGCGGGATATGTGGTTGACCGGGTTCGACGTTCCCTGCCTGCATACCCTCTACATCGACAAACCGATGAAAAGTCTCAACTTGATGCAGGCCATTGCACGGGTAAATCGTGTCTTCAAGGATAAGCAGGGCGGCCTGGTGGTGGACTACATCGGCATTGCCAATGAGCTGCAACTTGCCTTGAAGGAGTACACCAACAGTCAAGGCCGTGGTCGGCCAGCGGTGGATACCGTCGAAGCGTTGGCCATCCTGCTGGAAAAGTTGGAGATCATCCACGGAATGCTGCACGGGTACGACTACAGCGACTTCCTCACCACCGGCCTCAAAAGGTTGGCGGGTGCCGCCAATCATATTCTGGGTCAAAAGGATGGCAAAAGGCGGTTTTGCGATGAAACATTGGCCATGAGCAAAGCCTTCACCCTCTGCTGCACCCTGGATGAGGCCAAGGCGGTGCGGGAGGAAGTGGCATTTTTGCAGGCGGTGCGGATCATCCTAAGCAAACGAGAGCTAAGCCAGAAAAAATGGACCGATGAAGAGAAGGAACTGGCCATCCGGCAAATCATCAACTCCGCCGTGGTCTCCGAGCAGGTGGTGGATATCTTCCACGCCGTTGGATTGGAAAAACCCAATATCGGCATTTTGGATGAACAATTTCTGGCGGAGGTACAAAATCTTCCCGAACGAAATCTGGCCGTTGAACTGCTGGAGCGACTGTTGAACGGGGAAATCAAATCCCGTTTTTCCCGCAATCTGGTCCAGGAGAAAAAATTCTCCGAACTACTGACCAACGTCATCAAACGCTATCAAAACCGGGCGATTGAAACCGCCCAGGTGATTGAAGAATTGATCGCCATGGCGAAAAAATTCAGGGAAGCCGCCAACCGGGAAGGGGAGCTTGGACTCACAGAGGATGAAATCCGGTTCTACGATGCCCTGGCCGATAATGAGTCAGCCGTCCGGGAACTGGGGGATGAGACCCTGAAAAAAATTGCTCAGGAGCTAACCGAAAAGCTGCGGAAAAATATCACTGTGGACTGGTCTTCCCGTGAAAGTGTCCGGGCCAAATTGCGCATAATGGTAAGAAACATTCTACGCAAATACAAATATCCCCCAGACCAGCAGGAAGCCGCCATCGCACTGGTACTGCAACAAGCCCAGGCTTTGGGAGAGGAATGGACAAGCGACTGAACTTTTCAAACGGGCACCCCACCAGGAAGAAAAGCCGACACTGCTCTATGCCCGATAGAAACCAAACAGATGAGGAGAATTTCTCCCCGGCTCTACTTGGCAGGAAACAACTTGAGGATGGCAATGATAAACGCTGCCTGGCCAGCGGCGACACCAACAATCCAACGGATCAACTCAACCTTCAGTCGCAACTCCGATTCCTGCAAATCCCGTTTGGTCGCCACCTCATTCAGACTGACCTCCTGGACATCACGCAATGCGGTGGCCATACCCTTGGCCTGCTCTTCTGTAAAGCCAGTGGACTTGAGTGCTTCAGCAAATTTCAACGTATCAAAGGCAAGTGTAGTCATGGGCTTTCTCCCTTTCTAATACTCTACCACATTACAAATTCTATTGACAATAATATCATGACGATGGCTTGGTCATTGTGAAGCAGCAACTTCCCGCTTGCGCAACCAGGGGAAAAATCCCCGGTCGGTCTTCATCATATGGCCCAGGATTAAATCATAGGTCAAATATTGCACCACCTGCCCCAAGTTCACCTGCTCCTTGCGAAAACAGTTGACCATCTGCACAGCTTGCACCAATAAATTTTGATGCTCCTGCTGATGCTCCACCCGGCTCACAAATCCTACCTGCTGCAAAATCTCCTCCTCATCCCGAAAATGACACCGCACTTCTGTAATCAGTCCATCCAAGGTGGATAAAATATCCTCCTTGCTCTGCTGGGACAAAATGGCCCGAACCACCCCATTGGCATGCTGAAATAAACTTTCATGCTGCTGATCAATCACAGGATGACCACAGCAATAGATATCTTTCCAAATAAACTGCAAAAAGCCCCCCTCCTCCTGCTCACTGCCCCGACTATCCACCGTCTGGTCACAAACCACCCGGTTTCTTCCCTCCTGCTTGGCCCGATAAAGTGCCCGATCCGCCCTTTCAAACCAACGCTCCAAGGACTCATCCCGCTTGCACTCCGCCACCCCCAAACTCACGGTAATGGCCCCCACCGGTTCCATAGGGGATGCTGCAACCTGACTGCGAATCCGATCTGCCAACACCCTGGCCGACGATAACGATGTGTTGGCCGCCAAGACAACAAACTCCTCCCCACCCCAGCGACAGAGTATGTCCGTCCCCCGCAATAATTCTTTAGTGATGTTAATCAGACCAACCAATATTTGGTCCCCTGCCAAATGACCAAATCGATCGTTGACCCGCTTAAAATGGTCCACATCCAAAATCAGCAAGGAAACAGGATGGCCAAATCTTTGCAATCGCTGCATTTCCACTGAAGCCGCCTGCTCAAAGGCCCGCCGATTGCCCAAACCCGTCAATCGATCGGTAACAGCCCGCTTCTCCGCCTCCAACAATGCCCGTTTGGCTTCACAAAGAAAAACAGGCTTTAACTCCCCACTCCCCTCCTCCTCCTCCTCCATACAAAAGTGGCCCACCTGCTCAACGGCCAGAATTCCAACCGAGAACACCTCCCCCAATCCATCCAAGATTGGAAACTTAATCGCCAAACAATACCGCATCCCCTCCGATGCCGGTAACTGCATACCAATCACCCGATGCACCTTATTCCGTAGGACCTGGTCATCCCCCTGATTCAATGCCTCACTCACCGCCTGGGGAAAAATGTGCTGATTGCTCCTGCCAATCAACTCCCCTTCCGACTTTCCCAATAGCCGACACAAAGTGGGATTGACATAAAAATATTCCCCCCCACTTCCCTTCAAGGCTAATGCCACCAAAGGTGAGTCCACCAATCCACCCAACATATCAGCAAATTCCATGGCTTGTCCTTTCAATAAATATGACAAAAAATATCATGTTAATGAATATGATTTGCTGTCAGACCATTTTTTTGCTTTTCCCCGGCAACTTTTTTGCTAAAATACCCGACTAATTTAGTCAAGTATGTATACCCTACCCCTAGTCGTAAGCCAACCATGTCGGGGAAGCCATGTTTGAACGCCTGAAAAGGGACATTCAAGTGGTGCTGGAGCGGGATCCAGCAGCACGTAATGGACTGGAAGTCTTTCTTTGCTACCCAGGATTTCACGCCATTCTCTTTCACCGCTTGGCCCATGCCCTGTGGCTAAGGGAATATTATCTCATTGCGCGCATTATTTCCATGATTTCACGATTTTTCACTGGAATTGAAATTCACCCCGCCGCCCGCATTGGAGAAGGATTTTTCATTGATCACGGCATGGGGGTTGTGATTGGCGAGACCACGGAAGTGGGCAATAATGTTACCCTTTATCACGGCGTCACCCTGGGAGGCGTCTCCTGGCAAAAGGGCAAACGCCATCCCACCCTGCACGATGGGGTGGTGGTGGGTGCGGGGGCAAAAATATTGGGACCGGTCACGGTAGGCACTAACGCCCGTATTGGCTCCAACTCGGTGGTGGTGAAGGATGTTCAGGCAGACACCACCATGGTGGGGGTGCCTGGTCGTCCCGTGATGTCCCGGCAAAGAGACGAGTTTGCCCCCTACGGCCAGATGGAGGATATGCCCGATCCGGTGGCCAGAGCGGTTCTGTGTGTTTTGGATCAAGTGCATCAGTTGGACCGGCGGGTCAACACCCTGGAAAAAGACCATCAGGATACCGACTGCGAAGATTTAAGCAGCAGCATGTGCGGGGTGGATAACTGGCAGGAGAGCAAGCCAACAGACCATCGGGAGGGGCCGACATGCGATTGACCACCCGTGGCCGCTATGCAGTTACCGCCATGCTGGATCTGGCCTGTCATGCCCATGGCAATCCCATATCCCTGGCAGACATTGCGGAGCGGCAATCCATCTCCCTCTCCTATCTGGAGCAACTGTTTGCCAAACTGCGGCGCAACGGTCTGGTGCAGAGTGTGCGGGGACCGGGTGGCGGGTATATTCTCTCCCTCAAGCCAGAGGCCATCAGTGTTGCCTCCATTATTTCCGCAGTGGATGAACCGATTCAGGCCACCGCCTGTGATACCTCCAATGGGCCTTGCCCACGCCTGTCGCGCTGCATCACCCACGATTTATGGCAAGATTTGGGAAAACATATCCACCACTATCTGGAATCGGTCTCTCTCGGCGGACTGATTGCCCATTCCAAGCCGGAGACGGATCACTCCCATGATCTATCTTGATCACAACGCCACCTCGCCGGTCTTACCGGAGGTGGTTAACGCCATGCTCCCCTACTTCACCCACAAGGCGGGCAATCCCTCCTCGGTGCACGGTGCGGGGCGGTCGGCAAGGGAGGGGCTGGACATGGCCCGGCGACAGGTGGCCACCGCCCTTTCGGTGCGGGATAGTCAAGTGATTTTTACTTCTGGGGGCAGTGAGGCCAATAATCTGGCCATTTTGGGCATGGCCGGACAGACCTACTGGCGGGGAAAAATCATTACCAGCCAGGTGGAACACCCCTCAGTGTTGCAGCCCTGCCTCTATTGTGAACAGCAGGGCATGGAAGTGGTGCGTCTGCCGGTGAATCAACAAGGGTTAGTCTCCCTTGAAGGGCTTGGCCAGGCCCTCACCCCGGATACTGTCCTGGTCTCCATCATGCACGCCAACAATGAAACCGGGGTTTTGCAACCAATCGCAGAGCTTGCGGCCCTTTGTCAGCAGGCAGGGATTCCCTTTCATTGCGATGCCGTGCAAACCGTGGGAAAAATTCCGGTGCAAATGGCTGATTTGGGCGTACAATTGCTCAGCCTTTCCGGTCATAAATTCGGTGGTCCCAAAGGAGCGGGAGCCTTGCTGGTGGATGGTCGTCTCACCCTGCAACCCCGCATCCTGGGGGGTGGTCAGGAGCGTGGACGGCGGGCAGGAACCGAAAATGTCCCAGCCCTGGTGGGTCTTGCCCACGCCCTGCTTGCCAGCCAAAAAAATATGGCCAGTGAAATGGAACGCCTATCTTCGTTACGCCATGATCTGGAGGAGGCCTTGACCCGCAGCCTGCCCCAGGCGGTTATTTTGGGCCGGGAAACCCCACGTTTGCCCAACACCACCGCCTTGCTGCTGCCTGGCATGGATGGGGAAACCCTGGTAATGTCCTTGGATTTGGCCGGGCTTGCCGTCAGTAGCGGATCGGCCTGTTCTTCCGGCAAGGCCAGTAGTTCCCACGTAGCCACCGCCATGGGTTTTTCCCATTCCATGGCGTCGGGATTGCTGCGTATCAGTATGGGCTGGAATACCAAACCGGAAGAGATTCAACGATTGGTTCCCACCTTGACCAAAACGGTCAACAAGCTGGCGTCTCTTTCGGGAATCAAGGGGTACGGATAAAACAATTGCATGGCAGAGGGAATGGATTACCTTTTTGTCATGTCCAAACAATCATCATCAGGCTGTCTTAAAGGACCTCGTCATGAAAGTGCCCATTTACATGGATTATCAGGCCACCACCCCGGTGGACCCACGGGTCATGCAGGCCATGTTGCCTTGGTTTACCGAAAAATTCGGTAACCCCGCCTCCCGCTCCCATCCTTTTGGTCGTGAAGCGGAAGAAGCGGTGGAAAAGGCCAGACAACAGGTAGCCGACATCATCCATGCAGACGGGCGGGAGATTGTCTTCACCTCTGGAGCCACCGAATCCAACAATTTGGCGGTGGCGGGGGTGGCCCATTTCTACCATGAAAAGGGCAAACATTTGATCACCGTTTCCACGGAACACAAAGCGGTGTTGGACACTTGCCGCTACCTGGAATCGGAAGGTTTTGAAATCACCTATCTGCCCGTGGGGGAAGATGGGCTGTTGGATCTGAAACTTTTAGAAGAGAGCATCCGGCCCGATACCACCCTGGTGTCGGTGATGGCCGCCAATAATGAAATCGGTGTCTTGCAGCCCATTGCCGAGATTGGTGCCCTCTGTCGGAAAAAAGGGGTGCTCTTTCATACCGATGCCGCCCAGGCGGTGGGGAAAATTCCCATGGATGTGGAGAGCATGTGTATTGATCTTCTCTCCATCTCCGGTCACAAAATCTATGGCCCCAAAGGCATTGGTGCCCTCTATGTGCGGCGCAAGCCACGGGTGCGCATTGCTCCCATCATCCATGGTGGTGGCCATGAACGGGGTATGCGCTCTGGTACGTTGCCCACTCCGTTGATTGTCGGTCTGGGGGAGGCCTGCGCCATCGCCATGGGTGAAATGGAAGAGGAGAGCAAGCGCATTTGTGCCTTGCGGGATCGTTTGGTCAACGGTCTTCTCTCCCGTCTCACCCATGCCCATATCAATGGCAGCATGGAACATCGACTGGCTGGCAATTTAAATATTTCCTTTGCCTTTGTGGAAGGGGAGTCCCTCATGCTGGCGGTGCGGGATGTGGCGGTTTCCTCCGGCTCTGCCTGTACCTCTGCCTCTTTGGAACCCTCCTACGTCCTGCGTGCCCTGGGGGTGGATGAAGAGTTGGCCCATACCTCCATTCGCTTCGGGTTGGGACGTTTTACCACCGAAGAGGAGGTGGACTATGTGGTGGATATGCTGGTCAAGTCGGTAAGCCGTTTGCGGGAGATGTCTCCTTTGTGGGATATGGCCCAGGAGGGGATCGATCTGAAAAACTACCAATGGAGCAATGC